>NZ_CP032762.1:4970000-5270000 GCF_003641205.1 Rhodococcus sp. P1Y
CGCGCCCGGCCAGAAGGCCCTGATGAGATCTCTCGTCCGCGGCCTGACGCTTCCGACGAGTCCATCGATCGTGTTCCACGAACCCACCAGCACCGGCACCGGCATGTCGCGGCCACGTCCTTTGGCGCGAAGCAGATCCGTGACGGCGCCACTGTCGAAAGCGTCTGCCGCGAGACCGTAGAGCGTGTCCGTCGGCATGACCACAAGACGGCCCGACTTGAGGGCGCCCCTGGCCGCGGACAAACCGGCTGCTCGGGAGTCGGCGTGCTGGCAGTCGTAGACGGTACTCACCCCCTCATCTTGTCACTTCCGTCTCGAAGGACAGTGGACGGCTCGTCCGGTGCGTCGCCTGTGTCCCTCGGTCAGCTGTCGGCCGAAACCGCTCGTGAGGCGACGACGAACCGCGGGCGACCGGACAGGTCGGGGTGCTCCACGACATCGGTGAACACCCGTCGCTTTTCGAACAGTGCCGCGACCCGATCGCCGTGCGAATCGTCGTGTTCGACACCCACTCCCCCACCGACGCCGAGCCACCGCGCGATATTGCCGATCATCGGCTCGATAACCGACAGTCCATCGGTTCCGCCGAAGAGCGCGAGATGCGGATCGTGATCGATCACCTCGGGTTCGAGTTGAGCGCCCTCCGGGATGTACGGCGGATTGGACACGATGACATCCACTCGCCCGTCGAGTTCTTTCAGCAACTCACGATCGGTGACATCGCCGTGATGGAGAGTGATTGGAGTGTCGCCTCGTTCAGCTCTCAGGTCAGCGTTGCGACGCGCCCATGCCAGCGCGGAGGTGTCCAGTTCGACAGCGTGGACCTGGGCGTCGGGGCGTGCGTTGGCGAGAGCCAGTGCGAGCGCCCCCGAACCGGTACACAGATCGAGGACGACCGGCGGCCGGTGATCCACGCCCTCCAGAAACGCGAGCGCCCATCCCAGCAGCAGTTCTGTTTCCGGCCGAGGCACGAAAACACCCGGCCCGACTTCCACGTCGATGTTGCCGAGCGCGGTGGTTCCAGTGATGTACTGCAACGGAATCCGCTTTGCACGCTGTTCGATGGTCCGGTTGTACGCCTCGATAACCTCGGGTTCGACGAGGGGAACCAAACCGAGTCGTCCACGCTCGACGCCGACGAGATGCGATGCAAGCAGCTCCGCATCGACCCGGGCGCTGGGCACTCCAGCGGCCTCGAGTGTCGCGGTTGCTTCCAGAATGGCCAGACGAAGCGGTTTACGAGTCACCCGTACAGCGTGCCACGAGGGACCGACGTCAAATTCGCTTCAGCAGCTCGGACTTCTTGGTGAAGAACTCGTCGTCGGTCAAGATGCCCTTGTCGTGCAGCGAGGCGAGAGCCTCGATCGCCGAGGTGATCTCGCCGATGTTCAGCTGGCCGGCGTTCGGTGGAGGCCCGGGGTTCTGGGCGGCACCGGAGTTCTGGGCAGGACCAGGGTTCTGGGCAGGACCAGGGCTATGCGTTGGTTCGGACTGCACCGGGTCGACCAAAGGAAGACTGGCCGCGGTAAAGGTGCCGTACTGGCTGGTGAACTCGAGCGACCCTGGACCGCCGCCCTGTTGCTGCTGCACCCCGCCAATCGAGTGGTCGAGAGTGTCGTAGACCGCCAGGCGACCCCCGACGAGTACCGCCAGGCGCTTCGAACTCGGGAAGTAGGCATACTGCGACCCGTTCTGACCACCACTGGAACTTGGACTCCCCAGCTCACCGGGCCACCACGAATTGCCGACGCCGGTCGTGGAGTTCTGTGCGGGCGGGTACACCTGATTCTTCGCCAACACGTCAGACAGATCTCGGCACAAACCGTCGACACGAGCTTTGAGACCGTGGTCGAACATGTTGCCCACCATGGTCATACCGCCGCGCATCCATTGCCCACCGCCACCGAGCTCGCCGATATTGAACTGAGCCATCGACCCGCGGCCCGCGTTGACTGCGTCGAGCATCGTTCGAACGGCCGAGGTGGACACGCCGTACCTGCCGGCAAGTTCGTTCACCGCATTCTCGCCCGCGGGCGTCAATTCCTGGTACACGTTTTCCCCCTTCATGCGGCTACGCCGCCCGTGCGTGCGTAATTACCGCGGAACGTAACTACGCACTCACGGGCGCCGAAGGCGCGTTATTCAGCCTGCATCCGAGCATCACGATCAGCCTTGCCCAGTGCGTCGAGCAATGGGTCGAGCTCGCCGTCGAGCACAGCGTCCAGGTTATGCGACTTGAACCCGATGCGATGGTCGGTGATGCGGTTCTCGGGGAAGTTGTACGTGCGGATGCGTTCGGAACGGTCGACGGTCCGTACCTGACTTGCGCGACCGGCCGATGCTTCCTCGTCGGCCGCTTCCTCGGCCGCAGCCTGAAGCCTGGCCGCGAGCACCTGCATCGCACGCGCCTTGTTCTGCAGCTGCGAGCGTTCGTTCTGACAGGTGACGACGATTCCCGTCGGAAGGTGAGTAATGCGTACAGCGGAGTCGGTCGTGTTGACGCCCTGGCCGCCCTTGCCGGACGAGCGGTACACGTCGATGCGGAGATCCGTCTCGTCGATCTGGACTTCTTCGACCTCCTCGGGCTCCGGGTAAACCAAAATCCCGGCGGCGGATGTGTGCACGCGGCCCTGAGATTCCGTCACGGGCACGCGCTGAACCCGGTGCACGCCTCCTTCGAACTTCAATCGAGCCCACACGCCGTCGAGCGAGTTCCCCTTGGCCTTGATGGACAGCGTGGCGTCCTTGTACCCACCGAGATCGGACACGTTGGCGTCGAGAACTTCCACACGCCAGCCACGACGCTCGGCGTATCGCACGTACATCCGTGCGAGGTCCGCCGCGAACAGGGCTGACTCCTCCCCGCCCTCACCGGATTTGACCTCCATCACGATGTCGTCGCCATCGTGTGGGTCGCGCGGAGCAAGCAGGTCGGCCAAAGTCTGTTCGAGCGTCACCACAGTCTGCTCGAGCTCGGGAATCTCCGCTGCGAACGACGCATCGTCAGCTGCCAATTCGCGCGCTGCCACCAGATCGTCCTGCGCCGAGACGAGCTTTCCGTGCACCGACATGATCGGGGCGAGCTCCGCGAAACGCTTTCCTGCGCGGCGAGCCGCAGCCGGATCGTTGTGCAGGGACGGGTCGGCGAGTTGCTGCTCGAGACCCGAGTGTTCGGCCAGAATGTCGTCGATGGCCGACGGTTTCGTCGTCCTCGCCATTGGTGCGCTCCGCTCGATTGAAAGAAGACCAGGAAATAGACGACGCCCGCCCTGTAGACATCACAGGGCGGGCGTCGGGAGAGCAGCTAGCTGTCGGCTTCGGCCTTCTTGGCAGCGCGCTTTCCGTAGCGAGCCTCGAAGCGTGCGACGCGACCGCCGGTGTCGAGAATCTTCTGCTTGCCCGTGTAGAACGGGTGGCACTGCGAGCAGACCTCGACGTTGATGCGATCTTTGTCGGTGGTGCTGTGCGTCTCGAAAGTATTGCCGCAACCACACACAACCGTGGTGAGTGTGTAGTCGGGGTGGATTCCTGCCTTCATGGTGTCCCTTTCAGATGGTCGCCGGGTCGCCCTCGCCGATCGAGAGCGTGAACCGGAACCGGACTCGGCCGTTCAGTATGCCAGAGAGTGGGTCTGACCTGCCAATCGCAAGTCATTCCCGTCCGACAGGGGTTTCAACACAGACACCTGTCGGCTTGTTCCCGCGTGAGGCGCTTCGCGCATGTGAACGGAAATACATAGCAGGCTGTGTATTTCCGTTCACATGCGCCGAAGGCGCCTGTCAGTCGTCGAGCGCGCCGGGCGCGGTCTTCGACACCTGGATCAGGAACTCCAGGTTGTTCTTGCTCTTCTTCAAACGATCGACAAGCAGGTCGATTGCCTGATGCGAGTCAAGGCCGGACAAGACGCGGCGGAGCTTGTGCACCACAGCTGCCTCGTCGGGGCTGAGCAACAACTCGTCGTGACGGGTGCTCGACGGGTTGATGTCCACCGCGGGGAACACGCGACGCTCGGCGATCTTGCGATCGAGCTTGAGCTCGGCGTTGCCGGTGCCCTTGAACTCCTCGAAGATCACGGTGTCACCGGTGGAGCCGGTCTCGACCATCGCCGTGGCGATGATGGTCAGCGACCCACCGTTCTCGATGTTGCGAGCAGCACCGAGGAAGCGCTTCGGCGGGTACAGCGCCGTCGAATCGACACCACCGGACAGGATTCGACCCGACGCGGGTGAGCTGTTGTTGTACGCACGGCCCAAGCGGGTGATCGAGTCGAGCAGGACGACTACGTCCTGACCAGCTTCGACGAGGCGCTTCGCGCGTTCGATAGCGAGCTCGGCGACAGCGGTGTGATCGCCGGGAGGACGATCGAATGTCGAGGCAATGACCTCGCCGTTCACCGAACGCTGCATGTCGGTGACTTCTTCCGGTCGCTCGTCGACCAGAACCACCATGAGGTAGCACTCGGGGTTGTTCACAGAGATCGCATTGGCGATGGCCTGCAGAACGCTCGTCTTACCGGCCTTCGGCGGACTGACGATCAGCGCGCGCTGTCCCTTACCGATCGGCATCACCAGGTCGATGATGCGTGTGGTGAGGATGTTCTGCGTGGTCTCGAGGCGCAACCGCTGGTTGGGGTAGAGCGGCGTCAGCTTGTTGAACTCGGGACGCTTGCGTGCAGCGTCCACGTCTCCGCCGTTGACAGTGTCCAGACGGACCAACGGGTTGAACTTCTGACGCTGGTTCGACTGCTCACCCTCGCGAGCAACCCGCACTGCGCCCGTGATGGCGTCACCACGACGAAGTCCGTTCTTACGGACCAAGTTCATCGAGACGTACACGTCGTTCTGGCCCGCCAGGTAACCGGACGTCCGGACGAACGCGTAGTTGTCGAGAACATCGAGAATGCCCGCCACCGGCTGCAACACATCGTCGTCGCGGATCTCGGGCTCGCGCTCGTTTCCGCCGCCACCTGCGCCGCCGTCTCCACGGTCGCGCCCACGACGACGCTCACGGAACCGACGACCCCGACGTCCGCGGCCATCGCCGTCGTCCTCGCCGTTGTCACGGTTGTCCCTGTTGTCGCGAGGGCCGTTGTTGTTCCGGTCGTCGCCGCGATTGTCGTTCTGGCTCTGATTGCGGTTCCGGTTGCCCTCACCACGGTTGCCATCGCCACGGTTACCTTCACCGCGGTTGCCTTCACTCCGGTCACTGCGGCCTTCACCACGGTTGCCGTCGGCGCGATTACCTTCGCCCCGGCCGCTCTCGCCACGGTTGTCGCGCGTGCGCTCACCGCGGTTGTTGTCTCGATTGCGCTCGCGACCACCGTCGGAACGGTTGGAGTCACCGTCGGAGGATTCGGAGCGGCCAGCCGAGTCGCCGCGGTTGCCCCGCGGACTGTCGTTGCCTTCGGCAGAGTTTCGCGTGTCGCGCTCTGCCCGGCTGCGTCGGGGGCGTTCGCCTGCACCCGAACCATTGTCACCGGCGTCTGTACCTGCGGATTCGGCGACGGGAGCAGTCTCAGGTGCGGCCTCGACCGCTGCCTCGTCGAGAGGCAGCTGGTCCGATGCACCGGCTCGACGGCCGGCTGCACGACGACCGCGGGTGCGACGCGGAGTCTCGGCCGCATCGCCAGTGCTCGCGTCCGCATCGGGATTCGCGACGGGTGTCTTGGGCGCTGTTGCCTCGGCCGGCGCAGTCGCCGGTTCCTGGGCTCGCGCCTTGTCTACTGCACTGCTCTTGTCTGCTGCGCTGCTTTTGTCCGCCGCGCTGCGTCGAGGGGCTTTGGGTGCATCGGTTGTCGCCGACGCTCCACCACCTTGACGTGCTGAGATTGCGGCGATCAGGTCGCCCTTGCGCATACCGGAGATGCTCTTGATACCGAGTTCGCCCGCGAGACTACGCAGCTCGGTGAGCACCATTCCGGACAGGCCAGCTCCGCGACGGGTCTTTTCGGGCGCAGAGATCAGTTCCGTATCGGTCACGGAGGTCCTTTCCTTCCCTCGCTCGCAGTCTGCGCAGCCAAGGGTTCGTTCCGTAGCTCGAATTTCTTTCGAGCACGGATATTGCCGTCAACGGTCGAACTACTTCCGACGGACGAGCGGCCCCGTATCCGCAGTACTGCGGAATGGGATCCAAGCCAGGAGCATCATCCGACCCGGACGTGATTCCCCCGAATACGATGACGTGATTGCCCTGGTGAAGAACGGCGTCTGAAGCGCACGATGTACGGACGTCCCTCACAATAGCGTCGAATCTCGCGGTCGGCAAGAACCGGCTACCGGTGAGTCACTGTACGTCCGCTCGCGTCGCAGTTCCTCAGTAGGTGCTGACCCCATCGGCGACCTCGAGTTCCAGAACCCGAATCCCTTCGCTCGTCGCCTCTTCCTTCAGATCGGTCGGGAACGGCTCGGTGCACAACGCAAGCACGGTCGGGCCCGCACCGGACAGCACGGCGGCGATTCCGCGAGCGCGCAGTGACGTGATCCACTTCGTCGCCGACGGCAGGGCGCTGGAACGCTGCCCCTGATGAAGGAGATCCTCGGTCGCCGGAATCAGAAGATCCGGACGTTGGGTGAGAGCGACGACTGCAAGCGCACCTCGGCTCACGTTGAAAGCAGCATCGCGATGCGGCACCAACTCGGGCAGAAGGCCCCGCGTGTGCGAAGTCGACGACCGTTCGGCGGGAACAAGAGCGACGACGTGTATGTCGGGGTGAACCGGCAACCGCACAGCCGAGTAAGTCCGTTGCGTCACGCTTGCGCTGGCCGGTTCGCTCCACGACACGACAGCTCCGCCGAGGACGCTCGCCGACGCGTTGTCCGGATGTCCCTCGAACTCCGACGACAACTGAACCAACTGCTGATCGGTGAGCGACAACGACGGATCGAGCTTGGCTGCAAGAGCATTCGCTGCCGCCAGTCCGCCGACCACCGCCGAGGCCGAGGATCCCAGCCCGCGCGAGTGCGGAATAACGTTGCGACACACGACATCCAGGCCGTCCGCCCACACACCGGCCGCTTCGAGCCCGCGTTCGATCGCTCGTACCACGAGATGCGCTGGGCCCCAAGGGACGTCGTCGGCACCTTCGCCTTCGACGTGAATGCTGAGCCCCGACGCCGTCGTGGTGACACTGATCTCGTCGTACAGCCCGAGCGCGATCCCCAAGGTGTCGAACCCTGGACCGAGATTGGCACTCGATGCGGGAACACGCGCCGTGACCGTCGAACCCAACGGCAGTGTTGTCGTCATGGACTGGGACTCTGCCACTAGACCAACTCGAGTGCAGATGCCACTGCAACAGGGTCGACCGGAATCGGCTCGACCACCGGCATTCCCGACAGAGCTGTGTCGGGGTCCTTGAGGCCGTTTCCGGTCACCGTGCACACGACCCGAAGGCCGCTGTCCAGCCAGCCTTCCTTCCGCGCTGCGAGCAGACCTGCGATCGACGCCGCGGACGCAGGCTCCACGAAGACACCCTCGGACTTCGCCACCAGGCGGTAGGCCTCGAGAATTTCCTCGTCGGTTGCAGCCCGGAACGCACCGTTGGACTCTTCCTTGGCTGCGACAGCACCGTTCCACGACGCAGGCGACCCGATACGAATGGCGGTCGCGATGGTCTCCGGGTTCGACACCGGCGCACCATGGACGAGTGGAGCGGCCCCGGCAGCCTGGACACCGAGCATGCGGGGCTTGATCGTGGTGAGTCCGTCACGGAAGTACTCCGAGTACCCGCGCCAGTAGGCCGTGATGTTCCCCGCGTTGCCGACGGGAAGCGCGTGGACGTCCGGCGCGTTGCCGAGTGCGTCGCAGATTTCGAATGCTGCGGTCTTCTGGCCCTCGATGCGCACCGGGTTCACCGAGTTGACCAAGCCGATCGTCGGGAACTCGGCAGTCGTCTTCCGCGCGAGTTCGAGGCAGTCGTCGAAGTTGCCCTGGACCTGAATGATCTTGGCACCATGCATGACGGCCTGGGCAAGCTTGCCCATCGCGATCTTGCCCTGAGGTACCAGAACGGCACATCCCATGCCCGCCTTGGAGGCATACGCTGCCGCCGACGCCGAGGTGTTACCCGTGGACGCGCACAGAACCGCCTCCTGGCCACGTGCCAGCGCGTCGGTCACGGCCATCGTCATGCCGCGGTCCTTGAACGAACCCGTCGGGTTGAGCCCTTCGACCTTGAGGTGGACCTCGCAGCCGGTGAGCTCGGACAGACGCTCAGCGTGAATCAGCGGAGTCCCGCCCTCGAGCAGCGTCACTGTCTTCCAGTTCGGGCCGATTGCGAGACGATCGCGGTATGCCTCGATCAGTCCGGGCCACGGGGTGTGCACGGTCATTTATGTGCCTTCCAATCTCAGAACACTGGCAACAGAGGTGACGACGTCGAGTTCGTCCAACGCCGAGACGGTTTCGGACAGGGCGGAGTCGGCGGCAAGGTGTGTCACGACGACCAGACGGGCCCCGTTTTCGGAGCTTTCTTCCTGACGGACCGTGGAGATGCTGATGTCCCGTTTGGAGAACTCGGCGGCCACGGTCGCGAGAACGCCTGTCTTGTCGGCAACCTGCATGCTCACGTAGTAGCGAGTGAGGATGTCTCCCATAGGGGCGATCTTCAGCTTCGCGTACTTCGACTCCAACGGGCCGCGGCCGCCGTAGAACTTGTTGCGCGCAGCCATGACGAGGTCGCCGAGCACAGCGGACGCAGTCGGCGAGCCGCCCGCTCCTTGCCCGTAGAACATCAGGCGCCCAGCAGCTTCGGCTTCCACGACGACGGCATTGAAAGCACCGTTGACCGTGGCAAGAGGATGATCGTGCGGAACCAGAGCCGGGTAGACGCGCGCGGAGATCCGCTCTTTGCCCTTGGGAGTCGTGATGCGCTCGCAGATGGCAAGCAACTTTATGGTGCAGTCGAGCGAACGTGCCGTTTCCAGATCCGCAGAGGTGATCTTGCTGATGCCTTCTCGGTACACATCGCTCGCAGTAACGCGGGTGTGGAACGCGATCGAGGCAAGAATCGCGGCCTTGGACGCAGCGTCGTAGCCTTCGACATCCGCCGTCGGATCGGCCTCGGCGTAACCCAATCGTCCAGCTTCGGCAAGAGTTTCGGCGTAGTCGGCGCCGGTCTCGTCCATCGCCGACAAGATGAAGTTCGTTGTGCCGTTGACGATTCCGGCCACCTTGTTGACGCGGTCGCCAGCGAGAGACTGCATGAGAGGACGGACGACGGGAATTGCGCCTGCGACCGCAGCCTCGAAATACAGGTCGGCACGGGACTTCTCGGCCGCCTCGTTGAGTTCGCCGGTGTACTCGGCCAACAGTGCCTTGTTGGCCGTGACGACGGACTTGCCCTTCTCCAGGGCGGCGAGGATCAGCTTGCGAGGGACATCGATGCCGCCGAGCACCTCGACGACGATGTCGACGTCGTCACGATCGACCAACGAGGCCGGATCGTCGGTGAGCAACGAGGTGTCGACTCCGCGCTTTCCATCGACCCGCCGCACCGCGATCCCGCGGATCTCGAGCGGTGCTCCCACCCTCGCGGCGAGATCTTCTGCATTCTCGGTGAGGATTCGGACGACTTCGCTTCCGACGTTCCCGAGTCCGAGAACGGCGATTCCTATCGGCTTCGTAGTCATGGCTGCACCTCCAAGCTGAGCAGGTCTTCGAGTGTCTCCCGGCGCAGGACGAGCCGAGACTTTCCATCTTTCACTGCGACGACGGCCGGTCGCGTCAGTAGGTTGTACCGACTGGACATCGAGTAGCAGTAGGCTCCCGTCGCCGCGACGGCGAGCAGGTCGCCCGGGCCGACATCGGCAGGCATCCAGGTGTTCTTGATGACGATGTCGCCGCTCTCGCAATGCTTTCCGACGATTCGGGCGAGCACGGGGGCATCCTGAGACGACCGCGACACCAGCCTGCAGTCGTACTCGGCCTGGTACAGCGACGTGCGAATGTTGTCGCTCATACCGCCGTCGACGCTGATGTAGCGTCGCGACGTCCTGGCGTCGACGGTGACGTCCTTGATGGTGCCCACCTCGTAGAGGGTCACCGTGGTCGGTCCGACGATCGCGCGGCCCGGCTCCACGTCGACGTTGGGTACGGGCAAGCCGACCCGGGTCGACTCGGTAGCCACGATGGACCTCAGCTTGGCGGCCAACTCGGCGATCGGCGGAGGATCGTCGCTCGGAATGTACGAAATCCCCATTCCGCCACCGAGATCGATCGTCGCGATCTGCGATGTCTTGTCGACGCCGAACTTCGACACGACGTCGCGCAGCAGACCGACGAGCTTGTGCGCAGCGAGTTCGAACCCGTCGACCTCGAAGATCTGAGAACCGATGTGACTGTGCAGGCCTACCAGCCGTAGGTGGTCGGTCGCGAAGACTCGCTCGATGGCCTCCAGCGCAGAGCCGTCCGCAAGTGAGAACCCGAATTTCTGATCCTCGTGCGCGGTCGCGATGAATTCGTGTGTGTGCGCCTCGACCCCGACAGTGACTCGGACCAGAACGTCCTGGACCACACCGTTGTCGGCGGCGACCGAGTCGAGTCGGTCGATCTCGATCATCGAGTCGAGGACGACGTGTTCGACTCCCGCACGGACTCCAGCGATCAGCTCGTCAACCGATTTGTTGTTGCCGTGCATGGCAATTCGCTCGGCGGGAAATCCGGCTGCGAGCGCGATACCGAGTTCGCCGCCCGAGCACACGTCGAGTGAGAGCCCCTCGTCGGCGACCCAGCGAGCGATCTCGCCGCACAAGAACGCCTTCGATGCGTAGTGCACGCGAGCGGGATCACCGAACGCCGCGGCCATTTCCCGTGCGCGGGTCCGGAAGTCGTCTTCGTCGATCACGAAGAGCGGAGTTCCGTACTCGGCAGCGAGTTCGGTGACGGACACTCCCGCCAACCTCACGACGTCGTCCTCGCCACGTTCTGCGTGTGCCGGCCAGACGTGAGCCGGAAGCGTCGTCATCTCCTGAGGCGATGCCGGACGCTCGGCGAGACCGTCCTTTGCCTGTACGTCCGCGTGTTTGGGGCCCGCCGGGTGCGCGCTCACATGCGCTCCGGTGCACTGACGCCGAGCAGGGCAAGGCCGTTGGCCAGCACCTGTCGAGTTGCGTTGCCCAACGCCAATCGCGCGGTGTTCACTGGTCCCGGCTCCTCGTCTCCTTGTGGAAGTACCCTGCATGCGCCGTAGAACCGATGGTAGGCACCGGCCAACTCCTCCAGATACCGCGCGATCCGGTGGGGTTCCCGCAGTTCGGCGGCGCTGGCCACCACTCGCGGGTACTCCCCGATCGTCCTGATCAGTTCACCCTCTTGATCCTCGGTGAGCAGACCGAGGTCGGGGTTGTCGGCGCTGATGCCGAGTTCGGCGGCATTGCGTGCAAGCGACGCCAGCCGGGCGTGCGCGTATTGGACGTAGTAGACCGGGTTCTCATTGCTTGCGCTCGCCCACAGTTGCAGGTCGATGTCGATGCTCGAGTCGACCGAGGACCTCACCAGAACGTAGCGAGCGGCGTCGACACCGATGGCCTCGACGAGATCGTCGAGGGTGATGACGGTCCCGGCCCGCTTGCTCATCTTGACCGAGACACCGTCGCGCACCAGGTTGACCATCTGCCCGATGAGGACCTCGACGGTGTTCGGGTCGTCACCGAAGGCAGCAGCCGCGGCCTTGAGGCGACCGATGTATCCGTGGTGATCGGCGCCGAGCATGTAGATGCACAGGTCGAACCCGCGCTGACGCTTGTTCTGGAAGTAGGCGATGTCCCCGGCGATGTAGGCGGCGTTTCCGTCGCTTTTGACGACAACGCGGTCCTTGTCGTCGCCGAAGTCAGTGCTCCGCAGCCACCAGGCGCCGTCCTCCTCGTACAAGCTTCCCGAGTTCTTCAGGAACTCGACACTCTTTTCGACGGCACCGGACTCGAACAGCGAGTTCTCGTGGAAGTAGACGTCGAAATCGACGCCGAACTCGTGCAGGTTCTTCTTGATCTGGTCGAACATGAGCTCGACGCCGATCGACCGGAACGTCTCGGCCTGGGCGACCTCCGACATCCCGAGAACCTCGGGGCTCTTCGCCACCACTTGCTGCGCGATCTCCTCGATGTACGCGCCCGCGTAGCCGTTCTCGGGGGCCGGCTCGCCCTTCGCCGCTGCGATCAACGAGCGACTGAACCGATCGATCTGCTCACCGTGGTCGTTGAAGTAGTACTCGCGTACCACCTCGGCCCCCTGGGCCGAGAGGATTCGGCCCAGTGCGTCGCCGACGGCAGCCCAGCGGGTGCCACCGAGGTGAATCGGACCCGTCGGGTTGGCGGAGACGAACTCCAGGTTGATCTTCGTGCCCTGCAG
The DNA here is from genome assembly GCF_003641205.1 of Rhodococcus sp. P1Y. Lineage (NCBI taxonomy): Bacteria > Bacillati > Actinomycetota > Actinomycetes > Mycobacteriales > Nocardiaceae > Rhodococcus > Rhodococcus sp. P1Y. The sequence continues at coordinate 4,982,346 of NZ_CP032762.1, forward strand.
CGTCGCCGCCGAACCGTAGGCCGAGGCCTCAGCGATCGCTTGCGCCACGATGACACCTTGCGCGTCGGCCGCCAAACGAATGTTGAGGAAGCCCGGACCTGCCACTTCGGCACTGGCGATGGACGGCTCTGCCGTCAACGCCTCGGCGAGCCACCCTGCGAAATCGCGAGGGTTGGCGCCCGCCTTCTTCGCGATCTGAAGGGCGACGTTCGTGGCGTAGTCGCCGTGTTCAGGGTTACGTGGACGTTCGACCGTCACCTTTTCAGGTAGTACGGACGCGTCGAGACTACGGTCGGCGAGCACCGTTGCAGCGGTCGCACGCAGTAGTTCGGCAAGGTCGGCGGGAGTCACAGGTGTCCATCCTATGGTCTCGAGCGCAGCCAGTTGCCATCGACGTACCCGGCCCGCGAACTTGTCTCCACCGCGACACCTCAAAGCGTGCGCTCAGCTAGGGACCGTACAGTAAGGGCGCTCTGCGGTCGCGTCGGAAATGGATCGCGGAAACATTCGTACAGCGCGTGCGCCCAGGGCGCACCTCCGACAACCGAAAGAGCGACGACAGCGATGCCCACGGGTTCCAATACCGGCGGTCGAGACAACAAATCGGCAGCCAAGGCCAACAAGGCGATCAAAGCAACCAAGAAGAAGAGTGGCGTCCCCGCCACCAGGAAGTCCGGCGTACCGTCCGGGCGACAGATTCCATGGTTTGCCATCGGCGCCGGAATCATCGTCGTCGGCCTCATCGCTGTCCTGGCCATCAATCTGTTCCCCAAGTATCAGGATCGCGCCGAAGCACAGCGCTGGGAACCGAGCGAAAGCAACCAGGATCCGTCGACGGCTATTGCCGATGTAGCTGTCCAGGAGTACCCGGCAGCCCTGCACGTGGCGCCGACACAACGCGTTGCGTACGACCAGAGCCCTCCCTTCGGTGGACCGCACGACGCGACGTGGGCAACGTGCACCGGCATCGTCTACCCGGACGCGATCCGCACCGAAAACGCTGTGCACTCGCTCGAACACGGCGCCATTTGGATCACCTACAACCCGGACGAGTTGTCCGAGGACCAGATCAACACGCTGGCCGACAAGGTCGACGGTGAGACCTACACGCTGATGTCCCCGTACCCGGGCCAGGACACCCCGGTGTCGCTGCAATCGTGGGGCCACCAGCTCAAGGTCGACAGTGCCGACGACGATCGCGTCGACCAGTTCATCTCGGCGCTGCGACTCAATCGGTACCAGTACCCCGAGGTCGGCGCGAGTTGCGCGACGGTCCCCGGCGGCGGCTTCGATCCCGACAACCCACCGCCCTTCGACGCTACGGCGCCCGGTGCGGATGCTGTTCCGATGGACGGCGGCGGCATCACTCCCGACGCCAGCGAGACCGGGGCCGCGGGCGGCCTCCCCGCTGGCCTTCCCTCCGGTCTTCAGCTCCCGAGCGACATGCAGATCCCAGCCGGTGTTCCGGCGCCGGCCCCCGCTCCGTGATGGCGGTCGACAGAGAACGAGCGAGAATCGGCAGACCACAGCTGGTGGCGCTGCTGGCTCTCGGCGTCGTTGCCGCCGTGGCCATCGGGTTCGCGCTGGGTTTCCTGGCCCGAACCACTGTCCTCGGCGGCAACGATTCGAATCCGGCCGCGGACTCGGTGGATGTCGGCTTCGCACAGGACATGTCGGTCCATCATCAGCAGGCGATCGACATGTCGTCCATCGCGATGACCAATGCCGTCGACCCGCTGGTGCGGAATCTGGCGTTCGACATGCTGACGTCGCAGCAGAACCAGGTCGGCCAGATGCAGGGTTGGTTGGCGATCTGGGACCGCGCCGCCGTCGGATCCGACGGATACATGGGGTGGATGTCGGCCGACGAGCATGGGCACTCGATGTCGTCGATGGCGAACGACTCCGGCGGTCCCGTCGCCGCCATGCCAGGAATGGCCTCGACGGACGAACTCGCCGCGTTGCGACAGGCAACCGGTCCTGCCGTCGACGTCATGTTTCTGCAACTGATGCTTCGCCACCACGAGGGTGGACTGTCGATGATGGAGTACGCATCCGATCACGCCGAGACACCTGCGCTGAAACAATTGGCGGCGAAGATGATCTCCACGCAGCAGGGCGAATCGACGCTCATGACCCAGATGTTGACCGAGAAGGGCGCCCAGCCGCTCTGATGCGGCTTCGCCGCCCGTGAGTGGGTAATGACAGAGGGACGTAACTACGCGCGCACGGGCGGCGAAGCCGCAAAACCAGGTGCGGTTTCAGGTGACAGTTGCAATGCGCTAGTCTTGGAGCCGCCCAACAGGCACGCCGAATTTTGTTCGTTCGGCGGGCCCCCGTAGCTCAGGGGATAGAGCGTTCGCCTCCGGAGCGAAAGGCCGCAGGTTCGAATCCTGCCGGGGGCACACATATCTGCGTGACGGTGCAAGAATTACCCACGTGTCCGACGCCGAATTCGATGATGCCGAACTCGACGACGTCGCTTCCGAGTTGTACGCACACGATCCGGCCGAGTTCGTCACTGCCCGGAAGACCGCCGCAGCAGCAGCCAAGGACGCCGGGAATCGCGCACTGGCGACGGCGATCGGCAAGTTGCGCAAGCCCACCACCGTCGGGTGGATGGTCAACCTTCTCGTCCGGCACGAGCCCGAGGACATCGCGGACCTGTTCGATCTCGGCGACCGACTGCGCGACGCTCAGCGACGTTCCTCGACAGGCGATCTGCGGGAATTGTCCTCCGATCGCCAGAAATCGATTCGCGCATTGACCGCCCGCGCCGTCGACATCGCTCGTGAGCATGGCCGCTCCGCCACCGACGATGCTGCGCGCGAGGTCGGCCAGACTCTGGGTGCGGCCCTGGCTGATCCCGAGGTAGCCGAGCGTGTGCGCGGTGGCCGTGTCGTGACGGCCGAATCGTACAGCGGCTTCGGCCCGGCTGTGCTTGCGTTGGCGCCGGACCCCGATGCATCTCGACCTGATGCATCTCGACCCGGCGTATCCGAACCCGACGCCTCCGAGGAGGATCCCCGTGATGCTGAGGCACTTGCCGAGGCCGAGCGGGATCTCGACGACGCACGCCAGGACGAAGACGCCGCACGCGAGCAGGCCGAGTCAGCGGCAGCAAGCGCTGAAGAGGCGGCTGCGCGGTTGTCCGAGATAAAGCAGAAGTTGACGAGCCTGCGCGCCGAACTGCACGAAACCGAAGCACTCGAAGCAGACGCGCGAAAGAACGAGAAGTCGAGCGAGCGTGAATCTCGCCGTCTGCGAAGGATTCTGACCGACGCGCAAGCGAGGACGGCGGAACTGGAGAAAACGACGAAGAAACTTCGGAGCTAGCGTCCGCACAGGTACGTGTTCAATTCAGCTGCGCCGGTGAGCATTGCCCGACCGCGTTGCGACAACCCGTTGTGCCAGTCGGTCAGTACGCCCCGAAGTGGCTCGATACCTCCCGCGGTTCGTATTTCGGACAGAATCGGCTCGATCTGTTCGAGAAGGTAGCCACCTCTCCTCAGCTGGCGGGTCACCTGGGCGTCGCGCACGGCGCTCGCGGTGTAGAGGCGATAGCCGGTCTGCCGATCGCGTATCGGTCGAATCAGGCCAGCGCGCTCCCACTTTCGTAGGGTCGCCGGCTCGATTCCCAGCTTGTGCGCGAGTGGTCCGATGAACATGCCGCTGGGCTCAGCATGCCGTGGGCTCGGTGACGCGAGCTCGGCAAGCGCCCTCTCGACAGCTCGGAGGGTGCCGCGATCTTCGAGCAATCGGGCGTGAGCGTCGTCGATGATGCTCAACGCCTCGTCGAGGTTTCCCGCGTTCACTGCGCGCATGATCGACGTCGACGCCTGATGACCATGGCCGGGAATCAACGCCAGAAACGAACGGAGGGCCTGCGCGTGCAGCGCTGTGTACGTCCGGTAGCCGGCGGCCGAGCGCTCGGCGGTGGGCAGAACTCCCGCGTCCTCGTAGTTTCGTACCGCCTGGGTGGACAGCCCGTGCTCGCGCGCGAGGTCGACCGGACGAAGGTGTTGAGGGTTTTGCACCGTTTGACCGCCGTACTCGTCCCGAAGTCTCAATGGAAAGTTCAACGATACCGTTCAAGGTATGCCTGCATCGCCGATAGAGTCCATCCGTTCCATCGATGCCCAGGCGTTGATGGAGTTGTTTTCCACTCGGCCGCGACTCTTCGCAATCGGTGAACCGACCCATGGGGCCGAAGCGCTGCTCCAACTGCGCAACGAGGTCTTCCGACAGCTCGTCGAAGGGCACGACTACCGCATCATCGCTCTCGAAAGCGACTGCGTGCTGGGCGTGACGGTAGACGATTACGTCTGTTCCGGCATCGGCAGTCTCGATGAGGTCATGGAGAACGGATTCAGTCACGAGTGGGGTCTGCTGGCGGGCAACCGCGCACTCGTGCAGTGGATGCGCGAATACAACGACGGGCGAGAAGCATCGATGCGAGTTCGGTTCGCGGGATTCGACGGTCCACTGGAAATGTCCGCTGCCGCGAGCCCCCGAGTGTCACTGTGTGCTCTGCATTCCTATTTGGCCGAGTGGGTGAACGCCGACCTGTTGCCTGTCACCGCCGAGACCCTCGATGGATTGATCGGAGACGACAGGCAGTGGACCGATCCCGAGGCCATGATGGACCCGTCGAAATCCATCGGCCGAAGTGCGCACGCAATCGATTTGCGCGTTCTCGCAGACGATCTGGTTGACCTTCTCTTCTCGCAAGCGCCTGATCTACGGAGGAAGACGACCGGCCCGGCGTGGGATCGCGCGTGCCTGCACGGCCGCACTGCGACAGGATTGCTCCGATATCACTACTGGATGGCCGACGATTCAGCTGCCCGGATGGCACGCCTGTGCGGGTTGCGAGACTCGATGATGGCCGCCAACCTACTCGCTCTCACCGAGAAGGCCCCTACCCTCGTCTACGCTCACAACAGCCATCTGCAGCGGCAACGAAGCAGGATGCAGATGTGGCAAGGGCCCATCGAGTGGTGGTGTGCCGGCGCTGTGGTCAGCGCCGAATTGAACGACGACTATGGCTTTGTCCCAACCGCATTGGGCACAATGCACCACCACGACGTGGGCACTCCGTCGCCGGACACGCTCGAGGGACTCCTCTATGCGATGCCGGGAGACCGATTCTTGGTCGATACGCACTCGTTGTCGGCGGCACTCGGCGACACGCTGCCGAACACTCGCACGTCGTCGTGGTTCGGATACGCACCGATCGATCCTGCTCAGCTGGCCGAGTTCAACGGACTCCTCTTCGTCAAGGATGCGTCTCGACCTACCGACGAATCGTCTTTTCGATCGGCTCGATGATCGCGGTGATGGCCGTGATATCGCCGGCCGGGATGAAAAAATGTTCGGTGATCGACACGGTGAGTCCGCCGTCGAGATCCAATAGATAGCGCGCAACCACGCTGGTGTCCCACTCCTTGATGTCCAGATCGCGAACAGCGGTGATGGGAATGTACTGCGGACCGTGTTCGAGATCGTTTCTGATGAACTGACCTGTCTCACCGGTGATCTGGCCGTTCTCGACGCGCCGGCAGTTCTCGGACAGACGGAGCTTGGTGGCATCGTGGCTCTGCAGCGCCTTCACATACTCGCGCGCCATCGCGACCCGGCCGGTGTCGGCCTCACGCGTTGCGTGACGGGCTATTCCGCGCAGCAGCGGTTCGGCGAGTTCGGGCCTGCAGATCAAGAGATCCGGCAGGTAGGGGTGAGACCGGTTGTACAGCAACGGAGAACCGTCTATCCGGGAGCAGTGGAGGCCTGCCGCCAGGGCTACGCCCACCGGCGCCGCCGAGTCCCACTCCCACTGCCCACCGGAGTGGACGTAGGCGTCGACCTCTCCCCGCACCACCGCCATGGCTTTGGCCCCCGCCGACCCCATCGTGACGACCTCACCCTCGACATCGGCGGCCAACTGCTCGATGTAGTAGGGCGGCCGGCTGTCGCTCACGACAAGCTTCGGTCGCCCGTCAGGCGGCGGCAGGCTCGGGATGGCCGCGGTGGAGTACACGACGCCGAGAGCTGGTTGAGCGACCGCGGACGCGGTCATGCCCGTCTCGGCCTCCCACAATCCGACGTGCACCGCCCAGTCGCCGCGCCCAGCGATCCCGTATTCACGCGAGCCGTCGAGCGGGTCGATGATCCACACCCTGCGCGCATCGAGCCTGCTCAGGTCGTCAGCGGACTCCTCGGACAGGACAGCGTCCGCTGACCGCTCCGACGCGAGCCTGCTGAGGATGTAGGTGTTGGCTTCGGCATCTCCGAGCCGGCCGAGTTCACGGCCTTCGGTCCTACCGCTCTCCCTCTCGCGCACGTCGAGCAGGAGCTGACCTGCGGCTTCGGCGACGTCGGCGGCGAACTGTGCGTCGTCTTCAGGCGTAAAGGCTGCGCTCACGCGCTCAACAATTCCATGATCTTGCGCGCTTGTGTCGCGCAGTCACCGTCCCCGGGATGAAGCACCAGGTCCGGATGGTCCGGGGTTTCGTAGGGATCGTCCACTCCGGTGAACCCTTTTATTTCACCTGCGCGCGCTTTCGCGTACATCCCCTTGGGGTCACGCTTCTCGCACAGGGCAATAGGGGTGTCGACGAACACTTCGAAAAATGGGATTCCTGCCGCCTTGTGGAGGCGACGTACTTCGTCACGGTCCCGCCGGTACGGGCTGATCAGACATGCGATCGAGACGAGGCCCGCATCCGCCATCAACTCCGCCACGGCTCCGACGCGCCGCACGTTCTCGGCGCGGTCCGACGCGGAGAACGTCAGGTCGGAATTGAGCCCGTGACGCAAGTTGTCACCGTCGAGCCGATACGCAGGCTTGCCCGACGCCACAAGCAACCGTTCCAGCTCAGCGGCGATCGTCGATTTACCCGACGCCGACAAACCGGTCATCCACACGGTCGCGCCTCGGGTGGTTCGTTGGTCGCGCTCGATCCGAGACGAACTCCAGACAGCACCGGTAGACGCGGGCGTCGGGCCAGTGATCATGCCGGCCGCGACCGTGGCACCCGAGCGTTCGTCGACGAGCAGAAAGCTGCCGGTCACCCTGTTCCGGCGATAGGGATCGAAGAACAGCGGACGGTGAGTCCGAAGCTGCACTCGCCCGATCGCGTTGAGCGCCAACGAATCAGCGGGTGAATCACGGTGGAGGGTATTGACGTCGAGCCGGTAGTCCAGGGTGACGACATCTGCAGGAGTAGTTGCCGTGGTGTGCATCAGAAGATAGCGGTTGCCCGCACGCAGGGCAGAGTCGTCGGTCAGCCAACAGACCATCGCATCGATCTCGGACCCGACGAGTGGGCGATTGTTCGGACGCACAAGCATGTGCCCTCGCCCCAGATCGACATCGTCGTCGAGCTCCATACATACCGCAGAGGAAGCGAACCCCTCGGATACCTCCTCACCGCCTGGGCCTCGCACGGCCTTGATTCGCGTCGAGGATCCCGACGGCAGCGCGAGGACCTCGTCACCGGCCTTGAAGACCCCGCCTGCGACGGTTCCGGCGTACCCGCGAAAATCTCGGTACTCCGACCGCCCGGACCTGATCACGTACTGAACAGGAAATCTGGCGTCGATGAGGTTGCGGTCCGACGCGATATGCACGTCCTCGAGATGATGCAGCAGGGAACTCCCCTGGTACCACGCCATAGCGCGGCTTCGATGGACGACGTTGTCTCCATCCAACGCCGACATGGGTACGAACGTCAGATCATGGACGTCGAGTTTTGCGGCGAAATCGCGAAATTCGGACTTCACCTCCTCGAATCTGGCCTCCGACCAATCGACGAGGTCCATCTTGTTCACGCACAACACGAGATGCGGAATACCGAGCAACGACGCCAGAAACGCATGCCGCCTGGTCTGCTCGAGCACGCCTGCCCTGGCGTCGACGAGAATCAATGCGACGTCCGCAGTCGATGCTCCCGTGACCATGTTGCGGGTGTACTGCTCGTGCCCAGGAGTGTCGGCGATGATGAACTTGCGTTTGTCCGTCGCGAAATATCGGTGGGCGACGTCGATCGTGATTCCCTGCTCGCGTTCGGCGCGCAATCCGTCGGTCAACAGAGCCAAGTCGGTCGAATCCCCTCCTCGCTGTCGACTCGTACGCTCCACCGCCTCCAGCTGGTCCTCGAAGATCGACTTGGAGTCGTAGAGCAACCGACCGATCAACGTCGACTTTCCGTCGTCGACACTGCCCGCCGTCGCGACCCGCAGAAGCTGCGACATCAGAAGTAACCTTCCTTCTTGCGGTCTTCCATACCTGACTCCGAAATTCGGTCGTCGCCGCGAGTTGCTCCCCGCTCTGTCGTCCGAGTCGTCGCGATCTCGAGCACCACCGCATTCGCGTCGGCCGCCGCCGAGTTGACGCAACCGGTGCAGGTGGCGTCGCCGACCGTACGGAATCTCACCAACGACTCGAACGGTTCCTCGTCATCGAGAAGATCGATGAATCGTGTTGCAGCCATCAACATTCCGTCGCGCGGGATCACCATGCGCCGATGGGCATAGTAGATGCTGGGCAACGCGATGTCCTCGGCCGCGATGTACTGCCAGATGTCGAGTTCGGTCCAGTTGGACAGCGGGAAGACTCTGAAGTGCTCGCCCGGCAGGTGCCTGCCGTTGTACAACTGCCACAACTCCGGACGCTGCTTGCGCGGGTCCCACTGTCCGTGTCGGTCTCTGAAGCTGAAGATGCGCTCTTTCGCACGAGCTTTCTCCTCGTCGCGCCGCGCTCCTCCGAACACCGCGTCGAAGCGATGTTCACCGATGGCGCGGAGCAGCGTTGCAGTCTGCAAGCGATTCCGCGTTGCCCCGGGGCCGGTTTCGTCGGCCGAGCGGCCCGCGTCGATATCGTCCTGCACCGACGCAACGATGAGATCGATGCCCGACGCCTCGGCGGTCGCATCTCGAAATTCGATGACTTCGTCGAAGTTGTGGCCGGTGTCGATGTGCATGACAGAGAACGGAATTGGTGCCGGCCAGAACGCCTTGGCCGCCAGGTGCAGCATTACCACCGAGTCCTTACCCCCGGAGAACAGCAACACCGGACGTTCTGCCGTTGCCGCAACTTCGCGAAAGATGTGAACAGCCTCGGCCTCCAGTGCGCCGAGATGAGTCAGTTGGTACGTGGCCGACATGGCGTCCCTCCGATCGGTCGGTCCATATTTGTACCGACTCGGTTCACGCTTGATGCATCGAACAATAGAACCTGTTCTAGCAATCGGTCAACGTGTGGGTCGACGCCCGCCCGCCAAAGATGTCACTTCGTCCGCAACCGCGCGCAACGCCGCCCCGCGCCGCGCGATCTCCGCGCCGTCGATTTGCTTGCCCACGTGCAGGGTCAACACCATCGCCTGTCGCCCCCGGGCGTCGTACGTCGGCGCGGCAATGACGCTGACACCATGCATCTCACCGTGCCCGCTCCGCCCCAGATACACCCGCTCACCGAGACTCGACACCACCTCCCCGAGCAGTTCACGAACCTCGTCCGGTAGTTCACGTGCGGCAACGCCCGCCATCGCGGAATGCAGTCGCCGTCCAACGTCGGTGAGAGTCTCGACGAGATAGCCGTTTCGGCGGCACTCGCCGATGACCCTCAGAAGGTGATCGCGGTCGAGCCGAATCGGCAGCGCAGGCTCGCGCTGTAACCACTCCTCGACCCGATCGTCGGAGTCCCACAGCACGTACATAAGTCCCACCGGTGGCGCGAACGGGTACGACTCGCCGACCTTCGCCGTGCGCGCGTCTTCCCGTCCGACCACTGCCAGAAGAGTGATGCGGTCGCCCACCACCTGGGACGCGGTGCACGTCGTGTCGTACGCAGCGCTCAACGATTCCAGCTTCGACTCGACGAGTGGGCCGATCGCGAACGCTTCATGCGCTGCGCGTCCCGCGGCAATCAGCGCCGGACCGAGTCCGTAGGTGACGGGAGCCGGTTCGCGAACAAGATAACCGCCGTCCACCAGCGAGGACAGTATGCCCAAGCACGTGGGTTTGCTGATGTCGAGAGCCCGTGCGAGTTCGGACAATCCGAACCTCTGATCACCTCGCGCCACCATGTAGTCGAGCACCGCGACCACCCGGTCCGTCGGCGGCGACGTACGACCGGCCATTGACCCTCCCTAGAACACGTTCTATTGTCGTTTCTGCAACCTGTTCTACCAGATCGGTACGTATTTGTACCACCAGTTGCAAGGAGATGGGTGTGCTTACCGATTCATTCACCGAAGCGACGGCGGCCGCGGAAAAGATCATCGAAGACGCTCCGCACGTGCGGAGCGAACAGGACCTGGTCGAGGGATACGAGTACCTGGCCGGGAGTGTTCGAGCCTCGCTCCAGATGGCATGGGCATACGACACTCGATTTCCGATCTTCGCCTCCTCCACCGGCCCTTACACTAAGATGGGCCTCGACAACCCCGACACCTTGTACTTTCACGCCAATATTTCCGACGAGTACGAGTATGTGGTGGAAGGGACACGCGGAACCACAACGGATCTGAGCTTCCAGATCCTCAAGGGCGACTACTCCCCCGTTGACGTACCCGACAGCCTGACGGCGTTCGACGACCGGTCTATTTCGGTCGAGCCAGATGGTTCGTTCGCACTGCATTTCGGGCGACCGTCCGATCTACCCAACCACTTCACTCTCGGCGAAGGATCGTCGATGCTCGTGGTACGCGAGGTGTACAGCGACTGGACCGCCTCACGCGGGACCTTGACCATTCGACGAATCGGGTCATCCGGGGATGCACCCGTGGTTCGTACGAAAGAAGCTGTCGCGAAGCGCTATTCGACGGCAGGCAAGATGTTGCTCGGACGGATCCGAACGTTCCTGCAATTCCCTCAGTGGTTCTACCTGAATCTCGAGGTCAATACGATGACCGAACCGCGTCTCACCCCCGGCGGTTTGAGCACGCAATACTCGTCGGCCGGCCACTACGAGTTACGCGAGGACCAAGCGATGATCATCACCGTGCCGAAATCCGATGCGCCATATCAAGGATTCCAACTGGGCAGCCTGTGGTACATCTCGCTCGACTACATTCACCACCAGACCTCTCTTACCGCGGATCAGGCGCAGACGGACCCGGACGGCAACATTCGACTCGTAGTCAGTGAGCGAAACCCCGAGGTGACCAACTGGATCGAGACGACGGGACATTCGCGAGGCTACGCGCAGTTTCGTTGGCAACGAGTCTCGCGCGAGATGACCGCTGAGGACGGCCCCACTGTGCAGATCGTCGACTTCGACCACATTTCACAAGTGCTTCCCTACTACGACAGCAACAAGATCAGCCCCGAGGACTTCGCGTCACGGATCGATGCCAGACGCGATGCGGTGGCGACTCGGATGCTCGGATGATGCTCGAGGGGAAGGTCGTCGTCGTCTCCGGCGTCGGGCCGTCACTCGGTAGGTCCATAGCCTTGCGTAGCGCAGCCGCGGGCGCCGACGTGGTGTTGGCGGCACGGACCGAGGACTTCTTGAGGGAAGTGGCGAAAGAGGTTGCAGAACTGGGCCGTCGAGCCCTGGTGGTGTCGACGGACATCACGGACCCCGAATCGTCCTCGGCACTCGTCGACTCCGCGCTGAATTCGTTCGGTCACGTCGACGTTCTTGTCAACAACGCGTTCGCAATCCCGTCGATGAAGGACCTCGCACACACCGACGAATCGATCATTCGCCGAGGGCTCGAACTGTCCGTCTTCGGAACCTTGCGGTTGTCGCAGCTGTTCACCCCAGCCCTCGTCGAGTCCGCAGGGTCGATCGTGATGATCAACTCGGCAGTCCTGCGACATTCGCAGCCGAAGTACGGTAGCTACAAGATCGCCAAGGCGTCGCTGCTTGCGATGTCGCAGACTCTTGCCAGTGAGCTAGGACCCCAGGGCGTGCGCGTCAACACCGTTGCACCTGGATATATTTGGGGATCCACGCTGCAGGGTTACTTCGCGCACATGGCAAAGAAGTACGGAACCACCAGCGAACAGATCTACGAGCAGACCGCCTCCACCACCGATTTGCGGCGTCTACCCGAGCCGGAGGAGATCGCCGACGCCGTGGTGTTTCTCGCGTCCCCGCTCGCTCGCGCCGTCACCGGTCAATGCCTCGACGTCAACTGCGGCGAATACCACCACTAGGAGCGAAGAAGTGACCAGCACCGAACGTACCGACGTCGGCACAGCCGAGGATCTACACGCGTCGGCGAAGAAGTTCACCGGACTCGACGACTTCGGATCGGACGACTACCGAGAAGGACTGGAAACGCTGCTCGAGTCCTACCAACGCGATGCCGAGCTGACTCCGATCGGCTCGAAGATGAGTCGATTCTTCCTTCGCGGCGCACTGGTGGCCAGATTGTTGAGCGAGCACGCGTGGAGAGCGAATCCCGGCTGGGTGGATGTGCCTATCGAGCGGCCCATCTTCGTCACCGGGCTTCCCCGTACGGGAACGACTGCGCTGCATCGCTTGTTGACCGTCGACCCAGCCCACCAAGGCCTCGAAATGTGGCTGACCGAGATGCCGCAGCCTCGTCCGCCGCGCGAAACCTGGGAATCGAATCCCGTGTTCGCGCAGATCGAGAAGGGGTTCGCGCAGCATCACGTGGAGCACCCCGAATTCATGGGCGTGCACTACATGTCGGCGTCCGAGGTCGAAGAATGCTGGCAACTGCTCAGGCAGTCGGTCCAATCCATCGCTTACGAATGCTTGGCGTACGTCCCCACGTACTCGACCTGGCTGGCCGAGCAGAGCTGGCTCGCGCCCTATCAGCGTCACCGCAACAATCTTCAGCTGATCGGAATGCACGACGTCGGACGGCGATGGGTGCTCAAGAACCCGAGCCACCTGTTCGCGCTGGAAGAGCTACTGCAGGTCTACCCTGATGCCCTGATCATCCAGTGTCACCGGGAGCCGAGCACGATCATGCCGTCGGTATGCAGTCTCGCCGAACAAGCAACGCAAGGATGGAGCTCGAAGTTCACCGGCGAGACCATCGGACGCACCCAGCTCGAACTGTGGGAGCGTGGGGTGCACTCGTTCTCTGCAGCACGCGCGCAAGCGTCTGCATCGCAGTTCTACGATGTCGACTACCACGACTTCGTCGCCGAACCACTCGGAACCGTCGCGCAGGTGTACCGACACTTCGGGCTCGCCCTCACCGACGATGCTCGCACCGCAATGGAATCCATGCACGAATCGAGCCGAACCGGAGTGCGTAGGCCGGCACACAAGTACAGCCTCGCCGACTTCGGCCTCGATGGGCCTGAGGTGGACCGAAGGTTCGCCGGCGCCCGGGTTCAGGGGTCTCCAGGGTGACCGAATGTCTGTTTCGGTCTCGCCGGGTGACCGAACGGCTGTTTGGGTCACTCTGAGTGTGCGAATGTCTCATTCGGTCTCGCCGGTGAACGAACGGCTCATTCGGTCACTCTGAGTGTGCGAATGTCTCATTCGGTCTCGCCGGTGAACGAACGGCTCATTCGGTCACCGGCGCGGAGCGAATGTCCCATTCAGTCACCTCGGAGCTAGGGTGTGGCATGGCCCCGACACGCTGGCAGAACGAGAACACCGAGGCTCAGTCGCGCGAATACGTCGAACGGTTTGCGCGGTTGGAATCCCGCGGCGTCGACCTGCACGGTGAAGCCCGGATGGTCGACGCCTTACTCGCTCCCGGAAGCACGGTCCTCGACGCGGGTTGCGGCACAGCGCGTCTCGGTGCGGAACTTGCACGCCGCGGTCATCGGGTGACTGCAGTCGACCTCGATCCTGTATTCGTCGAGGCTGCGCGTGCGCACACCCAGATCACCGTTCACCAGGCCGATCTGACCGGGTTGGACCTTGGCGAAAGGTTCGACGCCGTGATCGCAGCGGGCAACGTGATGGTGTTCATGGAACCGGGCACCGAACGAACAGCCCTCGAACGGATCGCCGCTCACGTGAAGCCCGGGGGCGTATTCGTTGCAGGCTTCGCTACCGACAGGGCCTACACCGTCGAGCAGTTCGACGACCACCTCGACGCCGTCGGCTTAGGCGTCGAACATCGGTTTTCGACCTGGGACCTACGCCCTTGGCGGCAGGGCGCTGACTGGGCAGTGACCGTCGCCCGTGCGCCTGAGCTGTTGGCCTGAAGGCCTCGTCGCCGAACTAATTTACTGACGCGATCTGGAACCTGGCACCGAGCGGGTCCGCGATACCTGCAACTCGCCCGAACGGCGAGTCCTCCGGTTGATCGACGACGGTTCCGCCCAGTTCGATCACCTTCGCAACAGCCGCATCCGTGTCGTCCACCCCGAAGTACACCCGCCAATGCGACGGTGGTAGAAACGCGGTAGCATCCATGATTCCGGCGACCATGTCACCGTCGACGATTGCCTGCGCATACCTGAACTCATCGGTGTCACCGAGAACCTCGTAGGTCCATCCGAACACAGATTCGTAGAACGGCAGCGACGCGGTATAAGCGCGGGTGAACTGTTCGTGCCACACCGGTGTGCCGTGTTCACCCCATGCACCGTAGCCACGATGCTGATCGGCCTGCCAGATCCCCACGACCGCTCCCCCAGGGTCGGTGAAGAGTGACATCGTCCCCTGGTCTCCGACCGTCATCGCAGGGAACAGCACCTGCCCACCCGCTTCGGCCACCTTCCGGGCGGTGGCATCGGCGTCGGACGAGGCGATGTAGGTGTTCCAGACGTTCGACACCGTCGTGCCCCGGCATCTGGCCGCCAACTCCCGCAACGTTGACTCCGTCCTTGACGAACGTGACATATCCGCCGAACTCCTCGGCGACGTCCGCGTGCCAACCGAAGAGGTTCTCGTAGAACGGAACAACGCGGCCTGGATCGCCGCTGGTCAGATCGATCCAACACGGGGCGTCGACGGTGAAATCCTTGCTGGGCATGACTTCTCCTGGGATGAGCGGGTTAGCGTACACGTGAAAGGTACGCGCAGACTCCGACATTCACAGCAGTACGACCAATGACATCAAGCGTCAGGGACGAAACGACTTTGCCCATCGACGTCCCCGCGGCCGCGCGAGCATGAACTGCCGCGAGGTCGCGGAGAGGTACGCGCTCGCCGATATCGACGACGAGCTCACCGCGATCGTCGCGCTCCACCAGTTCCGTGAGTTGCGACGCATCGCTACGGAGATGCGTGCGATACCCGGTCACGTGAACGTCGTTCGCCAGCAGTTGCTCTCGACGCTATCGCAGACCGCAAGGTATTCAGCAACCTGCTCCCTCCGTCCGCGATCGCATGCGAGCCGTACCGCCCCGCTCGGCAGGAGCACGCCGAAAGCGCTGACCACTCCTAGCGCGGGTCGCCTCCGGCCGCCCGCCAGATCAACGCGGCCGTTCGCTCTGGCCAGCGTTCGGGAATGGGATCTCCGGCGAGTGCCCGGCCGTAGAACGAGCCGGTGGCCATCGGAACGACTATCTCGAGGTCCGCGTCGACCGGAATTGATCCGGCGCGCTGACCGCGTTCGAGGATGTCGCGAATACGTTGCCGTCGTGGGGCTACGACGCCTGCCTGGTAACGGTCACGAACATCCTCGTCGGTGCCCTCCTGCAGCATTGTCCCCACAAGAGCCATACGGCCGGGGCGCGAGACACCCGAGCTGAAGTCGGTGAGTTCGCGGACCAGCGCTTCGAACGGCTCGGCGTCGTCGAGTTCGGGCGATGCGACTTCGGTGACGGCGGTGACGGCTGCTTCCGCGAGCGCAGCCTTCGTCGCCCACCGGCGGTAGATGGCTTGCCGGGTCGTGCCGGCGTCGGACGCCACGCGATGAACAGACATGGCGTCGTACCCCGATTCGGCCAGATGTCGCGCGGCGACGGCAAGAACGCGGTCGTCGATCGTCGTATCGCGCGCACGGCCCGTCTTGCTCACCATGATTGGCAACATACCTTGTCAATACAATACTGTTGTGTATTGTATCGAAGATGGCAGATCCGACGCTCTACGACTGGGCCGGCGGAGACGGTGCGTTCCGGCGGCTGCTCGACGCGTTCTACGACCACGTCGAGCGAGACCCGTTGCTGTCGCCGATGTTTCCCGGTGGCGTGGGCGAAGATCACCGTGCTCACGTCACCCTCTGGTGGGCCGAGGTTTTCGGCGGACCCGATCGCTACACAGCCGAGCTCGGTGGATACCACCGCATGCTCGCCCACCACATCGACCTGGGAATCACAGCATTGCAGCGTCGTCGATTCGTGGAGTTGATGTCGATCGCGGCCGACGACGCCGGGCTACCCGACGATCCCGAGTTCCGCTCGGCATTCATGGCATACGTCGAATGGGGAACGCGACTGGCGTTCTCTAACTCTCAGCCGAATGCCGAGGTGGTGGCCGACGCACCCGTCCCACGCTGGGGCTGGGGCGTCGCGCCGCCCTGGAATCCTGGCGCTTGATCTTTGGAATTCGAGCGCACGGCTTTGCAGGTAGGTTGACCTGCCCCGCGCCGATTCCGCACGCTGTCCTTCCTACAGTCTCACGAGGACGCCGAGGGCGAACATTCGTCCGGACTTCTCTTCGTGTTTCGCAATCACCGGCAGTGCGGGCATAACTACTTCATGCCACAGACGATCGCGCTCTTCGTCGACCGCAATCCTTGCTGATACCTCCCACTCCCTGTCACCAACCCGGATCACGGCGGACTTGGCCACGACAAGATTCTTTACCCAGTCCGGATCGGTTTTCGCGCCGAATGCGGAACCCACCACCACGTACGAAGAGCCGTGCTCGAGATAGATGACAGGTGTCGTTCTTGACAGGCCTGTCTTGCGTCCGGGCACCGTCAACAGCAGAACGGGCAGTCCAACGGACCTCCCGCCGAGGCGGCCGTTTGATCTCCGGTACAGGGCAACGGCCGCTCGGTTACGAAACATCAATGCGGCCTTGGAAATTGGATGCATCTGCCGTCGGGAGAACGGATATCTTCGCCCATGCTCTCCCAACCTCCCTTCGAATGTCGGTTGTAGCCGACGTGTAGTCGGCCGAGATCAATTGCGTCGCAAGCAGACTGAGCTTGGTATCTACTTCTGATTGCCGTAGTCGAGCCAGGTGCCGTCTGGCATGATTGCTTCGGTGAGGTCGGCACCGTCCAGGACGGCGGTGGCAATATCGGCCCCGGACAAGTTGGCCTTGCCAAGGTAGGCACTGATCAGGATGGCGCCGGTCAGGTCTGCTTGACCGAGATATGCGCCAGTCATGTACGCACCGGACAGGTCCGCCCCGGCGAGATCCGCGTACCCGAGGAACGTTGACTTCAGATACGCCATAGTCAGGTTGGCGTCCCGCAAACTAGCGCGTGTGAGGTACGCGCCGGTGAAGTTGGCATCGTGCGCGATCACCCCGCTGAGATCGGCCCTCGCCATGTCTGCGCCGACGAACTCTGCCGAGGTCAGATTGGCGCCGGCAAGGTTGGCGTCGGCGAGGTCGGCTCCCGACAGATCGGCGCCGGTAAGGTCCACGCCCGACAGGTTCGCGCCAGCCAGCCTATCTCCGGCAAGATCGGCCTCGGCGAGGCTAACTCTCCCCGAGCCCGGAGCCTCTCGACAGGAATTCCAGGCGGCGACATCTGAGCGAAGCAGGTCCAGAGAAGCCGCCAGCGAAGTCGAAGCCATCGAACCCCCGAAATGGTCACAATGCCGGTCACCGACTGCCGAGGCAGCCAAGAGCCGAACGCCTAGTTGACAGCGTCAACCTAACACCAGCTTGTTGACAGCGTCAACCGCATCTATCCTGCTGAGGTGCGGGAACCGACTCGAGACACGCGACGCGCTCTTATCTCCGCGGCCACAGACCTTCTGGCGCAGGGTGGACCGACCAACGTCACCCTGAGAGCGGTCGGCGCAGCGGCCGACGTCTCGCGAACCGCGCCATATCGCCACTTCAAAGACAAGGACGACCTGCTGAGTACGGTGGCTGCCGAAAATCTGAACTTCTTGAAAGCGGAAATGCAGCGCGCGGTAGATAATTCCGACCCAACCTCCACCCCACTATTCCGCGCATGCCTTTCCTACGTCCGTGTCGCTTGGACATTCCCCAACCACTACCGGCTCGAGTTCGGAGGTGACTACGCTTTCAAACCGACTGGCGTGCTCGAGGATGCCGCCGCCGACTTCAACCAGTACTTCAAAGAACTCGTAATCGAGGCGCAGCGGAGCAACACCCTCATCGCCGACGATGTTCGGGACGTCGGACCACTGCTATGGGTCTTGCTGCACGGATTGGCCATGTCCAATCACCTTGTCGCCGAGCAAACGTGCGACCCCGGCACCGGATACGAAGCCGAAGACCTGCCCCGTGTTCTCGCCCTCGCTTTGCGGAACCTGGCTCCGCGCTGAGAATTGACGTGCACGAGCCGGAACTGGATGGTTCACGGCAAGCAGGCACAACAAACCGATTCCTGGTTTACCAGCTGAAATGAGTGGAACCGCCAGGCCTGCAACCTGGCGGTTCCTTCGAGCGAGCGACGGGATTCGAACCCGTGTAAACGGCTTTGCAGGCCGGTGCCTAGCCACTCAGCCACACCCGCATCGAGGACAAATATGCCGTGCCCGTCGCCGACTGACCATGGTTTCGCTCAGCGTGATTCCAACCCGGTGAGCGCGTGATGACCCCCGAAGGTAATTACCCACTCACGACCCGGCCACCTGCTCGTGAGTGGGTAGTTACGTTCGGCGGTAAGTTTGCGCGCACGGGCGGCGAAGCCGCCGATCGTGGGAGGATGGACCCATGTCTGCAACGCCACCGCTCCCACTCGACCCCATTGCAGAGGCCCACCGCCAGTGGACCAAGCATGGATGGGGCGATGTCGCCGACGGGATGGCCGCTGTCACTTCACTCATGCGTGCCCAGCAAATCATGTTGGCCAGAGTCGAGGAGGCGCTGAAACCGACAGGCCTGACGTTCTCACGCTACGAACTCCTCACCCTGCTGACCTTCACCAAGAACGGCGCCATCCCCATGGCCAAAGCCAGTGCCAGGCTTCAGGTTCACCCGACGAGTGTCACCAATGCAGTCGACAGGCTCGAAGCCGCCGGATATGTCCGTCGAACTCCGCACCCGAGCGATCGAAGGACCACGCTGGTAGAAATCACCGACACCGGCCGCACGTTGGCGGTCGACGCCACCGAGAAACTCAACGACCAGGTGTTCGGCAAGCCCGGTCTGGCCAAGGACCGTCTGACATCGCTGGTTCGTATCCTTGCCGAACTCAGGCGAACCGCCGGTGATTTCGAGGACATCGGGACAACACCGGCCTGGTGAGTGACGTCGCTCCGCCGATCCGTGATGGAATGTCCCGAGGACGTGGCGGGGGCCGCGTCGAGGTTGGAGTGAAGAGTGTTGGTAGTAGGCGTCGGCGCGGGTGCACACGGTGCTCGCGCAATCCTGACGTACCTGGACAGTCCGCATCGAGCGCCGATCGCATCGCGAACAGTGCGTCGGCAACGCGGCCAAACGCTGGCGTCGACCATCGCGGCAGGGGTATCTGCACTTCACACCACCGCATCCAAACTAGCTGTACCCGTGGCGTATTCGGCTATCGCCTACAGGCAGACCGAGGATGCGGACGCATTGAGTACGCGCCGCGACCCTCGGCCCTCCTGGCTCGTACACGAGACCGCCGCGCAATTGCGATACCTCAGGTTCACCGGAACCGTTCCCTCACACGGCGCGACGGTGCTGTGCGACCTCGGAAGCACAGGAATGACGGTGTCCGTCCTCGACCTCTCCGCCGGAGCAACCGTCGCATCGCGTCGAACATCCACATTCTGCGGAGACGACCTCGATCACCTCGTTCGTAGACACCTGGCCGAGAACGGCGTAAGAACCGACGTCGACGCCTCCCGATCCATCAAGGAGCAGCTGAGCGGTTCCGGTGTCGTCAGCGCACACGGAGCGGACGGAACCGGGCAGCACGTATTCACCCGGCGCGATTTCGAGGGCATCATCTCGGGCCCGGTACGGTACGCCACCATGGTCGTCGAGCAGACCATCGCGCTGTCGGGTGCGAAGCCCGCGTCGATCGTTCTTCTCGGGGGCGGGGCGAACGTCGCATCGATCGGTGCTGCGTTCGAAAAGCGGCTCGGTCTCAGAACACTCGTACCCGGCCGACCCGAACTGGTGTCGGCACGAGGCGCAGCCCTGCTGTCCGTGGATCAGCAGGGCTGACCTGCACTCACCGGTGGACGAACTTCGCCTGACGCTTCTCGACGAAGGCGGCCATACCTTCCTTCTGGTCCTCGGTCGCGAACGTCGAGTGGAACAACCGTCGTTCGAACCGAACACCCTCGGCAAGCGAGGATTCGAAGGATCGGTTGACCGCGTCCTTGGCCATCATTGCGATGGGTAACGACATCTCGGCGATGGTGGTTGCAGTGGCAATCGCCTCGTCGAGCAGGTCGGCCGCAGGCACGATCCGCGACACCAGACCGGCCCGCTCGGCCTCGTCGACCTTCATGTTTCGGCCGGTCAGCACCAGCTCCATCGCCTTCGCCTTGCCCACCGCACGCGTGAGACGCTGCGATCCTCCGATTCCGGGGATGACACCGAGTTTGATCTCCGGCTGGCCGAACACCGCGTTGTCGGCGGCGATCAGTACGTCACACAGCATGGCCAGTTCACAACCCCGCCGAGCGCATATCCGGCCACTGCTGCCACGATGGGGGTTCTGGCCGCGCTCAGACGATCCCACGAGGTGAAGAAGTCGTCGAGGTAGACATCCATGTACGACTTGGGCTGCATTTCCTTGATATCGGCGCCGGCGGCGAACGCCTTCTCCGAACCGGTGATCAGGATTGCGCCGATGCTCTCGTCACGGTCGAGATCCTCGACGACAGAGACCACCTCACTCATCAACTGAGAATTCAAGGCGTTGAGCGCCTTCGGACGATTCAGGGTGATGATCCCGACGCGTCCGCGCCGCTCGAGCAGGATCGTCTCGTAGTCGCTCATGCGCCAGCTCCTGTCGAACGCTCGCGAATGTCGTTGATGATGCCGGAGAAATCGACGTCGGTACCACCGCCGGAAGTTTCCTTGAACCGCGAGTAGATCTCCGCAGCCTGCAGTCCGAGGGTTCCCTCGACACCGTTGTCCCGCAATGCGTTCGCGGCGAGGCCGAGATCCTTGTCCATCAATGCCGCGGCGAAGCCGGGCTTGTAGTCGTTGTTGGCGGGGCTCGTGGGGACCGGCCCCGGCACCGGACAGTTGGTCGTCAACGCCCAACACTGACCCGACGCCGTGGATGCGACGTCGAACAGTGCCTGATTGCTCAGTCCGAGCTTTTCCCCTAGGACGAACGCTTCGCTGATCGCGATCATCGAGACGCCGAGGATCATGTTGTTGCACACCTTGGCGGCTTGACCGTTGCCCGCCGCGCCACAGTGCACCACCTTACGGCCCATCACGTCGAGTACCGCTGCAGCCGAATCGAAATCGGCCTCGGAACCACCGACCATGAACGTCAACGTGCCGGCCGCTGCTCCCCCAACCCCGCCCGATACGGGCGCATCGAGGCTGCGATGCCCTGCTTCGCTCACCAGCTTGTGGGCGGCATGGGCGTCGGCGACATCGATCGTCGACGAGTCGATGAACAGCGTTCCCGGCGCTGCTGCGGGGAGCAGGTCTTCGTAGAGACCGAGCACGAGACGCCCGTTGGGCAACATCGTCACGACGGTGTCGGCGTCCTTCACAGCGGCAACCGCGGATTCGACGACGGTGACGCCGTCGGACGTTGCCTGTGTCAGCGCTGCGGGCACCAGGTCGAATCCCTGCACCGTGTATCCGGCCTTGACGAGGTTGGCCGCCATCGGGCCGCCCATGTGTCCGAGACCGATGAAGCCGATCGTCTTCTCACTCATACGTTGTTCTCCAGTCCTAGCTCGAGGCTGCCCACGCTGCCGAAGTACCGATCGACGTCGGCGTCGGTTACGTCTGCGAGAGTCGCAGGCGTCCACTTCGGGTTTCTGTCCTTCTCCACCACCTGCGCCCTGATGCCTTCGACGAGATCGTGTGATTCGAGGCTCGCGAGCGAGACGCGGTACTCCTCGTTCAGTACTTCTTCGAGCGACGACGCCTTCGCCGCATTTCGGAGAGAACGCAGCGTCACCTTCAGCGACACGGGCGATTTCGATTCGATGTCGGAGGCGGCCTTCTCCGCGTCGGGAAGTCCGCTGCCGCGCAGGCCGTCGACGATCTCCTCGACGGTGTTCGCTGCGTAGTACCGGTCGATCCACTCGCTCGATGCTTCGAGCGCCGACGACGGTGCTTCCTCGGTGTATTCGGTCAACGCATCCGAGAGCAGGCCGCTGACCACTGCGTCGTAGAACTTCTCGAGATTGGCCGACGGCATGTAGTGATCAGCGAATCCCGCCGCGATGGCGTCACCCGCGTCCATTCGAGCGGTCGTCAGACCGAGATGCGTGCCGAGTTCTCCTGGCGCACGCGAGAGCAAGTACGTGCCACCGACGTCCGGGATGAACCCGATCCCGACCTCGGGCATCGCTATCTTGGAGCGTTCGGTGACGATGCGGGTGTTGGCGTGCGCCGACAGTCCGACGCCACCTCCCATGACGACACCGTCCATGATCGCGACGTACGGCTTTGGGAACCGAGCGATTGCAGCGTTGAGGATGTACTCGTCGCGCCAGAAGTCCTTGGAACCGCTGCCGCCGTCTTTGGCGTCGTGGTAGATCGAGACGATGTCACCGCCCGCGCACAGCCCTCGCTCGCCGGCGCCGACCAGAAGGACCACGTCGATCCCGTCGTCGGCTGCCCACTCTTCGAGCTTCGGTGCAATCTGCAGCACCATGTCGTGATTGAGGGCGTTGATGGCCTTGGGCCGATTCAGCGTGATTCTGCCGACGCCGCCGCGGACGTCGAACAGAACTTCAGGCTCGGTCATGCTGCTCCCACTATCGAGCGAGCCACCACGACTCGCATTATCTCGTTGGTTCCCTCGAGGATCTGGTGAACGCGAAGATCGCGAACGATCTTCTCGACTCCGTACTCCGCAAGATACCCGTAACCACCGAGCAACTGTAGTGCGTCGTTCGCGACCTGGAATCCGGTGTCGGTCCCGAATCTCTTTGCCATCGCACAGAGTTCGACCTTGTCAGGAGCGTTCGTCTGCAACGCATCCGCGGCTCGCCACAGCATCGTCCGTGCCGCTTCGAGTTCGGTCTTCATATCGGCCAACCGGAACTGGAGCGCCTGAGCGTCGAGCAGCCTCGAACCGAAGGCCTTTCGCTCCAACAAATACGCGACAGCTTTGTCCAGCGCTGACTGAGCACCTCCGATCGAGCACGCGGCAATGTTGAGCCTGCCGCCGTTCAGTCCGTTCATAGCGATACGGAAGCCGTCACCTTCGCTACCGAGGAGGTTTGCCGCGGGAACACGGACATCCTCGAATACGACCTGCCGTGTCGGCTGAGCGTTCCAACCCATCTTCTTCTCGTTTGCGCCGAACGACAGCCCCGGCAAATCCTTCGGCACGACGATCGCGGAGATCCCTTTGGGCCCGGGCTCACCCGTCCTCGCCATCACGACATACACATCGGAAGTACCTGCGCCCGAGATGAATTGCTTGACGCCATTGAGCACGTACTCGTCCCCATCGCGAACGGCCTTGGTGCTCAGGGCTCCCGCGTCGGACCCGGCGCCGGGTTCGGTGAGGCAGTAGCTGCCCAGTTGGTCCATCGAGCACAACCCAGGTACCCACTGATGGCGCTGCTCGTCGTTGCCGTAGGTGTCGATCATCCACGTCACCATGTTGTGGATCGAGATGTACGCCGCGATGGACGGATCACCCGTCGCGAGTTGTTCGAAGATCCGGACGGAGTCCAGCCTGGTCAGGCCGGACCCGCCCACGTCCTCGCCGATGTAGATGCCGCCCATGCCCAGGCCTGCGGCTTTGCGCAGCACGTCCACCGGAAAATGCTTGCTCTGGTCCCACTCGACTGCGTTGGGCGCGAGGAACTCGTCGGCGAAATCTCGTGCCGTCTCGTTGATCGCACGCTCGTCCTCGGTCAAAGTAAACATGCGTCAGTCCATGTTGGGGATGACGAAGTGATTGGCGGTTGCCTCTTTCTTGCCCGACGGCCACCGCTGCGTGACCGTCTTGGTCTTGGTGTAGAAGCGCACCGAATCGGGTCCGTGCTGGTTGAGATCACCGAAACCGGAGCGCTTCCAGCCACCGAACGTGTGGTAGGCGATCGGTACCGGAATCGGGACGTTGACCCCGACCATGCCGACCTGAACCCGAGAGCAGAAGTCTCGGGCCGTGTCACCGTCGCGGGTGAAGATGGAGACACCGTTGCCGTACTCGTGCTCGGTCGGGAGCCGGAGTGCGTCCTCGTAGTCCTTGGCCCGGACGACGATCAGGACCGGTCCGAAGATTTCTTCCTTGTAGATGCGCATGCCCGTCGTGACCTTGTCGAACAACGTTGCGCCCGCGAAGAATCCGTTCTCATGACCTTCGAGGACGAAGTCACGGCCATCGACGACGAGCTCGGCGCCCTCGTCGATTCCGATCTGGGTGTAGTCGTTGACGCGCTTCAATGCGTCGCTGCCGACGAGCGGGCCGAAGTCGGCGTTCTCGTCGTCGGAGCGGCCGATCTTCAGGGTCGCGACGCGTTCTTTCAGTTTGGCCACCAGTGCATCTGCGGTCTCTTCGCCTACCGGGACGGCAACGGAGATGGCCATGCAGCGCTCACCCGCGGAGCCGTATGCAGCACCGAGGAGGGCGTCGGCGACCTGGTCGAGATCGGCGTCGGGCATGACCAGAGCGTGGTTCTTGGCTCCGCCGAAGCACTGCGCGCGCTTGCCGTTCTTGGCCGCGGTCTCGTAGATGTACTGCGCGATCGGAGTGGAGCCCACGAAACCGATTGCCTTGACACGGTCGTCGTTCAGCAGCACGTCGACGGCGTTCTTGCCGCCGTTGACCACGTTGAAAACGCCCGGAGGCAGGCCGGCTTCGAGGAAGAGCTCGGCGAGCTTGAGGGGTACCGACGGGTCACGCTCGGAGGGCTTGAGGATGAAGGCGTTTCCGCACGCGATGGCCGGGCCTGCTTTCCACAGCGGGATCATGGCCGGGAAGTTGAACGGGGTGATGCCTGCGACGACGCCGAGCGGCTGACGCATGGAATAGACGTCGATACCGCCGCCCGCGCCCTCGGTGTATTCGCCCTTGAGCAGGTGCGGGATGCCGACAGCGAATTCGACGACCTCTAGGCCACGCTGAATATCGCCCTTGGCATCGGCAATGGTCTTGCCGTGCTCACTGGACAGCAGGCGGGCCAGCTCGTCCATGTCCCGGTTGATCAGCTGCAGGAACTTCATCAGGACGCGGGCTCGGCGCTGCGGATTCCAGGTGGCCCACTCGCGCTGCGCCTGTTCGGCGTCGGCGATGGCAGCTTCGACCTCGGCGTCGCTCGCCAGAGGTACGAGCGCCTGCACCTCGCCGGTGTTGGGGTCGAACACGTCGCCGAAATTGCCAGACTGTCCGGAGACATGCTTGCCACCGATGAAATGTGTGAGTTCGCGAGCCATGAAATCCGTCCTTACAAGTACGAGGAGATTATGTGTGCCCATCCTATAGTTGGACTTCCATGTATGTCCAGAAGTCGTAGTGGCACGGTTGAGCGCCCGGTAGGGCACTTAACCGTGCCACTGGCGGCGAAGCCGCCTTCACAAGCGTTCGTAGAACGCCTTCAGATCGGCTACAGCCCTGCTGACCTCATGTTCCTCCGAGCCGTCGGCACGGAAGACCTTGCGCAGGATCAGGGGGTCGAGATCGTCAACGGCCGCGGAGAACGCCACCTTCGGCAGTGCGGGGAACGACGCCTTGTCCGCGAACCAGTCACGGCGATCGAACTCGGTCTCGGTGTCTCCGACGCCTTCGATCAGCTGATCGAGGTCGACTCCGCGCAACGTCAGAATCGTGGCAGCGGACGCATCGATGTGCTCTGCTGCGATGTACATCAGTGCGGCGGCGTGCTTGCACGGCCACCCGTCGTCCGGGCAGGTGCAGTCGAAGTCGAGTTGCCCCTTGTCGTGCGGCAGCAGCACCGAGGCCAACGCCTGCGGAATCGCGTTGGACGCGAGCTCGGCGAGCATGCCTGGGTTGGAACTGACTCTCTCGATCAACGCAGCTATCTGACCGTCGGTCAGCGGATCGACCGTCACCGACGCCGAGAACGGTTCGAGCTGACTGCCCTGAACCTCACCGTAGATCTGTCCTCGCTCGACGCCCAGATTGAGCACCTGGCCCCCGCGCGCGTAGGTTCGTCCGCGAGCGATACGGCCTGGATCGGCCAGATCTTCCATCGCGGTGACGAAGTGTCTCCCCCACCAGGTCTGACCGAAGGCGCCGCGCTTGTTCTGCGACTCGATGCCTCCCTTGACCTTTCGACGCTTACCGTACTGACTGAAATCGGCCATCATTCACCCACCGCGTCTTCACTGAGGCGAAACAGTTCTCGCAGTTGAGCGGTATCCATCTCGGTGACCCAGTTCTCACCCGACCCGACTGCAAGGTCCGCGAGGTCCTGTTTCGAGTGCAGCATCGAGTCGATTCGTTCCTCGACCGTTCCGACGCAGAGCATCTTCTGCACCTGGACGTTCTTGCGTTGGCCGATTCGAAACGCACGGTCGGTGGCCTGATTCTCGACCGCGGGGTTCCACCAACGATCCAGATGCACAACGTGATTGGCCGCCGTCAGATTGAGACCCGTTCCCCCGGCCTTGAGCGACAGCATCATGATGGGTGGCCCGGACTCGGCCTGGAACGTCTCGACCATTGCGTCGCGCTTGGCCTTACCGACGCCGCCGTGCAGGAAGGGCACCTCGGTGCCGAATCGCTCGGCGAAATACGGTGCGACGAGCTCACCGAACTCGCGGAACTGCGTGAACAGCAACGCCTTCTCGTTCTCGCCGAGAATCGCGTCGAGCATGTCCTCCACGAGCGCGATCTTGCCGGATCGATGCTGGCCTCGCTTGAGGACGGGCGAGCCGTCGGACAGAAAATGGGCCGGGTGGTTGCACACTTGCTTGAGCCGAGTCAGAGCCGACAACACCGCGCCTTTGCGCTTCATCCCCTTGGCGTCGGCGATCTGCGCCATCATCTCGTCGACGACTGCCTTGTACAGCGCCGCTTGCTCGGCGCTCAGATTGGAGCGCACCGTCATCTCGTTCTTCTCCGGCAGATCGGATATGACGGTCGGATCGGTCTTGAGGCGCCTCAGAATGAACGGTGAGGTGATCGCGCGCAACCTCGACAGTGCACCCTCGTCTTTTTCGCGTTCGATCGGCACCGAGAATCTTTTACGGAAGTCCGTCGGCCTACCGAGCATTCCCGGATTCGCAAAGTCCAGAATCGATCTCAGTTCGTCCAGACGGTTCTCGACGGGTGTGCCGGTGAGTGCCAGTTTGTGCTCCGCGGGAATAGCGAGAGCTGCTTTCGCCTGCACGGTGCCGGAGTTCTTGATGTGCTGCGCCTCGTCGAGAACGACACGGCGCCAGCTTTGTTCGGCGAACTGCGCCCGGTCCTTGGCCATGAGTGCGTACGTCGTGACGATCAGATCGTGTTCGCCGATCGCCTTGTCGAGTTCCTCGCCCTTCAAACGCGCAGGCCCGTGATGGACCATCACCCGAAGGCCCGGGGTGAACTTCGCGGCCTCTCGCTGCCAGTTGCCGACAACCGACATCGGAGCTACGAGCAGCGTCGGCGACGGGCTCTGCTCGTGGGAAAGAAGGGTGAGCACCTGGAGCGTCTTTCCCAGACCCATGTCGTCCGCCAGTACGGCACCGAGCCCGAGCTTGCTCATGAAGGCGAGCCATTCGAGCCCGCGCTGCTGGTACGGACGCAGAACGGCGTTGACACCAGCGGGAAGTGGAATCTCCTCAGGAGATGCGCCCGGTTCGAGCAGCGCCTTCGCCCACCCGGTGGCCCTGATGTCTTCGACGGGAGCAGGCGGCGGATCGGCGAGGGTCATCTCGCGCATGAGCGCACCGAGCGGAGTGCCGTCCCCGTGATGCTCGGCGACGTACTTCGCAGCACGGGCCAGTTGACCACCGTCGGCGAGCACCCACTGGCCTCGCAACCTGACCAGATCACCCTTGGACACGGCGAGACGGTTCATCTCGGCTTCGGTGAGCACCATGTCGCCGAGTTGCAACTGCCAGTCGTACGACACGAGCTCGTCCATACCAACCGCACGATCAGCCGCGGCCTTGGTGACCGCGGGTGAGTCGACCCGCAGACGCATCGACGGATCCATCCGCGTCCACGCCCTCGGCAGCAATACCGTCGTCCCGCTCGATTGCAACGCCGCGACGCCATGTTCGACGAGGTCGATGACGACCGACGTCGGAAGCAGCAGATCGAGCGAGTTCTCCTCCGACGGCAGCTCACGTAGCAGCGGATACGCTGCGACGGCTTCCCCCAGCTTTCGGACGGCCGTAGCCAGCAGCGTTGCGTCGATCTTTCGACCCAGGGGAACCGGAACGGGCGCCTCCCCGTCTGCACGAAGACAGACCTGCAGCCGCCACAGGGTCTCTTCCTCACCCGGGGTGTCCTCGTCGTCATCCGGCTCGAGCAGCCGCAGAACCAACGACGGTTCGTCGACGGTGAGTGTGCCGCGCCACTTGTCGAGCAACGTCGACATCTGTTGGGTTCCGCCCGAATAGGGATCGTCGCGGATCAACGCGGACAACAGGGGGTGATTCGAATCAGGCTTGCCCAGAACGGATCTGACGATGGGGTCGGTCAGCTCCTGCGTGATGTCCTCCAAGACTTTCTTGGGCCGGTGCTGCGCTCGCTGCACCGACGGCATGGCGAGGGCGAGTTCGTTGAGCCACGCCCGCTGGCGTTCACCCCCGACGAGACGCCACCTCGGCCACCATTGCCCGTCCATCAGCACCAGCGCAGGCACGACGCGCCCGGCGCGGACCCACCGCTCGATCCCGCGCGCGACGTGAGCGAGATATCTCAGGTCACCCGACAGCAGCGGGTGGTCAATAGGCGTGCGCAACAGCAGCTCGGCGGCGTCGGCGGGTGCCAATGCGATGGCAGGCATCCGAGCGATCGTCGGTTCGCCCGCGGATGGCAACGACACCTCGACCCGATGCCGAAACGGTCGCGTCAGGATGCGTGCGTGAACAGCGGGTAGCTCCGGTTCGTCGCCGACGCTCACCTCGTCGTCCCACAACATCAGTCCCCCGTCGGGCGACCAGAGACCGTGCAGCATCCGTCCATCCAACCAGTGTCTGTGCGCGTCCGACGAGCACGGTGCACCAACCGCGCTCCGACGGCGCGGAATCCTTCCGTCATCGGAACGCAATGGGTACACCGTGCCCATCGAGTCCGGACATTTGGCACAGTGGAACCATGATCGCGTATGGGTTCAGTGAGTACGGAGGCCCGGAAACAGAGTTCTTTCTCGACGTTCCGATCCCGGATCCCGGGCAGGGGCAGGTTCTGGTTGCGGTGCATGCAGCGGGAGTAAATCCTGCGGATTGGAAAGTGCGAGCCGGCAACCGCAAGGACAGTGTGCCGACGCTGCTGCCCGCGGTTCTGGGTCGCGAAGTGTCGGGCACCGTCGTTCAGGTCGGCACCCACGTCGACGGGCTGTCCGTCGGTGACCATGTGTTCGGATCGACAGCGGCTGGGCACGGCGGATACGCCCAATACACGGTGTTGAACGCGTCGAACGCTGCGCGCAAGCCCGAGTCCGTGTCGTTCGTCGCCGCTGCAACGTTGGCGGTCGCGGCCGGAACCGCGTTCGACGCCATCGACCAACTCGCACTGACCTCCGGCGCGACGCTTCTGGTGCTCGGCGCCGGTGGAGGCGTGGGGTCCGCGGCCCTGCAGATCGCACGGGCTCGCGGGCTGAAGACCATAGGCGTCGCGAGCACACACAAGCAGGAGTGGGTGCGAAGCGTCGGTGCCCGATTCGTGCCCTCGGGAGAACACTTTGCCGATTCCGTCGACACGGTCGTGGACGGAATCTTCGATCTGGTGGGTGGGGACGTACTGAGGTCGGCGGTATCGCTGATCAAGCCCGACGGACCTGTTGTCAGCGTCGCGGACTCGATGCTGGCGGCGTCGCTGGGCGGATCCGGTGTGACGCGCCGCAGGACCACCGAGGCGTACGAGGCCGTCGCCGAACTCGTCGCGAACGGAACATTGCACCCTCGAATCGATCAGGTATTTCCGCTCGAGCACGCCGGGGAGGCGTTGGCCGCAGTCGAGAGCGGCCACGCGGCGGGCAAGGTCGTCATCGAGGTCACCTGACGTGTCGGTACCGTACGGCACACTCTCTTCTCGACTACGGATACCGATGATGGGACGTGTGTGAAGAAGCTGCGGGTGGCACTGCTGATGGTTGTTGCAGCCGTGGCGATGGCGGCATTCGGTTCTTGCGACACCACAGGGATTCCAGGACTGTCGCCGCCACCTCCTGCGCCCGGTAGCCCGACGCGCGTCCAGATCGAAGAGTTGCTCGGCCGGGTCCAGGTCGTCGCAGCGAGGCCTGACGCCGCCGGTTACGAGCGCGGGTGCAAAGCAGGCGAGGGTTGCGTGTTCGGCCCTGCATGGACCGACGACTACGACGGGCCCGGCGGCCACGACGGGTGCGGCACCCGTGACAATGTGCTCGCGCTCAGCATGACGAACGTGATGTTCCGCGACGGCACTCGCAACTGTGTCGTCCTCGAGGGCACGCTCGCTGATCCGTACTCGGGCGAGCGCCTCAGCTTCACGAAGGCCGACGCGGGCAAGATTCAGATCGACCATGTGTACCCGCTGTCCGCGGCCTGGGACATGGGCGCCAACGGCTGGCCGGTGGACAAACGAGTCCAATTCGCCAACGACATCGATTTCAACCTGCTTGCGGTCAACGGCGACGACAACCAGTCCAAGAGTGACTCCACGCCGTCGCAGTGGCTACCACCCAATGCGGCCTACCACTGCTTCTATGCAGGCAAATACCTGTCGGTCGCCGCGCAGTACGCGCTGCCGATCACGCAGGAAGACCAACGAACACTGTCCTCGGTGGCCCGCGACTGCTGAGTGTCCCCAGACTGCTGGGAGTATTGTCCAGACAATGTCGCGAAGCTTCCTGAACCGTGAGACTCAACTCTGCATGTCCCTCTCCGGACGGCCGAGCAACATCGGAACCCGCTTCCACAACTACCTGTACGACGAGTTGGAACTGAACTTCGTCTACAAGGCATTCACGACGACGGATCTCGCCGCCGCGGTCGGCGGCGTTCGCGCACTGGGGATCAGAGGCTGCGCCGTGTCCATGCCTTTCAAGGAAGACGTCATCGAGTTGGTCGACGTCATGCACGACTCGGCCAGCGCCATCGAATCGGTCAACACCATCGTCAACGACGACGGTGTGCTGCACGCCTACAACACCGACTACCAAGCGGTCGCGAATCTGCTCGAGTCCTCCGGATGGTCGACCGAGTATTCGGTAGCAGTGACCGGAAGCGGCGGAATGGCCAAAGCTGTCGTTGCAGCACTTCGTGATTCGGGCTTCACGCGCGGAACCGTTGTGGCACGCAACCCGAAAACCGGCCCGGCTCTGGCGGAGACCTACGGTTACGACTGGTCGCCGGATACCGTCGGAGCCGACCTTCTCGTCAACGTCACTCCCGTCGGAATGGCCGGCGGGCCCGACGCGGACTCCTCCCCGTTCTCCGACGAACAGATCGACTCGGCGCAGGCTGTGTTTGACGTCGTGGCCATGCCGTCGGAGACGCCGCTCATCGTGAGAGCCCGTGCCGCAGGCAAACCCGTCGTGACGGGCGCGGCAGTCATCGCGTTGCAAGCCGCCGAGCAGTTCGCCCTCTACACCGGCGTACGTCCGAGCGACGATCAGATCCAGCGAGCGTCGGAGTTCTCGCGCAGCTAGCTCGAAGACCGTGTAGAGGTATGAAAACGACAGTTACCGCACCGTCAAGGTCTGGTTGACGTCTACAGGCGATTAAATCGGTGTTCGGTGCAACCCTGGACGTTGCCGAGCTCTCGCGCGCGCCTACCATCGCTCGCGAAAGCTGCTGTCCGACATGGTCATCAAAGTGCGGAACTGTGTGAGCAGAACCAAAATCGAAGCCCTTTCGGTCGGTGTCGGTGATTGGCGGCACCCGTAAGGTCTGTTGACATTCACGCTTGATCGGTAGTTCGATTCCGGACAAGTCGCCAGTGGTTCTTACCGTCGGCACGTCGGTAGCCCAGCTCGTCCAGAACGTTGACCGCGATCGCGAGGCCGCGCCCGCGTTCGGCGAAATCGTCCGGGAGTGACACGGCGTTCAGGTCGATGCGCGCGGGTTTGCCATCATCGCAATAGCGGGCCTCGATTCGGCCCGGGAACACCTCGAGTTCGAGCCGTATCGTCACAGACCCACCTGACTCCGAGTGCTCTATAATGTTGGCACCGATTTCGGCGACAGCGAGCTCGAACGTCATTGCGTCCGTGTCGTCTAGCGCATGCTCCGCGAATACATCAGCCAGCAGCCCGTGGATGAGATCAAGGGTCTCCGGACGCGTGACGTCCTCGAGGACACGCACACCGGCAGAGTTACTCATCAGCGAATGCGGCGTCGATCGAGGTGTATGTCCGCAACACCCGATTCAGGTTCGTCAGCTCCAGCACTGTTTCGACCTGCTGCGACGGGGTCGCAATCCGGAGATCACCGCCGGCCTGCCGAGCTGCTTTGAGCCCTGAGACCAATGCCCCCAGCCCTGAGGAATCGATGAACTCCGTCTCGGACAGGTCGACAACGATGCGAGAGTTGCCGCCTTCGACGAGTCCGTGGAGCTGGGCGCGCAGTGTCGGAGCCGCCACCATGTTGAGACGTCCCTGTGGGGCCAGCACCACAGCACCGCCGTCGATGGTTCGAGTTTCGTAAGTGGGCATCATGGCCTTTCTTCGTCGGGCCCGCGGTAACGGACCGCTGTGATCACAACACTCAATATCACCAGGTCGAACAGGACCCAGAACAGATTGACACCGACCCCGAGCACGGAAATGGCCCCGCGGTAGAGCTGGAAGATTCCGATGATCGATGCCATCACCAGGATGACCATCGCCACCAGCTGAGGCCGCACGATGTGCCAGGGCAGCGAGTCCTGGGCCTGCTTCGTCTTGGGAGTCACGGCGAAGCCGAGCGGGCGGTTCATGTAGACATTGCGAAATGCCGTCGTGCACGCTTTTATCCAGACCGGAAAGAGGGCGAGGCTGTACTGCTGTCCTCTCCACGTCGGTGTTCCGCGACTGACCACGAAGAACAGCACCTGGTTGAGAAGTAGGAACGGGATGAGTCTGCTGAAAAAGTCCCAGCTGTATGCCTGAACAGGCATGATGCCGAGGACCAGATACACCACCGGCGCCGCGATGTAGGCGATCGCGGCGAATCCGGCGAGGTAACTCCACATCGTGGCCCAGTACATCAGCCGCTGCGCGACGGTGAGACCCTTCTGAACGAGCGGGTTTTCACGGAGCATCACCTGGATGGTTCCCTGTGCCCACCGAAGCCGCTGAGTGACCATGGTTTTCAGGTCCTCGGGCGCGAGGCCGTACGCCAGGTTCTCGTGGTGATAGGCGGAATTCCAGCCCAGCGTGTGCAATCGCATGCAGGTGGCCATGTCTTCGGTGACCGAGATGGTTGCCAGTGGAAGCATCGGCTGCGCCTCATCCGACCGACCCACATCCACAGCGTCGATCATGGCTCGGATCGACTCGAGCGCACCGAGAGGTGACCACTCGTGGTCGGCGAGCACCGCCAGCGCCTCGTAGTCCAGAGCCCCTGCACCGCTCTCGGACTCGCCCAATTCCTGGAGTGCTTGGATTGCTTCGAGATCGGCGCGCATCATCTCCAGGTCGGAATCCACCAGAGTTCGGGCTGCGGCGTCGACCTGTTTCTGAAAGCGATAGGTAATCTCGGCCAGGGGTTCGCGGGCCTTCAATCGGGATCGGGCTTCCTTCACCGCATCGCCGACGGCGTCGAGAGCGGCGAGGGCCACAGGATTGTCCGAGCCGACCTGTTTCCTCGTTTTGCGCAATACAGATTTCGCCGCCCGCAAAGCGCGGTCGATCCCGTCCTCGACCGCGCTGACGTACTGGGTAATTCCCAATTGCATCAGGGCCTCACGGCGGAGAACCGCGTTCGACCCGCAGAAGAACGCCGCGTTCCACCCGTCCTTGCCCTGCTGAATCGGCCCGTAGAACAGCGGAGCCTGACTTCCCAGTGGATCCGACTTCGGAACGTTGACGAAGTACTGCGGGGTCTGCACCAAGGCCATCTTCGAATCTTGGAAATATCCGAGTGTGCGGTCGAGTATCTGTGGCTCGGGTATCTGGTCGGCGTCCAGGATGAGAATGAATTCACCGTGGGTCTCGAGAAGGGCGTTGTTGAGGTTGCCGGCCTTGGCGTGGCGTGGCTTGTCGATCCAGCTGACCGACCGCGTCAGATAGCCGATGTCGCGCTCGGCAGCGACGGCCGCCAGTTCTTCTCGATCGCCGTCGTCGAGAATCCACGTCGAGTGCTGGTATCGGATGTCCTTGGCTGCGAGGGCGGTCTTCATTACGAGATCGATCGGCTCGTTGTAGGTCGTGATGAACACGTCGACGGTGGCGCCTTCGGGCGGTGCGGGCGGATCGTTCCGATGCTGCAACCGCCACATCGTCAACCCGAACAAAAGGGAGTCGATCAGGCTGTATGTCTCCGCCACTACCAGCGGAACGGCGATCCACCACGCGTCCCAGTTGACCGACACGAGCCAGCGCCACACGATGTAGTTCACGCCCAACGCTGCGGTGAGGACGATGAGCAGACGTAACCACGGCGAGGGGGACGTCCGTACCGCGGTCTTGCTGTCGGTGCGGTGAGTCATCGAGCGTCATTTCGACGAACGGCAACGACGGTGACGTCGTCGATGGGGGGACGCACCGCGGCCAGGTCGCGGACGGCGTCACACAGAGACTGCGGTGTAGGGCACCCGGCGAGAATTCGGTGAACGGCGGTGGAGTCGCTCTTCTCGGACATCAGATCGAGTAGTCCGTCGGACGGAATGACCATCATGTCGCCCGGATGCAACACCACTGTCGTCGTGTCCCACACCTCGTCGGGCAGGATTCCCAACGGGAGACCGCGGCCACTCACAGGCTCGACTGTCCCGTCGGCCCGCCTTACGAGGCACAGGCTATGTCCGGCGTCCACACACTCCACGACGCCGCTGTCGGTGTGCAGGCGGGCATGGAAAACGGTGGCAAACGTCTCGGTACTGGCGAAATCCTCGGCGAGTTGGTCGGCAACGATCTGCATCAGGTCGCCGAGAATTGCATCGGTACCCGCTGCATCGAGTGCTCGCGAGGCAGCGCGCATCGCGGACCGCACGCTGGCAGTCAGAATGGCAGCACCGAGGCCCTTCCCCATGACGTCGGCAACTGTGAAGGTCAGTCCGCCGCGCCACCGGTAGTGATCGTAGAAGTCCCCACCGACCGCGAACGCCGGCACACACATGGATGCGACGGCGTAACCGGGCACCTCCGCCAGGGGCAGCGGTAGTAGCTGCCGTTGCACAGCCGATGCGCGCTCGAGGTCGTCGGTGTTCTCGATCTCACGCTGCGCCCACGCCGCCATCTCCCGGAAAGCGGTGCGCTGATCGGCACTCAACTCGCGAGGTTCGATATCGAAGATGCAGAACGTACCCACTGGATGCCCGCCGGGCCCGTACAGCGGGTAACCGGCGTAGAACCGAACACCGCCGTCAGCAGCAACACCCGGCAATTTTGCGAACTCGGGCACTCGAGTGAGATCCTCGACGATGAGGGCCGGATCGTCGGGTTGCGTATAGGCACGCGCAACCGTTGTCTGACAAACGGTGTGCGGACGAGGAACGTTCTGTACGTCCATGCCATCGATGGCTTTGAACCACTGCCGATCTCGCGCGAGCAACGACACCGACGACATCGGCACTCCGAAGACTGCACGCGCCATGCGGGTGATCTGCGCGAATCGGTCCTCGGGCGCCGAATCCAACAAGTGCAGTTGTTCGACCGACCGCAGTCGAGCGTCCTCGCGTACGTCGTTTGGCCGGGGGTCGACCATGGTCATGACAGACCCGCCTTTCGTAGTGCACGCCCCATCGCTGCGGCGGCCTCCTCCGTGCTGTTGAGCCGCCAATCTGCCTCTTTGTTCTGTTCGAACCAGACGAATCCGGTAGCTCCCTGCTCGGCGTCGAGGTAGGCCACGAACTCTTCGATCCAGTCCGCTTTCGAGCCACCTTCCTCGGCCGAACCGACCTCCGTGACGAGGAGCGGTGTGCCTGGAGCCAAGGCGCGGAGCTCATCGAACGCGGATCCGAACAGATCGTATGGGCTTGTCCAACGGTGGCCGGGTGCACTCGTTCCCCAGTTGTAACCGTCGACGCCGATCACGTCGACGTACTCGATTCCCGGATACCAGTCGGACATCGGACGAATCTCCTCTGCAACAGGGACATTGGGCGCCCACACCCACTTGACGTTGGTCGCGCCTTTCGACATGAACAAGTCGTGCACGTGCCGCCAGGCCGCCACGTAGGTGTCGGGTGACGTGCCACCCATCGGAGACCACGGGTACCAAGTTCCGTTCGGCTCGTGCGCGAAGCGCAAATACACCACCGCTGCGTGCGCGACCAGTTCGTCCGCCCATCGGTAGAGGTAGTCGTCATGCTTCCCGGCAACGATCGAGGCCATCGTGAACGCTCCGCGGTCGTAGTCGTCGCCGCCGTAATGCCGCCACGGCTCCCAGGTGAGTATCGACGACGCGCCCGTGGCGGCAACCGCGTCGAGCTGGCCGATCGGGGGGACTGCGGCGAAGTCATGGAAAGAGAGCACAAGACTGGGGTCGACGCCGACGGATTCCGCGACTGCCGCCGTCTCACCGACGGCTAGAGGCCCGTTCGGTGTGCTCACCCCGAACCGAAGACATGAACCGTCCGACTCCTGCAGGGAGCCAGAATCGTTCGAACATTCGGATGCCGAGCTGCACGCGACTGCCCCCGCCGTCATCACCGCACCACACAGCATCAGTACGGCCATTCTCGACACCGACCGCATCACTACTCCCGTCGAACGCGGAACCACACCTTGTGAACTATCACAAAAGCACATGCCCGACCGGGCGTATTCCGAAACAAGCCTCACGGCCCCTGGGCCAGGTGCGCGTGCAGAAATCACTTATCGTCCGCACGGAAATGTTGCAGACCGCGTTGGGCGGTCGCGACTAGCTTGTTGAACTGGTTTTCGTTATAGCCGGTTGCTGTGACGTCAGCTGCGGGCACTCGAGACGACCGACGCGATCATGCCGCTGCCTGACGTGGCCTGACGTGGCCTGACGTGATGACTTTCTGAGTGCTTATGGGTCTGTGCGCACGGCCTTGATTGCCAGTGAGAAATCAGGTCAGGTAGATAGGAGCTTCCACTGAAAAATCGGTGGTCGGAAACAGGGATTTCGTTGGTCGAAATTTGTTGTCTCAGAAAAGTTTCAGGCGCCCATGATCTGGCCGCGGAAACCGCGGTAGAACCGTTACCGCGGTTTTGACCAGGAACGCGGGGCCCCGGTGATGAAACTGCAGTCGAACCCGCGGCACCGCAAGCCGGAACTCTGGTTGTTCCCTCGAGGGGCATTCGACACTTCCTGCGCGACGGCATGCTTGGTGTTCCACCGTCGCACCAGCTAGCTCAGTCGCAGACCGCCTTTGCCGCATCCTCGGCGGTAGCGAGTGCACCGGTTTCGTACTCGCCGATCGCTGCGACCTTCGCAGCCGACGCGGACTGCGGATCGAAGGTGTAGCCGAGCCACTCCCTGGCCAGCCGACGCGCAAGCTCGATGCCGATGACGCGCTGACCCATGCACAACACCTGGGCGTCGTTGCTCAGGACGGCACGCTCGACCGAAAAGCTGTCGTGTGCCGTGACCGCTCGGATGCCGGGGACCTTGTTGGCGCTGATGGCAACTCCCAGACCCGTACCGCACACGAGCAACGCGCGGTCGGCTGAGCCGTCTGCGATCATGCGGGCTGCGGTGACGGCCACGTGCGGGTAGGCGGTGTGTTCGTCGGTCCCGACGCCCACATCGGCTACCGACTCCACTCGGTCGTCCTTCTCGAGATCGGCCAACAACGCTTGCTTGTACTGCAGCCCTGCGTCGTCACACCCGACGACGATACGTAGCTTGCTCATGATCTAGGTTCCTTGCTTCGTGAAGAGTTCGGCGATGGTCGCGACGCACATCGACAGCGAGACCGCCCCAGCGTCCGGTGTCCCGACGCTTTTCTCGGCGAGCGGCCGCGCCCGTCCCACCTTCGGACGGAGTTCTGCCGTCCGGGCGGCGGCGCCCTCGGCCACCGTCACGGCCTCGGACCACGCGGATCGCCAGTCGTTGCCGGCCGAAACCGACTTCTCGACAGCGCCGACGAACGGGTCGAGGGCGTCGAGCATCGTCTTGTCGCCCAGAGACGCACCGCCGAGCGCGACGAGTGCGTCGTACCCTGCTCGCAGTGCCTCGGCGACCGCTGCGTCGTCTGGAGTTCCGTTGTTGCCCAGCCTGTTACCGATCGCGGTGAGCGCTGCACCCCACAGCACCCCGGACGTTCCGCCTGCTTTGGCTGCCCAGGCAGAACCGGCAGCAGCGAGCACCGAACCGGCGCCTCCGTCACGGTCTGCGGTGTCGCCGGCAGCAGCTCGGGCCGCGGCGGTGCCCTTGACCATCCCTCGGCCGTGGTCACCGTCTCCTGCGACGGCGTCGATGCGTCCGAGTTCGTCCTCGGCCGCAGTCATGCGCTCGCTCAACGCATCGAGCGACGCGGTGACGAATCGAGCGCAGTCGCGTGAGGGCTGGTCGGATGCGGGCAAGGTCGCCGCCGATGCCGCCGAAGCCGACTCGGACGATCTGCGCTCCCCACTGTCCGTTGCGAGCACTCCCTTGCGATACGCCGGGGTGTCGGCAGGCGCTGTCCAGAATTTCTCGAGTTCGTCGTCGAGCCACATCACCGTGAGCGAACATCCGGCCATGTCGAGGCTCGTGACGAGTTCGCCCACCTCGGGGTCGACGACGGTGTACCCGTGCGCGCGAAGTGCTCTGGCGACCGTCTGCCACACCACGAAAAGTTCCTCGTACTTGGTGCGACCCAGTCCGTTGAGGATCACCGCGATGCGGTCGCCGCTGCCCGCGGGCTTCTCCGCGAGCACGCCTTCCACGAGCAGGTCAGCGAGCTCTGCTGCACTGGGCATCTCGTGCGAGGACACCCCGGGCTCCCCATGGATTCCGAGACCGAGATCCATAGTTCCCTCGGCGACGGTGAACAAGGGGTGATCAGCGCCCGGCATCGTGCAGCCGTCGAAGGCCACGCCGAGGGTGCGGGTGGCGTCGTTCGCAGCGATGCCGATGCGCTCGACACCGTCCAGGTCGTAACCGTCGTCCGCGGCGGCCGACGCGCATCGGAAGACCGTGAAATCGCCTGCGATTCCGCGCCGTTTGGTGATTTCTTCCTTCGGTGCGCTGGCGATGTCGTCGGTGACCGCGAGGTAGCGGGCGTCGATTCCCTCGGATCGCAGCTTCTGCACGGCCAGACCGAAGTTCATGACGTCGCCCGCGTAGTTGCCGGTCGTCAGCAGCACGCCTCCGCCGCCCTCGACGGCCCGCGCGACCGATGCGGCGTCGTCCGCGGACGGCGAGGTGAAGATGTTGCCGACCACTGCGCCGTCGGCGAATCCCCGCCCCACCACTCCGCAGAACGCCGGGTAGTGGCCCGATCCGCCGCCGACGACGACGGTGGCCTTGCCCTCGGGCGTCGCCGTCGCACGAACCACTCCGCCGGGAACTCCGACGACGTAGCGCGAGTTGGCGTCGAGGAAGCCGTCGAGCATGTCCTCCATGAAGGACGCCGGATCATTGAAAAGCCTTGTCATGACTGGTCCTTATCGAAGTCGGAGACCGGAGTCGCGGTCGAACAGATACACCCGTTCGGTGGGGGCGGTGAGCGCACAGCGATCGTGGCTGCGGTAGTTCTCCCGTGCGGGTGTCTGCACGATCAGCGAACCCCGCCTGCGACCGAGATCGTCGCCTGACCGAACTCCATCAAATGCTCGAAATACTCCACCGACGCCGAGATCTGCCCGTCTCCGGCCACACCGGCGACGATGGACGCGTCCTGGGGACGAATACCGACCTTCACCGACGTGCCGTCGGCGACATCGGTTGCGTTCACCGCCAGTGTGCCGTCGCCGATCTCGACAACAGTCCCCGACGTCGAACGCCGCACGACACCGTCGAGAGTATTGATCTGGGGTTCACCGACGAACCCGGCGACGAAGAGATTGGCCGGATCGTCGAAAACCTCGTCGGGCGTACCGAACTGCTGAATGACGCCGCCGTCCATGACCGCCAGTCGATCGGCGAGGCTCAGTGCCTCGACCTGGTCGTGGGTGACGACGATCGTGGTGTATCCGAACTCGCGCTGGAGCATTTTGAGCTCGCGCCGAACACGCTGGCGTGCAGAGGCATCCAAGTGCGAAAGCGGTTCGTCGAGCAGCAGTACCGGCGGATTCCGAACGAGGGCTCGGGCCAATGCAACCCGCTGCTTCTGTCCGCTCGACAGGCCGGCCGGCCTCAGATCGAGCAGGTCCTCCATCTCGAGTCGCTGTGAGATCGAGGCAACGAGCGCGTCGGCATCCTTGACCTTACGGGCCTTGAGCCCGTACGCCAGGTTCTCGCGGATGGACAGTGGTGGATACAGCGCGTAGCTCTCGAAACCGACGCCGACCTCACGCTTGCCCGGTGGCAGATCCGTGATCGTGCGATCGCCGATGCGAATCTGTCCGCTCGTGACGGTCTCGAGCCCAGCGATCATCCGCAGCGTCGTGGTCTTTCCGCACCCGGAGGGCCCAAGCAATGCGATCAGCTCACCGGGCTCGATCGCGAGATCGATACCCTTGACCGCCTTGAACTCTTCGCGTCCACGGGAGCTGTACGTCTTGACCAGATTGTCGAGCGTCAAGCTCTGCGCGACCGACGTGCGGCTCACGGAAAGTGTCGCAGTCATCTACCGCTCCTTCTGATCTGCTGCGCCGAGCTGGCGGGTCTCGGACTCGCCATCGGCGCCGGCGAAGATGTGGATGTCGGAGGAATCGACGGCGACAGTCACCGTCGCCCCTTCGGTGATGTGTCGTCCGC
Organism: Rhodococcus sp. P1Y; assembly: GCF_003641205.1. Classification (NCBI taxonomy): domain Bacteria; kingdom Bacillati; phylum Actinomycetota; class Actinomycetes; order Mycobacteriales; family Nocardiaceae; genus Rhodococcus; species Rhodococcus sp. P1Y. The sequence continues at coordinate 5,023,603 of NZ_CP032762.1, forward strand.
CCTTGGAGAGTGCGATGAGCGTGGTGCCACCGAGATCGACCGAGACCTCGACGTCGCGGCCGAGTCGTTCGGCCAGCACGACGGTTCCGGAGAAACTCACCTTGCCCGGTCCGGTCGGCGCTTCGGCGAGAACATCGACGTCACACGGACGGATACCGATGCGCGCACGATCCCCTCGCTTCAGCATCGACGGCGTCGCCACCTCGAGGGTGCTTCCCAGAACACGCAGCAGGCCGTCGTCGACCGTCGCGTCGTACAGGTTGATCTCGGGCTGGCCGAGAGCTTTCGCGACGAACGTGTCGGCGGGCGTACGCCAGATGTTCTCGGGTGTGTCCACCTGAACGACGCGTCCCTCTCGGAGGATCGCGATGCGATCTCCGAGGGCAAGCGCCTCCTGGTAGTCATGGGTGACGTACACGGTCGTCGTTTTCGACATCTCCCCGAGCTGCTTGAGTTCCACGCGCATTGCTGCCCGTAGCTTGGCGTCGAGATGCGACAGTGGTTCGTCGAGCAGGTACACGTCAGCGGGTCGAACCAGGACCCGGCCGAGAGCGACGCGCTGTCGCTGCCCGTTGGACAGTTCGCGTGGGAATCGCGCCAGTAGATGATCGATCCCGAGCGTGGTCGTGACCGACTTGATGCGCTCGGTCTGCTCGGCCTCGGTGTACTTACCCGTCCGTCCCGACTTCAACGGGGACGCAAGGTTCTGCGAGACAGTCTTTTGCGGGTACAGCGCGTAGCTCTCGAACGCCATCGCGACGTTACGGTGATACGGCTCGACGGATGTCATGTCGTTGTCGCCGATGTGTACCGCACCGGAGTCGACATCGACCAGTCCTGCAATGGATTTGAGGGTGGTGGTCTTGCCGGCACCGGACGGTCCGAGGATGACGAAGAACTCGCCGTCCGCGATGTCCAGATCGAGACCGTCGATACCGATCTTCTTGCCGTACTTCTTGCTCAGTCCCTTGACTGCAAGCTGTGCCATCTAGGATTTCACCGCCCCGAACGAGAGACCGCGAACCAGGTAACGCTGAATGGTGAGCGCCAGGATCAACGGTGGAAGAGCTGCGATGACTGCTGCCGCCGCAGTGAGGTTGTAGTACGCCTGTCCGCCGCCGCCGAGATACTTGGTGATCGCGACTGTGACGGTGCTGGCGTTGCTGTCCGACAGGATCAACGGGAAGACGTAGTTGTTCCACGCGAAGATGAAGGCCAGCAGAGCGGCCGCGGCGATGCCCGGTCGAACGAGGGGCAGCGCGACCATGACGAATGCCCTGGACCGGGTGTACCCGTCGAGAAGCGCGGCTTGTTCGAGGTCTTCGGGAAGGTCCTGGAAGTAGGACCGCAGGATCCACACCACCAGTGGCATCGTGACCAACTGCAGGACCCAGATCATGCCGACCTTGGTGTCGAACAGACCGATCTGGTTGTAGATGACGAACAGCGGCACGATGACCATCAGTTCGGGGGCGAAGCGGAACGACAGCATCTGGAACATCAGGTCGTTGCTGCCCCTGTACTGCCAGCGGCCCGCCGCGTAGGCAGCCGGGATGCCGATGACGAGCGAGACGATGACGGCGCCGCCGCAGTTGATCAAGCTGGTCAGTAGCGACGACGTGAAGTCGACGCTGGTGAGATCGGTTCCACGCTGACTCAGTACGGTCCCGAAGTTCTCGAACGTCGGACTGAAGGAGAAATAGGTACTCGTCTGCTCGGCGTCGGACTTGAGCGCGAGCAGCACCATCCACACGATCGGGAACAGCGAGAACACGAACCACACCAGCAGCACGACGTCCGCGGCGACCGAGGCCGGGGTGAACCGGCGTTGTCCGGGAAGCAATTCCTTGGCCATGAGTCAGTTCTCCGCTCCAGCGGCACGCCGCTGTGCTTTGCCGAGCACGCTCACGAGGAAGCGCGCGGTGATGAACACGAGGATCCACAGCAGGAACATGTATGTGCTGCCGCGGGAGTAGTCGAGGTTGATGATCGAGTCCTCGAACGCGCCGATCTGCAGCGAACGCGTGGCGACGCCTGGCCCACCTGCGGTGAGAACCCATGGCACGTCGAAGAATTTGAGGTTGTCCATGAAACGGAAGATCACTGCAACCAGGATGTACGGCCACAGCATCGGCAACATGAGCCGACGGAACATGTAGAACCAGCTCGCCCCGTCGACCTCGGACGCTTCGAACGGTTCCTTCGGGAGAGACCTGATTCCGGCGAGCACGAGGATCGCGACGAACGGGGTGAAGATCCACAGGTCGACGAGAATGACCGAGAACAGCGCGTTCTGGCTGCTGAGCCAGTCGAACGTGTTTCCCAGTCCCAGAACGTGGTTCAGCACGCCGAACTGCGGGTTGAACATCAACTTCCACACCACGGCCGCGATCACGGGCGCGATCATCAACGGAAGAATCAGAACCTTCTCGAAGATCCTCCCGACGATCGACGATCGGTTGAGAAGAAGCGCGATGATCACACCGATGACGGTTTCGACGATGGTGGCGACGACCGCGAACGTACCGGTAACCCGCACGCTCGACCAGAACTGAGCGTCCCCCAGGACACTGGCGTAGTTCGCGAATCCGACGAACACCGGATTCGGGTTCACCGCAGCGTAATTGAGGAACGAGTACCACGCGCCGACGAAGAACGGATACAGAATGCCGATGACGATCAGGACGGCCGGAACCGACAGCAGATAGGGCCGCAGCCTACGACGCCACCGTGGGACCTCGGGCTTGGCGGAGGTTTTCGGAACAGGCGCTCCGGTCCGGTGCCCCGGTTCAGTACGCGTAGCCATGACCTACCTCTTTCGACGAGTTCTTCACAGGTTCACCTTCGAGGTGTTGGTTTTCGCCAGTCCGTCGAGCCTGGACTGCGCGTCGTCGCCGCCGTAGATGTCCTGGAGTGCCGACGCCCAGTTCTGGGTGGTGTCGAAGAACTTCTTCTGCGGGGTGAACTGAATCTTGGACTGTTCGATGACGGTCTCGAAGGTCTCGAGGTAGCCGGCCTGATCGGCGACCTGATCCTTGAAGACGCCGTCGAACACCGATTTGCGGACGGGGTCGGCGTAGATGCCTCCCTGCACCGCCTTCGACATCGCCTCCTTGCCTGTTGCCCACTGCATGAACAGCCAGGCCGCATGCTTGTTCTTCGACATCGAATTCATCGCCAACGACCACGTCCACAGGTTGGTGGCGTAGCTGCCGTCGGGCCCCGCAGGTCCGGGGTACCAACCGATGTTGCCCGCCTGCGCGGATGCACCCGGCTTGTTCTTCGGGTAAGTCGCGCTGTCCGCGTCGAAGACCATCATTGCCTTGCCGTCGCCCAGATCCCCGGTCGCGTTGGGGTAGTCGTAGGACGTCCACGACGTGGGACCGGCCTTGTGCTGCATCTCGATCCACTTCTCGGTGAACGCAACTGCCTTGTCGGAGTTCATCCGCGCCTGCAGCTCGCCGTTCTCGAAGACGTAGTCCTGTGCGCCCTCTCGCGTGAACTGCGTCATGAAGCCGGGGTGGATGGTGGCCCACGACTTCGATCCACGTGTCGCGATGCCGTAGCGGTTCTGCGAGCGATCGGTCAGATCGATCGCCAACTGAACGAAGTTGTCGAAAGTGTCCGGCAACGTGATGCCGTTCTCGTCGAAGAACTTCTTGTTGTAGGCGACCACGTTGTTCTCGAATCCCCAGGGCAGTGCCCACTGTCCACCCGTACCGAGCGGCGAACCCTGCTCGAAGTCCCAGCTCGTGGAGGTCCGTAGTCCCTCGTAGATGTCCTCGAAGTCGTACTCGTCGCTGGTTGCAGATGTGTTCTGCAGCCACGGGTTGAGGTCTTCGAGCCATCCGGGAGGGCCGTACTGCCAGATGAAGTACGCGCCGAGCATGAAGACGTCGTGTTTGCCTGTGCCACCGGCAAGTTCGGTGTTGAGCTTGGTGAAGTAATCCGCCTCGGGAACGAGATCCGCGTTGACGGTGATGCCGGTGAGTTGTTCGAACTCGCCGAGCAGCGGTTGGAACGACTGCTGGTACGGGTGCGGGGTCTGCAGGATGTTGAGCGTGGTGCCCTGCACTGCCTTCCAGTCGAACGGCCCGCTCACCTCGCCCGCGCCGTTGACGGCGTTCACTCCGCCGCCGACACCACAGGAGGACAGGATGGGCACCGACGCCGCGGCGACGCCTGCCAACCCCATCGCGCGGAGCATGTCCCGCCTCGAGAATTGACGATAAGTCATTGGTATGTCCCTAAAGTACGCAGGAGAAATCAGGACGGGATGAGCGAGACCTTCACGGACTCTGCACCGCTTCCGACGAGGTCGAGGCCCTTCTGGAAGTCGGCGAGTGGGAGTTGATGGGTGCAGATCTTGTCCATCGGCAGAACGCCGGACTCGATCATGCGGATTGCGGCGGGCCAGCAGTACGGTCCGAGGTGTGCGCCGAGGACGTCGAGTTCCTTGTCGTCGGAGATGATCGACCAGTCGACCGTGACGTCACTGCCGAAGACGCCGTACTCGACGTAGGTACCGAGCTTGCGAAGCAGATTCAGGCCCTGGGGAACTGCAGTGGGGTGGCCTGTGGCTTCGAGGTAGACGTCGGCGCCGTAGCCGTCGGTGAGATCCTTGACGATCTTCTCCGCGTCCTCGTTTCGGATGTCGATGACGATGTCCGCTCCGCATTCCTTGGCCAGTGCCAGCTTCTCGGGCTGCATGTCGAGGGCAATCACGTGCGCGGGGCTCTTGGCCCGAGCGCCCGCGATCATGCCCAGACCGATCGGGCCGCAACCGGCGACGACGACGACGTCGTCGAACGTGATACCTGCCCGCTCGACGGCGTGCAGCGAGCAGGACAACGGCTCGGTGAATGCTGCGTGGGCCGCCGGGATGTCCTTGGAGACCTTGTGCACCAACGCTTGCGCGGGATAAACCATGTAGCTGGCCATGGCTCCCGGCGTCCGGCGCTTGAATCCGTACAGATCGTGCGGCGCGCACATGTGGTACTGGCCGCGCAGGCAGTATCGGCACTTCCAGCACGGAACGATCTGCTCGGACACCACTCGGTCACCGACCGCAACGTTCCATCTGGCGGAGGCCTCGTCGTCGATCACGACGATCTCGCCGACGAACTCGTGGCCTGGGATGACCTCGGTCTCGGCCCATGCAGGTCGATTCTCGTCACCCCAGAATTTCGCTGCCCCGTGGTAGCACTTCAGGTCGCTCGCACAGATTCCGACGGCCTCCACGCGTACCAACGCTTCCCCTGGTCCGGGTACCGGGACCGCTACTTCTTCGAGTCGGTAGTCCTCGGGACCATGACAGACCACAGCCTGCATCTTCTCCGGGATTGTCGTATCCGACATGTATGGCTCCTTGTGCAGCAGTTTCGTGGCCGCGTGGTCGGCGGCGGGTGAGTCGAAGCATTGCGTTTCAGCGATGTGTTGGCGCTCACATTAACGAACGGGTATACATATGTCCAGAACGAATGTTCAGCAATTCAAACTCCGTGCACATATGTTCAATGGGATACTTCCGGCCATGGCGATCACCGGCTCAGCAAGCGAGAACCCCCTGTTGGGCCAGTCGGCCGACGGGAGTCACTTCGCGCCCACCCTGCTGTACACCGCGGCCAAGCTGTACTACGACGAGGACGCAACCCAGGCCGAAGTGGCCGCGAAACTCGGTACGAGTCGGGCTACCGTGAGTCGGTTGCTCTCCGAAGCGAGGCGCCAAGGCATCGTTCGGATCGAGGTCGTCCCACCCAGCGACTACTCGCAGGAAGACCTCGCAGAACGCGTCGCCGCCGCACTCGGCCTCCAGCACGTCTACCTGTCGGCGTCGCTACCCCCGCCCACGGCGTCGAAACCGACGGTGGACCTCATGGGCCGCTACCTCGCTCCCCCGGTCTCCACAGCGCTGGCCGCCGTTGGACTCGTACCCGGCGACATCCTGTTGGTGTCCTCCGGACGAACCGTCTACGAACTGGCGCAGTTCGATTTGGAGAAGATCCCTGGAATTCTGGTGGCTCCGACCGTCGGCGGGAACGACCAACCCGAGGAGTGGTACCAGACGAACGAGATCACGAGGCTCATCGCCAACAAGCTGGGCGGACGGGCCAACTATTTGTTCGCGCCCGCCCTTCCTGGTGCCGACCTGCATTCGATCATCCACTCCGACCCGGCAATTCAACGAGTGCTCGAACTGTGGCCCCAAGCTCGGTGCATCCTCATGGGCGTCGGGGCCCCGCCCCTGCTCCGCTCGGACATTCCGCGGTTCGTCCCCACGGATTCTGCGTCGCTCCGGGATTCGGTCGGCGACGTATGTTCGCGCTTCTACGACCGCGACGGAAATTCCGTGGAATTTCCGGGCTCCGACCGACTCATCGCAGTCGAACTCGATGCGCTGCCGAAGATCCCGGTCGGCATCGCGGTTGCCGTCGGCTCGGACAAGGTGGTTCCGATCATCACCGGCGCACGTGCACACTTTTTCAACCGGCTCGTCACCGATCCCGCCACTGCACAGGACATTCTGACCCACATCACGACTTCCGACGAGAAAGACACCTTATGACAACGAGTTCCGACGGGTCGCCGACCCTCGACAGTTCGCTGACAGGCGTCGACAGCAAACGGGTGCTGATCACCGGCGCCAGCCGCGGAATCGGGGCCGATATCGCCCAGACCTTCGCGGCGGCAGGCGCGCGCATCGTCCTGTCCGGGCGCGATCACGCTACGCTCGAATCCTTCTCTCGTACACTCGATACCGAGACGGCGATCGTCGTAGCCGACCTGTCGACCCCCTCGGGAGCCGACGCACTGGCAGAGGACGCCGCACGCGCTTTCGGGGGCATCGACGTGCTGATCAACAACGCAGGAATCTCCTATCCGGAAACTGTCGATGCACTGGACACCGCACATTTCGACGAGGTGATGCAGGTCAACCTCCGTGCCCCGGCGTTGCTCGCAGCCCGTGTCGGTCGCGCGATGGCCGAGGGCAGCGGCGGATCCATCGTCACGATCGCATCGGCGGCAGCACTGCGACCACTACCCGAGCACTACGCATACTGCACCGCGAAAGCCGGACTGATCATGGCCACCAAGGTTCTTGCGCTCGAACTCGGCGGCCGAGGTGTGCGAGCCAATTCCGTCTGCCCCACAGTTGTTCTCACCGATATGGGCCAGAAGGTCTGGGGCGATCCCGTCAAGTCGGCGCCCATGCTCGCGCGTATTCCTGCGGGTCGTTTCGCGGTCCCGTCCGAGGTGTCCGCGACAGCGCTGTGGCTCGCATCCGACTCGTCGGCGATGATCAACGGAATCGACATCCCCGTCGACGGCGGCTACCTGGTCAGTTGAGCCCCGGCGTGGACGATGTCCCGCGTTGCCGGGTACAGCTGCAACCAGCTTGCGTACAGATCGTCGTACAGCGCCCGGTGCGCGGGATTGGGCGGCACCTCGGATGCAACAGTCGCCCAATCGGTCTCGGGCGATACCTCACCGACCCCGATCGCGGCGAGCAAACCGTCCCCGTAGCTCGCACCGATGGCCTGTTCGGTCACCAGTTGCGTCTGTCCGGTGATGTCGCTGAGCGCCTGCGCCCACACCGGGCTCCGTAGTCCTCCCCCGACCGCGACGGCGCGCGCAACCGGAGTGGCTGCGTCGTCGAACATTTCCAGAATCTGCCTGATGCCGAACGAGATTCCCTCGTAGGCTGCGCGAAAGATGTGCCCCCGCCCGTGCCGCAGGGTCAGTCCGGCCATCACACCACGGGCGTCGGCGTCGAATACCGGCGTTCGCTCGCCCGCTAGGTAGGGCAAGATCAGCAGGCCCTCGGCCCCAGCCGGTACGGCAGACGCCTCACGCATCAACTCGTCGAACGGCGCACCGCCGGTGAGGGTCTGCAACCAGGTGGTCAACGAACCCGCAGTCGAGGTTCCCGCCGCCAGTGCATACGTGCCCGCTTGCACTCCAGTGGTCGTCCATAAGGCCGAATTGGTGTGGTAGTCCGCCAGGACCTGGACGAGGAACATGGTCGAGCCGTACATCAACATCAAATCGCCCGGGTGCCGCACTCCCACGCTGAACGCTTCGGCATAGGCGTCGACGGTGCCCGCGACGACCGGAGTTCCCAGCGGAATGCCGGTCGCGTCGCTGCCACGCGCATCGACATGCCCGACGACGTCACTCGGCCATGCAAGCCGCGGCACCTCCAGGTCCCCGAGCACACGGCCGATCCAGTCTGTGTTCCAACCGAATTCACGAACCGAATACAGCGGGTCGCATTGGCTTGCAGTGTGGTGATCCTGCACGTACTCGCCGGTGAGCTTGGCGACAATGTAGGAATTGGAGCCGAACCACTTGGTTGCGCGATCGAACTTCTCGGGCTCGTTCTTGCGAACCCATTCGATCTTGGGACCGACAGCCTGGCTGGACAACGACTTGCCGCACCGCTGCAGAATTGCTTCGGCACCGAAAAAATCTGTCAGTTCATCGATTTCGCGGGATGCACGGGAGTCGATTCCGTAGAGGATCGCCGGTCTGACCGGCCGAAGTGCATCATCGGTCAGTACTAGACACGGTCCCACTCCGCTGACACATACGCCTGCGACCGAAGAACCCGACGGGACCTCGGTCATCAACGCGGACGCGATGGCACATACGTCGCTCCACCACACTGCGTCGGCATCGACTTCGGCCCAACCAGGATGGGGTAGCGACATCGTATGGGCTCGCTGCTCGGACGCAAGAACCTCGCCGGTGGCGGTGACCAGGACGCCTTTGCTACTGCCGGTGCCCATATCGATCCCCACGAACAAGTTCACAATTGCAACAGTATCGGAGCGGCGTTCGGGTCGTGGCCGGTAAGCGCGGATCGCCGCGGAGGAGGCATCATAGTGAGCTGTGACCGACCAGACCGAACCGCCGCCGAACGCCAGGTCATCTCGCGTGCAACCCGTCAGCGCCGGGATCGTTGCCGCGCTGGTGGGTTTCACGAGTTCGTTCGCGGTCGTACTCACCGGACTTCGTGCGGTGGGCGCCTCACCGACCGAGGCGGCGTCGGGTCTGCTTGCGATCTGCGTGACCCAGGCGCTCGGCATGCTGTACCTGTCCAGGCGTTACCGGCAGCCGATCACTCTGGCCTGGTCGACGCCCGGCGCAGCCCTGCTCGCCGGAACCGGAACCGTGGCCGGGGGTTGGCCCGCCGCGGTCGGCGCTTTCGTGGTCGTCGGTGTTCTGGTCGTCACAACGGGTTTGTGGCCGCGGCTCGGAGCGCTGATCAACTCGATCCCCACCTCCCTCGCACAGGCCATGCTCGCAGGTGTTCTGCTGCCGCTCTGCTTGAAGCCGGTGACTGCGTTCGCGGCGTCGCCAGTCGTCATCGCCCCGGTCGTCGGGGTATGGCTGGTTCTGCAGAAGTTGTCGAAACGCTGGGCCGTCCCTGCGGCGTTCGGCGCAGCGGCGGTGGTCATCGGCATCGATGTCGTTGCGGGAGATCGGGTTCCGAACGCCTCCGACATGATCCCCCGGATCGACCTCACGGTTCCACATTGGACATGGCAAGCGATCGTCGGAATCGCCCTTCCGCTGTACATCGTCACCATGGCTTCACAGAACATCCCGGGGATGGCCGTCATGAGGTCGTTCGGCTACGACGTTCCATGGCGCCGCGCCATGGGTGTCACCGGCATCGGCACTGTCATCGGAGCACCGTTCGGCGGTCACACCATCAACCTCGCCGCGATCAGCGCAGCCCTCGCGGCAGCGCCCTCCGCGCACCCCGACCCGAAGCGGCGCTGGATCGCGGCGGCGAGCGCCGGGTGGTTCTATCTGTTTCTCGCGCTGTGCTCGGCCGCAGTCGCGACCCTCGTCGCCGTCGCTCCGGCGGGCGTCATCGAGACCGTGGCCGGTCTAGCTCTTCTCGGCACGCTCGGCGCGTCGCTCGCGGGCGCGCTGAAGGACGAGACGGGACGGGAGGCAGCCATCCTGACCTTCGTGATCGCGGCGTCGGGAATCGCAATTGCGGGTATCGGTTCGGCGTTCTGGGCGCTCGTCGTCGGACTGGTCTTGCGCTGGGTGCTGAGGCCGAAACGGCTAGAGTAAGCGGCCATGACAGCCTCCGCAGGTCAGCGCGCCGAACACAACCCCGCCGCCGAGTACCCCGCCCTGTGGCCGATTGCGACGCGATGGGACGACAACGATCACTACGGCCACGTCAACAATGTGACCTACTACTCGTACTTCGACACTGCAGTGAACGCCTGGCTGATGAACACGACCGGGGTCGACATTCGCACGTTGCCTGCCATCGGTGTGGTCGCGGAAACCTCGTGCACGTATCGACGTGAGCTGTCCTTCCCCGATGCTCTCCAGGTCGGACTGTCGGTAGAGAAGCTCGGAGCCCGAAGCATCGTGTATTCGCTCGCGCTCTTCCGTGAGGGCGCGGACGACGAACTCGAACTGGCCGCCACCGGCAGATTCGTCCACGTCTATGTCGATGCCGTCACGCGGAAGCCTGTTGCAATTCCGACGGAGATCGAGGCCGCCGCGAGGACTCTCGTCGTTCCGAGCTAAATGCCGATCTCGTCGGCCGTCGACAGTGCTCGGGCCACGATGTCGTCGATCAGCGACGTCGTCGGACTGCCAGCGCCGGCTCGATTGCGCGAGTCCGACTCCGCTCGACGCATCACGCCCTCGGCGATGATGGACAACTTCCACAACGCCAGCACCTGCCAGAACCCCACCGCGGCCACATCGCGCCCCGTTTTGGCTGCATAGTCGGCCGTCAGCTCGGCCCGCGTCGGAAATCCAGGCAAGGTCGACGCCATGAACGGACCTGCGACCGCGTCGCCTGCCTCGGGCCAGTACGCGAGCAACGCTCCGATGTCAGCCAGCGGATCGCCGAGAGTGCACAGCTCCCAGTCGACGACTGCGACGATGGACCCATCGGGCGCGATGATCACGTTGTTCAAATGGAAGTCGCCGTGTACCAGTGTCAGCTCACGCTGATCGGGAACGTTCGCCGCGAGCCGCTCGGCGAGAAGGTCGAGTGCAGGCACGTCGCGCGACTTGGAGTTGGCCCACTGCGTCGTCCATCTCTTGAGTTGGCGCTCTGCGTACGGCTTGTGGCTTGCTAGATCGAGCAAGCCCGCGCTCTCCAGATCGACTCGGTGAATGTCGGCGAGTGCGGTCGTCATGCTCTCGCCCACGGCCGACCGTACGTCCTCGGTGAGCCCTTCGGCTTTGGCCGGTGAATCGACCACGAGACCGTCGACATAGCTCATCAACACCAGGGGCGCCTCCGCTACCGCTGGGTTCTCACTCAGCGCGATCATCTTCGGCACCGGCACCGAAGTGTTCTGCAGACCACTCAGGATCCGAAACTCACGCACAACGTCGTGCGCGGACGCAAGCAGGCGACCCAACGGCGGTCGCCGCAGAACCCACCGGCTGCCCCCGGCATCGCTCACGCAGTAGGTGAGGTTGGACTGTCCGTTTCCGATTCGATCGAAGTTCAGCGGAGAGACCGCTCCGATCCCCAGTCCGCCGATCCATTCGGATACTGCAGAGAAGTCCATGTCCGTTGACATATGCCGCCTTTCATCCGGTCGAACCACTCTTACATGATCGGGGCACGGGACAACAGAACGGCGCCGCAGGCGAATGCCTGCGGCGCCGTTCTCGGTAGATAGGTGAGCGCAGTCGAACTGCGCCAGTTGTGTCAGCTGGCTCGGAGGTACGACGCCTCGCTCGGGGCATCCGTTGCCACGACCTCGAGGACATCCCGGCGCGCAGCGATCTCGTCGACGTCGCCGATGAGGAGTGCGACCAGCGCCTCAGGCTCGGACTGCCACGCCAAGCGCATCGACTGCAACTCGGACGCGACGAACAGTCCGCTGACTTCGAGGGCTTCGATCCATTCCTCGACCGATTCCGGTGTGGCCTCGGGAACCGAGTTGCGATCGAGCTGAGCTACCTCGAACTCGTAGCAGAAGAACGCGCGCATCATCTCGAGCTGACTCGACGTGAGGGCGGCGGAGCCGCTCGACGCAGTCGTCTCCGTGGCGGGGCGGGTATCTGCGAGGGTCATGTTGTCTCCTTCGATCGGATTCGCTGTCCGGTGCTCTCCGGCCGCTGTTTTTGGACCTACATGGCACCGTGTTCGAATCGTTACTAATCGAGTTGTAACGAATTTGCGCTTTTATCCGATTCGTTGAAACTACGCCCAATTCGGCTAGGGCCGCCAGACCAAACCGGATGATGTGATAAGCGTCACACTAAGTTGAATCATCTACTGTTCGTCCCGCTACGAATGCTTTTCACGCCGTCGAACCTCATCGAACAGGGCCCGCGAAAGCGGTGCCGACCTCCGGCATCGGCACGTAAAGCCGCCCTCGACGTTCGGCAACTCCGACCGTGATCGAATCGTTATCACGCACATTTGAGCGGTCCTGGCGTGCACCAGCCCTACACCCGCGGCGGTTCGAGGTGCCCTTCACATCGCACACTCAGAGTCGTCTTGCATCCTCGTAGACGAGATGTCAGGCGCACGAGAGGAGATGTCCACCGATGAGTTCGGACACGGACAGCATGGAATTGGTCGAACTGGAGGAACACTCCGCGACCGAAACGTTTGTCGACCCCCACGGAACTCTGGCAAGACTCGTCGTGGTCGCTGCGTCTGTGCTCGCGTCGATCCTCGTTTTGGTCGTCGTGCCGGCACTCGGCGTCACTTATCCGTACTCGCGCGCATTCGTCCCGAGCCTGACCATCCCATCGGAAACTCTGCTGCGAGCCTTCGGGCTGACCCCGGTCCTCACCGCCGTGGCCGCGCTGACCGTCGTGGCGCTGATTCGGAAGCTTCCCTACGGAATCGGAGCGGTCATCACCCTGGTGGTAGGCGCGTCTCTCACCACCGCTGCGGTGCGCGCATGGGCGAACGGATGGGTTCCGGCCTCTGCGTTGCCGAACGGAAACCTCACGGCGTGCCTGGCACTCATCAGCGCGGCCACCCTCGTCGCGTCGCCGCGATTCCTACCGATGGTGTGGGGACTCGGGACGGTCGCGGCTGTCACGGTCGCGGGAGCGGCAGTGATCGGCGGCACCGGCAGCATCGTCGGTGTCGTGACGACGGCCCTGATCGTGCTCGGATGGTGGGCCGGTTCATCCACGGTGATGTTGTTCTCGCCGATTGCCGCCGAGCGCGAGGCGCAGAATCCCTTCGATACTGCGGCACTCGCGCTGCGGCGAATGCGCTGAAACGCATCGTGCGCGCGTAGTCACCTTGGGCGGTCACTACGCGCGCACGAACGGAGCCGTCGCGTTAGAGGGCTTTCAATTCCTCGATGACGGAGTTGACCGACTTCTTCGCGTCCCCGAACAGCATCGAGGTGCGATCGGCGGTGAACAGCGGATTGTCGATACCGGCGTAGCCCGAGCTCATCGAACGCTTGAGCACGATGACCGAGCGGGACTCGTCGACGTTGAGGATCGGCATGCCGTGGATCGGGCTGGACGGGTCGTTGCGTGCCGCCGGGTTGGTGACATCGTTGGCGCCGATGACGATGGTGACATCGGTACGCGAGAATTCACCGTTGATGTCGTCCATTTCCTTCATCGCGTCGTACTCGACGTCGGCTTCAGCGAGGAGCACATTCATGTGACCCGGCATACGACCTGCAACGGGGTGAATGGCGTACTTGACCTCGACGCCCTTGCTTTCGAGGATCGACGCCATGTCCTTGACGGCATGCTGTGCCTGCGCGACAGCAAGCCCGTACCCCGGCACGACGATGACCTGCGAGGCGTACGCCATCTGAATCGCAGCATCAGCCGCCGACGTCGCCTTGACGACACCGCCCGATGCATCGGCTCCCGGACCGGCATCGCTGCCGCCGCCACCGAACGACCCGAACACGATCGCCGGAATGGACCGGTTCATCGCCGTCGCCATCAGGTTCGTGAGGATCGAACCCGACGCACCGACGATCATGCCCGCCACGATCATCGCCGTGTTGTTCAGCGCGAGACCTGCAGCCGCTGCGGACAGACCCGTCAACGCGTTGAGCAGTGAGATCACCACGGGCATGTCGGCGCCGCCGATCGGGAACACCACGAACAGACCCATCAACGCCGCCGCGACGAGCACCAACACGATGAACCACACCGAGGTGCCCTCGCCCGGGGTCGATTTGATACCGATGAAGATCGACACCGCCACCGCGAGCACCAACAGGACGATGTTGGTGAGCTGGAACGTGCGTGCGTTCTTCACGAACGCCTTCTCCACGTTCTTGTTGAGCAGTTCCTGCAGTTTCAGGAACGCCACGAGCGAGCCCCAGAACGACACCGAACCGATCACCGCGGCGAACAACGAACCGATGACGATGTGCACGGTCGGCTCTTCGCCGTGCTGGAACGCCGAGAAACCATCGGTCTCGATGAACTCCGACCACGCGATGAGTGCGACCGTGCCGCCGCCGACACCGTTGAACAGTGCCACCAGCTGCGGCATCGCTGTCATCTTGGTGCGCTTGGCCGGCGGGACACCGAGGAGTACACCGATCGCGAGACCTGCGGCGATGAGGATCCAGTTGATCGCGGCGGCGTCGCGCACCTCGATCAGGGTCGCAACCACTGCGATGCCCATACCGACGGCGGCGATCCAGTTGCCGCGGACGGCGGTCTTCGGGCCGGTCAGGCCCATCAGACCGTAGATGAACATGCCGAACGCGACGATGTAGAGAATGTTGACGAGGTTGTTCATCAGGAATCAGCACCCTTCTGCGCGGAATCAGAAGATGGGGCTGCCACGGGTGCCTTCTTGGATTTGAACATGCTGAGCATGCGGTCGGTGACCAGGAAGCCGCCGACGACGTTGAGCGTGCCGAAGATCAGCGCGACGAACGCGATGATGCGCACACCCCACGACGCGTCCTCCGGCAGACGGCCCAGGACGATGAGCGCGCCGAGCACGACGATGCCGTGAATGGCGTTGGTGCCCGACATCAGCGGCGTGTGCAAGGTGTTGGGGACTTTGGAGATGACAGCGAAGCCGACGAAACCGGCCAGCACGAGAATCGCGATATTCGCGAGAAGTGGGGTGTACATCAGGCTTCTGCCTTTCTTGTAACACAGGACTGCGCGAGCACCTCGTCGGAGAAGTCGGGCGCGAGCACCGCGTTCTCGTCGAGCATCAGCTCCAGTAGCGCGGAGACGTTCTTCGAGTACAGCTCGCTTGCGTGCTCGGGCATCGTGGCCGGCAGGTTCAGCGGTGAGGCAATGGTGACGTCGTGCTTGACGACGGTCTGACCGGGTTCGGTCAGCTCGCAGTTACCGCCGGTCTCACCCGCGAGATCGACGACGACGCTGCCTGGCTTCATGCCCTCGACAGCGGCTGCGGTGACCAGGCGGGGTGCGGGGCGACCCGGCACCAACGCGGTGGTGATGACGACGTCGAAGCCCTTGATGGCCTCTTCGAGCGCCTGCTGCTGCTGAGCACGCTCGTCCTCGGTCAACTCGCGGGCGTAGCCGCCTTCACCGGCGGCATCGATACCCAGATCGAGCCACTGAGCACCCACCGAACGCACCTGATCGGCAACCTCGGGACGTACGTCGTACCCGGTCGGGCGTCCACCGAGACGTTTCGCTGTCGCGAGTGCCTGAAGGCCCGCCACACCTACTCCGAGCACCAACACCGTCGCCGGCTTGACCGTGCCCGCCGCGGTGGTGAGCATCGGGAAAAATCGTGTCGACTCCGACGCCGCAAGAATGACGGCCTTGTAGCCGGCGACGTTGGCCTGCGAGGACAGCGCGTCCATCACCTGGGCACGCGAGATACGCGGAATCGCCTCGACGGCAAAAGCCTGCACTCCCGCTGCCGCCAACGCTTCGATCTTGTTGTCCGCGTTACGAGGTGCGAGAAACCCGATCAGCGTCGACCCGTTCGACAGCTTCGAGATCTCCGCATCGGTAGGAGGCGCGACCTTGACGACCACATCAGCGGACCAGGGATCGCCGATCTCGGCTCCCGCTTCGACGTACAACTCGTCGGGAATCAGAGCAGACAGACCCGCCCCGGATTCGACGACGACGCGTACGCCCTTCCCGATCAACGACGCGACAACCTTCGGAACCAACGCCACCCGGCGCTCGCCCTCCACGGACTCGCGTACGACGCCGACTCGCGTCGACGCCCCACTGTTCGTCCCATTCTCGGTACTCTGCGAAATACTCAAATCTCCGACTTTCGTAAGTTGAGAGGCGCCTACGGCTCGACGAGCGGGGGTAACCGCGCTACGAGCAGGCGAATTCATGCGCAAGGCACAAGGACACTGATGATAGCCAGAGTAGGTAGACCTTAGGTAACCCACGCCACAGCCGCAAACGATCTGAATCGAATCCGAAGAAGAACGACGTGCACGTTCCGCTGCCGCTGTGACGGACATCATAGGAGGACGCTCGCTTACAGTGGTCCGCGTGACCAACTGCGTCTTCTGCGACATCGCCCATGGCGACGCCCCGTCGACGACCGTCCTCGATACCGAGGACGTACTCGCCTTCCTCGACATTCGTCCCATCTCCCGCGGACACGTGCTGGTGATTCCCAAACGACACTCCACGGACCTCGACACGTTGGAGCCTGCGCTCGGCGGCGCGGTGTTCGCAGCGGGACAGCGGATCTCGAGGGCGATTCGTCGTTCGGATCTGCGCTCGGACGGCGCCAATCTGGTTGTCAACGACGGCAAGGCTGCGTTCCAGACGGTTTTCCACACCCACCTTCATGTCGTGCCCAGATGGACCGGCGACAAACTACGGTTCGCGCGGGGGTTCGTCACGCGCCGTCTGCGCGCTCCCGAGGAGACGGCGGCGGCAATCCGCGACGGGCTCGTGCGGCTGGCCGCAGAAGACGCGGACCACGCAGGGTGAAACTATTTCTCGCGTCGTACCGTTTCGGGGCACACGCCGATGAGTTCGTGTCGCTCACTTCAGGGCCGGGACGGGTGGCCGTTGTAGCGAATGCGGCCGACGGATGGCCTCCCGCGGCGCGAAGTTCCGCTGTGCTCAGCGAGATTCGCGGTCTACGCGATCTGGGGTTCGACCCCTTCGAGCTCGACCTGAGGGCATTCGTCGATCGGCCGGCCGATCTCGACGCCGTCTTGGACTCCGTACCGACGCTCTGGGTCAGAGGCGGAAACACGTTCGTCTTGGCGTCGAGACTCGAGCAGTGTGGCGCGGGTGACGCGATTTCCTCGCGAGTTCGTGGCGGCTCGTTGGTATTCGCCGGGTACAGCGCCGGGGCGTGTATCGCGCAGACGTCCCTCCACGGCATCGAACTCGCGGACGATCCGGCAGAAGTCCGAATAGCCACCGGCGGCGAGGTCACCGGCAACGGGCTAGGGCTCGTCGACCTGGCGTTCGTCCCGCACTATCGATCGATCCTCGACGACCTCGGTGCAGGCCCCTCCATGGTCGCCGGTTACGAGCGCGACAATGTTCCCCACGTGACCCTCACCGACGAGCAGGTCTATCTCGTCGACAGCGACAGGGCCGAACGCATCTAACCTGATTGGGCGATCGGCGCGAGGCGATCGAGCGAGGACCACGCCATCAAGCACCGCCTGCGGGTCATTTCGTCGGCGTCGAGAAGAAGCATGTCCAGCAGCAGACGCGGTTGCTGCCTCCACGTGTCCTCGGCGTCGAGCACGGTCGCCCTCTCGAACAAGCCCGACAGCGTCAAAGCATCGACCCATTCGCCGATTTCGCCGCGGTGGACGGTCTCGATGGTGTCGTAATCGACGCCGCCGTCCTGAAATTCGTACGAGAACATCGCGGCGACGTAGTGCCACGACCTCCGGTGCGGATCCATCATCTTCGGACCTCCTTGTGAATGGGCCGTATCGTCCACACCCATTGGCTTGGACGCTAGACCCCGGAGCTACAAGATTTCGTTGCGCGGACGCATCGATCCGATAACAGAGTTACTGGTGTGACTGATGGGACTGAGAATCAGCGGGGTTGCAGGGACAGATGCGTCATGCGCTCGGTAGGCTTCACCACCGTGTGGAAGCGGCGAACATATCTCGGCCTGATTGCCGTTGCCGTCCTGGCCGCAGGCTGTTCCGGCTCCGAGCCGGAGTCCAGTGGTTCGAGCAGCGATCCCACCACACCCGCCCAACCATCGACCGAAGAGTTGTTCGTCGGCGAATGCGGATCGATGACCGACGAGCGCCTGACGAGCATCACGGGCATCAGCGGACTCACTACGTCCTCGGCGAACGCAGTCCGCTGCCGATGGGACGCAGTCGACACCGGTGCCTACGCGATGTTTACGTGGTACCGAGGAAGCCCGATCGACCGAGAACGAACCGTTGCCGGCCAGATGGGGCGAGAAATCGGCATCATCGACGCCGACGGCCATCCCGGATTCACCGCGAAGGGCAGTGACACATCCTGTGAAGCAGGCGTCGAATCCGGCGACGGGTTCCTGCATTGGTCACTCAACTACTACTACGCGGCACCGCCACGACCCAGCTGCGACGTGGTCGAAGATCTGATCCGCGCCACCGTCGAGAACGCAAAGTAGAACCGGGCGGTGACACGACACATGCGGACACGACACATGCGGACACGACGCGCGCAACTTGCTGCGATCGGCAGTGCTGTACTGCTGCTGATCAGCGGCTGCAGCACCACGGTCTCGGGCACACCGGTCGCTCAGGGAGCGGGCGGGTCCAACACCGAGTTCGACAAGCTCCTGCAGGAATGCGTCGCCGTTCCCGACGACAAGATCGCCGAGAGCGTCCAGGCAGACATCGTCGACCAGTACTTCTTCGGTGCCGTGTGCATGTGGACCGGCAGCGGCCCGTCAGGGATCATCGACGTCACATTCGCCTGGTACGAGAACAACTCCCTCGGACGGGAGCGCACACTGGCCGAACAGCTCGACTACTCGATCGAGCCGACTACCGTGGCAGGAGCGAGCGCCTTCCTGTCCCGGCGGCCGGGCGACCCGGCGTCGTGCGGGATCACCGCGTCGTACTCCGGGACGATCACCTGGTGGGTTCAATACCGCGGCGGCACCGTCGATCCATGCCAAGGTGCTACCCGACTCGCAGAACTTACGTTGCAGCGCAATCAATAGTGACCCCCTGCGCCCCTTCGGTTCAATAGGCTCGATCTTCGAGAGCACTGCTGATCGAGATGGAGCCCGCTATGACCGACGTGACCGAACTCGAACGAGCCCTCCCGGACGGGGCCGTCATCACCGACCCCGACATCACCGAGGGATACCGCCGGGACTGGGCCAAGGATCCTAATGCCGGCACCCCGCTCGCTGTGGTGCGTGCTACGTGCACAGCGGATGTGCAGACGGTTCTGACCTGGGCGACGAAACACGGAGTCCCGGTGGTGCCACGTGGTGCCGGATCCGGATTGTCCGGTGGCGCAACCGCTGTCGACGGCGGGATCGTACTGAGCACCGAGCTTATGCGAGACATCCACGTCGACCCGGTCACACGCGTCGCGGTCACCCAGCCCGGACTGCTCAACGTCGAGGTCAAGAAGGCAGCGGCCGAACACGGCCTATGGTATCCACCGGATCCGTCGTCGTTCGAAATGTGTTCGATCGGCGGGAACGCAGCGACGAACGCGGGTGGACTGTGCTGCGTCAAGTACGGCGTGACAACCGACTACGTGCTCGGACTCGAAGTCGTTCTAGCCGACGGGACTGCCGTCAGGCTCGGCGGACCTCGCCTCAAAGATGTTGCGGGACTGTCGCTGACCAAGCTGTTCGTCGGCAGCGAAGGAACACTCGGCATCATCACGGAGATCACCGTCCGGCTCATTCCTGCGCAGCCACCCGCGAGCACCGTCGTGGCGTCGTTCGCGTCGGTTCGCGACGCCACCGCGGCGATTCTCGCAATCACACGCACCCTCAGGCCGTCGATGCTGGAGTTCATGGATCGCGCGTCGATCGGCGCCGTCGAGGACGCGATGAACATGGGGCTCGACCGCAGCGCCGCATCGATGCTCATCGCGCGATCGGACTCCCCCGGTGTCGATCGAGCCCGAGAGATCGAGATCATGGCAGCGGCCTGCACCGAAGCGGGCGCCTCCGATGTATTCACCACCGACGATCCAGACGAGGGCGAAGCATTCGCTGCTGCAAGGCGTTTCGCGATTCCAGCCGTCGAGCGTCTGGGAAGCCTCCTGCTCGAAGACGTCGGGGTACCCCTGCCTGCGCTGCCCGATCTCGTCGAAGGCATCGAGCGCATCGCCGAGAAGTACGAGGTGCTCGTTGCCGTCATCGCCCACGCGGGAGACGGCAACACCCATCCGCTGATCGTGTTCGACCCGAACGACACCGACATGGAACGCCGAGCCAACATCGCCTTCGGCGCGATCATGGATCTGGCAATCTCACTGGGCGGCACCATCACCGGAGAGCACGGCGTCGGAAGACTGAAGAAAGCGTGGCTCCCGGATCAGGTGGGTGCGGACGTCATGAAACTCACTCAGCGCATCAAGACCGCCCTCGATCCGGAAGGAATTCTCAACCCTGGCGCGGTGCTCTAGCACCCAGTGGTGCGCTTGGTTTCAGAGGGTCCCTTCTGGCTGCGGTTGACCGCGCCATTTCCGCTAGAGTTGCACTCTAAGGAATATGAAGCAAGCTGTGTACGATCGAAGAACCGCGACGTGCAATGCCCGGTCGCGCTTCTTCGCCGGATAGATTCGATGGGTCTGCAACGGCGGTGCCGCGGGAAGGGGTGGTGAACAGATGGGTACGCGCAAATACGTCTCATCCACCCGAGCCGACACCGCGGCGCAGACGAGGACGCGCATCCTCGACTCGGGTCAGCGGTTGTTCGTCGAACAGGGTTATTCGTCGACGACGCTGCGGCAGATCGCCGACTCGGCGGGTGTGGCGATCCAGACTGTGTATGCGGCTGGCAGCAAAGCCTCGCTCATGACCGCGATTCTGCAGCGTGCATTCATCGGAGACGAGAAGTTCGTCTCGCTGATCGAACGGCCTGAATTCGTGGCGATCATGACCGACGAGGACACCGACCGCGCTTTGAGCCGGTACGTGGATTTCGTCGTCGGCGCCAACGCTCGAATCGCGGATCTGCATCATGCCGCCGTCCTCGCGGCGGACTCCGACCGTTCTATCGGCGAGGAAATCGAGCGCAGTGAACTACGACGGCTCGACGACATCCACACCGGCAGCGTGTGGTTCGTCCATCGGCGGTTGATCGGCGCGGGCGAGGTCGCCGAGTTTGCCGACGTACTCAGCTACCTCACCAGCCCGCAGACCTATCGCTACTTCGCCGTCGACCGCGCATGGAGCCGCGAGCACTTCACGCGGTGGCTGCGCGCCTCGATAGACAGTCACCTGACGACGCCTGACGCCTGACCCTCAATCCGCGCTCCCTGGCCACCCTCTGCAGCCCTACGTCCGGCTGCCGCGCGCCGAATCGCCTTCGACACCGCGGCTCCCGGTGCCGCTGCGTCCAATACGATCGCCGTCTTATATTGACTAGAGTCGCACTACAGTCAATACTGTGGATCGAGCGAAACCCGATTCACGGGTCGCGCCGACCATACGAGGGAGCTAGGTCATGCTCATCCATTCAAGCGTCCAGACACCATCGGGTCGAGTCCACTACCAGCACGGAACGGTCCCGGGTTGTGGTGTCATCCGGCGCGGCGCCCTGGCCGCGATCGGGACTGCAGCTGTGCTTGCAGCATTGACGGCAGGTACGACAGCGGCGACTGCCGCACCTCTGACCCCTGGGTACACGCAGGGGAGTACCGGCGGGGCCGTAGTGCTGCAGAACGGATTCGGCGGTGCGCAGTCCGGCCTGCCGCAGTCTTCGTCCGGATCAACCCCGGCGCAGGGGCCGTTCGGTCCGACGTCGGGCGGGTTGCAGAACGGGTTCGGCGGAGGAATACAGGGCGCATTGCTGGCCAATTCGCTCGGAGGTGGTGGCGGCTTCGGGAGGTAACGAGTAGCACGATTGCCAATCGGGCGCTCGCTGCACAGTCGAGTTCAGGGCAGCCGTAGAGGCCGGACCGCCGGACTAATGCGAGGCGTGGGAGTCGGCGACGGCCAGCACCTCGTCGAGGATTTCGAGGCCCTGACGGATCTCGTCCTCGCTCGTGGTCAGGGGCGGCGCAATCTGAATGCGGTTGCCGGCCATGAAGGGCCACAACCCACGCGACTTGGCGGCTGCGGTCACCTCCCCGATCGGCGTCGCGTCCTTACCCGAGGCTGCGAACGGCACCAACGGTTCCCGGGTCTTGCGGTCCTTGACGAGTTCGATCGCCCAGAAGAATCCCTTACCGCGCACCTCCCCCACACTCTGGTGAGACTCACCTAGCTTGGTCAGACCTGCGCCCAGGACATCCTCCCCCACCGTGCGAACGTGGCGCAGGATGTTGTCTCGTTCGAACACCCGGATCGACGCGACTCCGACTGCGCACGCCAATGGATGTCCCGAATACGTCAGCCCGCCGGGATACGGCTTGTGGTCGAACTTCGACGCTATCCGCTCGGAGATCACGACTCCCCCGAGAGGTACGTAGCCGGAATTGACGCCTTTGGCGAACGTGATCAGGTCGGGAGCGACATCCCAGGCCTGGCACGCGAACCACTCACCGATTCTCCCGAAGCCGACCATCACCTCGTCTGCGATGTAGACGATGCCGTAGCGATCGCACAGCTCACGTACACCCGCGAGATACCCGGGCGGAGGCACGAGCACTCCGTTGGTGCCGACGACGGATTCGAGGATGAGGCCCGCGATGTTCTGCGCACCCTCGAGCTCGATTACCTGTTGAAGATGCGACAGAGCAGCAGCTGTTTCCTCCTCGGGCGAGGTAGTGCCCCACGGTGACCGGTAGGGGTAGGGCCCGAAGAAGCGAACGACGTCGACGTTGGTCGGCTCGGTGCCCCACCGCCTCGGCTCGCCGGTCAATCCGATGGCGACGCCGGTGCCGCCGTGGTACGAGCGATACGCCGCAAGCATCTTGGTACGTCCGGTGTGTTGACGAGCCAGTCGAACGGCATGCTCGACGGCCTCGGCGCCACCGGTGGTGAAGAAGACCCGATTCAGATCACCGGGGGCGCGCTCGGCGACGAGCGCCGCGAGCTCGCTGCGTTTCGAGTTGGCCACCGTCGGGGAGATCGTCGTCAGGATCTGAGCCTGTTCGACGATCGCTGCGATCAGATCCGGATGTTGGTGTCCCAGATTGACATTGACGAGCTGTGACGAGAAGTCGAGATACCGGTTTCCTTTGTCGTCCCAGAACCACGACCCCGAACCGCCGTCGACCGTGATCGGATTCAACTCGGCCTGAGCCGCCCAGGAATAGAACACGTGATCCATCTACTAGCCGCCTTCCTCCACCGTCACCTGTACGAGAGCGTACGACTCCCGTCACGACGTTGCCGTCACCTGCTCGTCCACGAACGGAATGATGAACTCTCCGTAGGCTTCGAGTGTCGCGGACTTCGCGTCGTGTTGTAGGTACACCGAGAACTGGTCGACTCCGAGCTTTTCCAGATCTTTCAGCCTCGTCAGGTGTTCCGCTGGGCTACCGAGCAGGCAGAATCTGTCGATCACCTCGTCCGCCACGAACTCCGCATGGGAATTGCCGGACTTGCCGTGCGCGTTGTAGTCGTAGCCGCTACGCCCGTCGATATAGCCGGTGAGCGCGCTGGGGATACCTCCGCCCTGCTGGCCGTAGCGCGCAACGAGGTCCGCGACATGGTTGCCGACCATGCCCCCGAACCACCGGCACTGATCGCGCGCATGCGCCATCGCCGCTTCGCTGCCGTCGGTCACGTATGCCGGGGCAGCAATGCAGAACTTGATCGACGCCGGATCCCGCCCTGCCGCTTCGGCTGCCGCACGCACCCGACCGATGGTCCACGACGCGATGTCGGGGTCGGCCAACTGCAGGATGTACCCGTCCGCTACCTCCCCGGTGAGGTCGAGCGCTTTCGGTCCGTACGCGGCGACCCAAATTTCGAGCCTCGAATCACCTGCCCATGGGAACTGGACGGTGGTGTCACCGAGCTTCGCGGACCTACCGTTGGCGAGTTCGCGTATGACGTGAATGGACTCGCGCAGAGCTGCAAGCGTTGTCGGTTTACCCCCGAGAGTTCGAACTGCCGAGTCGCCGCGACCGATTCCGCAGATCGTACGGTTGCCGTACATCTCGTTCAGAGTCGCGAACGTCGAAGCTGTGACCGTCCAGTCGCGGGTGGCCGGGTTGGTCACCATCGGACCGACGGTCACTCGCCTCGTCTCGGCAAGTATCTGACTGTAGATGACGTACGGTTCCTGCCACAGCAGGTGCGAATCGAATGTCCATACATGCGAGAACCCATGCGTCTCCGCACGTCTGGCGAGATCGATGACGCGTGATGCAGGTGGGTTGCACTGCAACACGACTCCGATGTCCATCGTTCACACGAGATTCTGCGACAGGGCACGTTTGACGAAACGGCCGTGGCCGGCACTGCCGAGATAGGCACCGGCGTCGACGATAACCCGCCCCCGCGAAATGACGGTGTCGACGTGTCCGTCGATCTCGAAACCCTCGTAGGCGGAGTAGTCCATGTTCATGTGATGCGCCTTTCCGAGTCCGATACTGGTGTGGCCGTTCGGGTCGTAGATCACGAGATCACCGTCGGCACCGGGAGAAACGATGCCCTTCCTCGGGTACATCCCGAACATGCGCGCCGGCGTCGTACAACACACCTCGACCCACTTCTCGAGGGTGATCTTGCCCGTTTTGACGCCCTGGAACATGAGGTCCATCCGGTGCTCGACGGATCCGATTCCGTTGGGAATCTTGGAGAAATCCCCGATACCCATCTCCTTCTGGTCCTTCATGCAGAAGGGGCAGTGATCTGTACTGACCGTGGCGACATCCCCGGTGCGCAGGTAACGCCACAGTTCGTCCTGGTGGCCTTCTGCGCGGGAGCGAAGCGGCGTCGAGCACACCCACTTCGCACCGTCGAAACCCGGTGCGCCGAGCTGTTCTTCGAGCGACAGATACAGATACTGTGGGCAGGTTTCGGCGAAGACGTTCTGACCTTTGCCTCGCGCCTGCGCGATCTGCTCGAGTGCCTGTTTGGCGGAGACGTGCACGACGTAGAGCGGTGCGCCGGTGACGTTCGCCAGCATGATCGCGCGGTGCGTGGCTTCTTCTTCGAGCTGCCACGGACGTGAGGTGCCGTGGAAGTACGGGGCAGTGTCTCCGCGCGCGACCGACTGCGCGACGAGCACGTCGATCGCGATTCCGTTCTCGGCGTGCATCATCAACAGCGCACCCGTCTCGGCTGCAGTCTGCATGGCGCGCAGGATTTTACCGTCGTCGGAGTAGAACACTCCCGGATACGCCATGAACAGTTTGAAGCTGGACACCCCTTCGGACACGAGCTCGCTCATCGCCTTCAGGGAGTCGGTGTCGACCTCGCCGATGATCTGATGGAACCCGTAGTCGACGGCGCATCGACCCGATGCCTTCTCGTGCCAGAGCGCGAGCGTGTCCTGAACCCGTTGCCCTGGCGTCTGAATCGCGAAGTCGACGATGGTCGTGGTCCCGCCCCACGCCGCTGCCCGGGTACCGGTCTCGAACGTATCGGAGGCGAACGTGCCACCGAACGGCATCTCCATGTGCGTGTGGCCGTCGACGCCGCCCGGAAGCACGTACTTGCCGGTGGCGTCGATGACCGTGTCCGCGGACTCGGTGAGGTCCGCGGCGAGCGCAGTCGAACCAGGTTGGAGGACAGCAACAATTGTGTCACCGTCGATCAGGACATCGAGTAGTTGCGAACCCGTCGGCGACACGACGGTGCCACCGTGCACAAACGTCGTACCCATCTCAGAGCTCCGACCGGGATGTCATGGCGTCCACCCGCGTCGTCACGGTGCCACCAGGGGCCCGTAGGCGTCCGGTCTGCGATCGCGATAGAACGCCCAGCGGTCACGGACGGTCTTGATCAAGCTCAGGTCGAGGTCACGAACGATCAATTCCGGCTCGGTATCGGATGCAACGTCACCCACGAACTTGCCCTCGGGATCGACGAAATAGCTGGTGCCGTAGAAGTCGTCGTCACCGTACTCTTCGATGCCGACGCGGTTGATCGCCCCGATGTAATACTCGTTCGCCACGGCCGATGCCGGCTGTTCCAGCTTCCACAGGTAGTTGGACAGACCGCGCGAGGTGGCCGACGGGTTGAACACGATTTCGGCACCGGCCAGCCCCAGTGCGCGCCACCCCTCGGGGAAGTGACGGTCGTAGCAGATGTAGACGCCGATTCTGCCCACTGCGGTGTCGAACACCGGCCAGCCCAGGTTGCCCGGACGGAAATAGAACTTCTCCCAGAATCCGTTCACGTGCGGGATGTGGTGCTTGCGGTATTTCCCGAGGTACGTACCGTCCGCGTCGACCACGGCCGCCGTGTTGTACAGAACACCCGGCTGCTCCTGCTCGTACACCGGCAGAATCATGACAATGCCGAGTTCCTTGGCCAACGCCGCGAATCGGTCGACGGTGGGGCCGGGAACCGATTCCGCGTAGTCGTAGAACTTGGCGTCCTGCAGCTGGCAGAAATACGGTCCGTAGAACAGTTCCTGAAAGCACACGACTTTCGCGCCTTGTTCGGCTGCGCTCCGCGCGTAGTCCTCGTGGGCCTTGATCATGGTCTCTTTGTCGCCGGTCCAACTCGTCTGGACCAGGGCCGCTCGAACTGTCGACATGACTGCCACTTCCATTCCTCGCTGGCTGACCTTCTCAACCTAAGTGATGCGTGGGATGTGTGTGCGGTCAATCGTGTTACAACATCACGATTGGACGTTTCGGCCGAGTAACGACTCAGGTCGAGGATGGTAGTAGTGCGCGGACAGTATCGATCGTGTCGGCTTCCGCGGCGGACTTGTCGGGCCGATAGCGCAGTACGCGTGCGAATCTCAGTGCAACTGCGCCCGGATAGCGGGTGCTCACCTGCACTCCGTCGAGTTCGATTTCGACGACGAGGTCCGGCATCAAGTACATGGTGTGCTCGTCGGACGACCGTTCGTGTTTCGGGAACTCCTCGGTCTGCCACTGCAGCAGAGCGTCGGTGAGACCTTTGAACGTCTTACCGACCATGATCGGCTCCCCGCCGTCGGGATCTCTGGCACCCAGATGCAGATTGGACAACCACCCGGTTCGACGGCCGTAACCCCACTCGGCGCCGAGTACGACGAGGTCGAGGGTGTGCTCGGGTTTGACCTTCTGCCAGGTGCGGCCACGACGTCCGGCAGCGTAGGCCGAGGACAAAGATTTGATCATCACACCTTCGTGGCCTGCCTCCAGAGCGTCCTCGAAGTGGACGGAGGCAGCCTCGGCGTCAGGCCGCACCAGTGATGGAATGCGGTGATCCGGCGCGACTCGATCGAGTGCGGCCAGTCTTCGCTCCAACGGTTCGTCGAGTAGGTCCACACCGTCGAGATGCACGCAGTCGAAGAAGTACGGCTGCAGCAGGAGTTCGTGCGCGCTCTGGGCACCGAAACGACTCATCGTTTCCTGAAACGGGCGCGGCCGACCGCTGTCGGCAAGGGCAAGGGTCTCCCCGTCGAGGACGACCGACATGCACGGGAGTCCACGAATCAACTTCACGAGCTCAGGAACACCGTCGGTGATCTCTCGCAGAGTCCGGGTGTAGATGTGCACCTCGTCGTGAAGTCGATGCACCTGAATTCGAGCGCCGTCGAGCTTGTATTCGACGCTGACGTCACCTGCCAGCTCGGTCCACGCCGATTCCAATGTTTCCGCCGGCGAGGCAAGCATCGGCCGGATCGGTCGTCCGATCTCGAGCCCGAACTGTGCGAGCGCATCCTCGCCCCCGGTGAGAGCTGCCTTCGCCGTCGACGTCAATTTCCCGGAGAACATGAATGCCCGCCGAACCGGTTCGAGCTTCAGCCCCGCGGCCTTCGCGATGGCGTCGGTCATGATTCCTTCGAGCGCACCTTGGCGAAGCTCACCCGTCATCAGTCGAACCAAGAACCCACGTTCTCTTTTGGTCGCCGACGCGAACAAGCCGGTCAACAGCTCCCGCCGCCGAGCAGTGGACCCCGATCCTGCTGTAGACGCGATGGCGGAGATCGCGTCGTCGACGGCTGTGACCGTCAGCGAACCGTCCGAAACGGGTTCGACGTCGATGTCGGCGAGTGTTCGCCACCCGATACCGATGCGGCCCTGGGGTAACTCACCCGACAACCAGGAGACGACAGCGTCGATCTCCGCGGGATCCACCTCCGCCAGCAAGATCCGCAGCGCGTCTATCTTGGCCTTGCGTGACCGGGTCGCGCCGACGGCCTCGGAGGTGTCGATGATCTGTGTGAACAGCACAGGGTGAAGGTATCCGGAAGCACCGACGTTCAACCGTGCCTAGCTGAAACCGAGCACCCGATCGCCCCACGCGACACGCAGGTCGCCGTCGGGATCGTCGACGACGGTGTCCTGGCCGTCGATCACCAGGGTCGCGCGCGTAGGTTCGGCATACTTCGGCCAATGTTTAGCGCCGTCCAACGTGGCCGGAACACCATGTCGCGCAAAGGCGACCCACCGCTTCATCACGCGCGCCGACACCGCCATCGCTGCCTTTCGCCCGCCGAGCCAAAAGGTCGGATCGCGGTTGAGAGTGCCGAAGTTTCCGAAAACGTACGGAATTTCGGTTGCGTGGCCCGCGCCGATACGGGCTGCGCGCAGCATCGGCGTCGCATGGTCGAACCGATACATCCACACCGGCGAATGCCTGCTGTGCGCGTCGGCGATCCACAGGCTCGGCATCTTGAACCCAGCATCCCGCGACATGGCAAGTGCACCGGCAGTTTTGGACCGATCCGGATAGGCAGACATGATCTCTGCCACGCGAAACGCCGGCAGATCGGAATGATCGTTGGCTATCGCGCGGAACATTTCGGACACGGTGTCGGAAGTGACGGGCATCAGCGGTGATTTCATCAGCCTGAATATCGACGCCTCGTCGTGATTGGTTCCGATGATCAGTGGAATTCGGTGCGCGAAACCTTTCTGGAATGCCGCGACGGGGTACCGAGGAACGATCTCACCGTCGACGACCGGGGCGAGACCCAGAGTGCCCGGCACCCTGGCGGGGACGTCGTAACACAACGTGTCACTCGCTGCAACGAGCCTGTGCATGTCGATCGTCTTCAGTTCGTCGATGCGATCCGGTGTCACGTCGACGATCTCGAGGAATCGGGCTGCGACCTGAGCCGCACGGTCCTGGCCGTACACCGACGTCGCGGGCGCGCTCTGCACGATCGCGCGATGGAAAAGCCCTTCGGTTGCAGGCGATGTCATGAGAGTGGTGACCGACGCCCCTCCGGACGACTCACCGAACAGGGTTACATTCGAGGCGTCACCGCCGAATGCACCGATCGACTCCTGCACCCATCGGAGAGCCGCGATCATGTCTCGGAGACCGACATTTGCGTCGAACTCCGTCTGTTCGGTGGAGAACGACGACAGGTCGAGAAATCCGAAGGCCCCGATGCGGTAGTTGACGGTCACGATCACCAGGTCGCCCAGTTCGGCGAGGTGGCGCCCGTCGTACACCGTCTGAGCAGACGACCCGAGCGAGTACGCACCCCCGTGAATCCACACCATGACCGGCCGCGGAGTTCCGTCGGGTTCGGGTGCCCACACGTTCACCGACAGGCAATCCTCGGACATGGGGGTGTCGGGATCCATGGGCACGGGATTGTCGAGCCCCTGCGGCGCGACCGGACCGAACTTGACGCAGTCCTTCGGTTCCGACCACGGCTCCACCGGGCGCGGAGCCTTGAATCGATGTTCTCCTCCGGTCGATGCCGCGTACGGAATCCCTTTCCATGCGACAACAGTGCCGTCTCGGTGGCCGATCACGTCTCCATACGGCGTATGTACGTGGCATGTCGCTTCGGTCATGGCACCTCCCCGAAAAGTTGTTCCGACGCCCGCCAACGTACCAACCCTCCGATCGAGCTTCGCCAGTTTATGCTGGCGGAATGAACCGTCGCGGGGTGTGGGGCACTGCAGCGGGCGGGGCATTGTTCGCTCTCCTCGTGGGCTGCAGCTCCAATGTCGACGGCGCTGCGACAGCCCCGCTCGCGACAGTCGACACCGACCCGCCGTCGGTCGTCCGAACGACGACGCCCGCGATCACCACCACCTCCCCGCCGACGTCGACGTCGATGCCCCCGGTCACGACGACGACCGCGTCGGCACCGCCCGTGGCCGACGCCTCCCGCTTCGAGGGCGACCCAGGATCCTTCTATTTCACTTCTCCGAGTGGCAAGTTCGAGTGCGCCGTATTGATCACCGACAGTTCGGTAGCCGGCTGCCACGGAGAGTTTCCCTCCACGGCCCCGCGGGTCGAAGGCAGCGGCGCCCAAGGTTCGGCGGTGCCGCCCAACACCATCGAACTGACGGCAGGATCACCCGCAAAGTTCTCGAGTTCCGGCGATCCTCGCTTCCATCGATTCGACGGCACAGCACGTGCGCTGCCGTACGACGAGGTCCTGTCGATACCAGGATCGGGAAGCTCCAACGGACTTAAGTGCACTGTCCAGGAGAAGACAGGCGTCACGTGCACCGACCAGGTCGGTCACGGTTTCACCGTCTCCGATTCAGCGTTCGAGCTCAAATGACGGACGGTGTTTCGCACTGCGAACGACCGGGCATAGAGTGACCCGGGTGCGGCAAATCGGCCGCGCGATCGCCATCGAAGGCCGAGAGCGCTGAGCTTCGAAGACCGGAAGGAGTGCTTTCTGATGTCCCAGACGCCGACAAGAGGCAGCGCAAAAGTAATCGGGGTTTCCGTCGCCGCCGCGGTGGGCGGATTCTTGTTCGGGTTCGACAGTTCGGTCATCAACGGCGCCGTCGACGCGATCGAAGGAAGATTCTCTCTCGGCTCTTTCACCACCGGTTTCGTCGTCGCGATCGCGTTGATCGGCTGCGCCGTCGGCGCCTGGTTCGCCGGTTCGCTCGCCGACCGCTGGGGCCGCAAGAAGGTCATGGTCCTCGGATCGGCCTTGTTCACCATTTCCTCGGTCGGATCCGGCCTGGCTTTCAGCGTTCCGGATCTCATTCTGTGGCGAATCCTCGGTGGTCTCGGAATCGGAATCGCGTCGGTTATCGCTCCTGCCTACATCGCCGAAATCGCACCGGCAAAGTGGCGTGGCAGCCTCGCGTCGCTCCAACAACTCGCGATCACGCTCGGAATCTTTGCCGCCCTGCTGTCCGACGCTCTTCTGCAGGGCGCCGCCGACGGTGCATCCAACGACCTCTGGCTCGGACTCGAAGCCTGGCGCTGGATGTTCCTGGTCGGCGTCGTACCCGCCCTCATCTACGGGCTGCTCGCCGTGACCATCCCCGAATCGCCGCGCTACCTCGTCGGCAAGCACCTCGACGACGAGGCCGCCGAAATTCTCGCCAACATCACCGGCGAGCTTCACCCGGACGAGCGCGTCCACGAAATTCGTTTGACGCTGCGCAAAGAAGAGAAGTCCTCGTTCAACGACATCCGTGGATCGAAATTCGGCCTGCAACCCATCGTGTGGGTCGGCATCATCATGGCCGTATTGCAGCAGCTCGTCGGCATCAACGCGATCTTCTACTACTCGACGACGCTCTGGAAGTCCGTTGGGTTCACCGAGGACCAGTCGTTCGCGACGTCGGTCATCACCTCGATCATCAACGTGACGATGACGTTCGTCGCCATCCTGTTCGTGGACCGAATCGGACGACGAAAGCTACTACTCGGCGGCTCGATCGGAATGTTCGTCGGCTTGGCCATGGCTGCGGTCTCGTTCTCCCAGCAGATCGGAAGCGGCGACGACGTCACCCTGCCGAGCCCCTGGGGTGCCGTCGCACTGATCGGAGCAAACCTGTTCGTGATCTTCTTCGCCGCAACGTGGGGCCCGATCATGTGGGTTCTGCTCGGCGAGATGTTCCCCAACCGCATGCGCGCCGTAGCCCTAGGAATCGGCACAGCCGCGAACTGGATTGCCAATTTCGCAGTGACGCTGGCATTCCCACCGCTCACCCAGACTGTCGGGCTCTGGGTCATCTACGGCTTCTTCGCCCTCATGGCCGCTGTGTCCTTCTTCTTCGTCCGCTCCAACATCCCCGAGACCAAGGGAATGGAACTCGAGGACATGAAGAACTGATGCGATTGCCGGGGCTTATCCGATTCCCGGGATGAACCCCGGATACACGAAGTGCTGAGGTCCCCCGCCCGGCATCGACGATCCGGACACGTTCGGGAAGTCGAATGGCAACGCGACCAGCTTGTGGGGGTTGCCCTGGGCGTCGGCCTGCCAGCATCCGGTCAGCACGCCGTGAAACGACGTACAGACGATTCTGGTGCTGGTTCCGTACGGTGACGTCAGCCTGTTCTCGGCGACCAGCGGGTTCCAGTAGGCCGGGTCGGTCGGCGTCAGGAAGCCCGACGCCTCGAACGGAACGCTCGGGCTCGGATAGTCCGGGATGGGCGGCCATTCGTCTGCATTCGCGACACCGCTGCCGATGACCAGAGCGGCCCCCGTGGCACAGAGCGTTGCGACGACCTTCGACCACTTGTGGGTTGCATTCATTTAGCCATGGTAACGGCCCCGCCTCCCGTGCGTGCGTAATTCCGCCGGGCGGTGCGTATGCACTCACGACCCCCTCGGACCGCCCCGTGAGTGCGTAGTGACACCCGGCGGTATGTCCGCGCGCACGGGCGGCGGAGCCGCATGATGTATGGTCGGCGATGTTCTGACACGGGGTGCGTCCGTACATGCGGATGCTGAGATCACACCCGTCGAACCTGATGCAGGTAATGCTGACGAAGGGATGTCAAGGCGATGAATGCGCCTTCTAGCTCGGTGAACCCTGTTCGCCATACGGATCGACTGTGGGACGCGACCGCGGATCTGCGTGCTGCTATCGACGATCTGAAATTTCTGCGTCTGCTCGGAGACGGCACGCTGCCGCTCGACGCTTTCCGCACGTACATCGAGCAGGACCACCTCTACCTGGAGGGCTACGCAAAGGCGCTGTCTCTCCTGGCGTCCAAGGCACCCGACGCCGCGACGGCTGCATTCTGGGCCACGTCGGCCGCGAGTGCGGTCGAAGAAGCATCGCTGCACGAATCGCTTCTGTCGGGTGACGCTCTTCCCCGCTCGGATTCGAGCGCCGAGCACTCCCCTGCGTGTCTGGGCTACACCTCGTATCTCATCGCGTCCGCGGCAACCGAGCCGTATGCGGTTGCAGCAGCAGCGATTCTGCCGTGCTTCTGGATCTACGCCGACGTAGCCGTGCGACTCGCAGGAGCTGCTCGCGAGGTACTCCAAGCCGATCCCGAACACCCCTATGCACGGTGGGTGTCGACGTACGATTCGGACGAGTTTCGCGCCGTCGTCGACGGCGCCCGCACACTCGTCGACACGGCGGCAGCTGCAGCCACCGACGCCGATCGGGCGTCGATGACGCAGGCGTTTCGCGTCGCCACCCGATACGAATTGATGTTCTGGGATACCGCACTCACGCCGACACCGTGGCCGGTGACACTGTGAAGCGGTTACTGGCTGCGGTGGTTGCAGCGATCACGGTCGCCGGTCTGACGTCGTGCGCCCAGACGAACGACTCCGATACCATCCGGTTTGCACTCGACTGGACGCCGAACACCAACCACACCGGGTTGTTCGTCGCACTGCAGGAAGGGTATTTCGCCGACGCGGGTCTCGACGTCGAAGTGTTGCCCTACAACAACAGTTCGCCGGACACGCTCGTCGACTCCGGTAACGCCGAGTTCGGAATCAGCACGCAGAGCTCGACCACCTTCGCGAAAGCGGCCGGCGCACAGATTGTCTCGGTTCTCGCGCCGCTGCAGCACTGGGCAACGGCGATCGGAGTTCGAGCGGATCGCGACGACATCACGAGCCCGAAGTCGCTCGACGGCAAGGTGTACGCCGGATTCGGCGACACCGGCGAGCAAGCAGGAGTTCGACAGGTCATCCAGAACGACGGCGGTACCGGCAACTACGAGAGCGTCGTGCTCGGCACGTCCGCGTACGAGGCCGTCTACTCCGGAACCGCTGACTTCACGGTGTCCTACCTTGCCTGGGAAGGTATCGAAGCCGAGCACAGTGGCACGCCGATGAAGTACTTCGAGAGCACCGACTACGGCTTCCCCGACGCCTACGCGATCACCATCAGCGGTAACGAGAACTGGCTCGCGGACAATCCCGACGAAGCACGGAAGTTCGTCCAGGCTCTACAGCGCGGCTACCAACTCGCCGCCGACGACCCCGATCGCGCCGCGCGCGATGTCATCGATGCCAATCCGGGTGCGTTCACCGACGAATCACTGGTGTTCGAAAGCCAGGAGATGCTTGCCTCGAAATACATGCTGGACGAGACGGGCAAGGTCGGCTCACAGAATCTGGACACCTGGACCGAGTACTCGAAGTTCCTCTATGACAACGGCGTTCTCGTGGACGAAAGCGGGAATGCGCTAGCGTCGGAGCCCGATTGGTCCACGTACTTCACCGATGAGTATCTCGCCGACCAGTAGCGCACCGGTCGGTAGCGCAGTGAGCAGTAGCGCAATGGCCGGTGCCGCATCGCCCAGTTCAACCGAGAACCGGTTCCGCGCTGCCGTCCGCTGGGCGCTTCCGTCGGCGACGATCGTCGTCGTGCTCGTCGCAGCGTGGCAGATCTATGTCACTGTCAGCGGAATCAGACCACAGATCCTTCCGTCGCCGTCGCGCATCGTGGGTCAAGGGTGGGCGCATCGCGACGCCATCGCCGAAAATGCTGCTGCGACGGTGCAAGTCACTATTGTCGGGTTCGCAGTTTCCTTGTTCGTCGCCTGGATTCTCGCGGTGGCCGTGGACTTCTCCCCGTGGCTGCGACGAGCCGTCGTACCGCTGTTCGTCGTGTCGCAGACGCTGCCGATCATCGCGATCGCTCCGCTGCTCATCATCTGGTTCGGATTCGGTCTGTTGCCCAAGATCTTGGTCATCGCACTGGCCACGTTCTTCCCGATGGCGATCGGGCTCATCGAGGGCTTCGCAGCGGCAGATCGTGACGCCCGATCGCTCCTCGCCAGCATGGG
Source organism: Rhodococcus sp. P1Y (assembly GCF_003641205.1). Taxonomy (NCBI): domain Bacteria; kingdom Bacillati; phylum Actinomycetota; class Actinomycetes; order Mycobacteriales; family Nocardiaceae; genus Rhodococcus; species Rhodococcus sp. P1Y. The sequence goes on from NZ_CP032762.1 coordinate 5,058,758, forward strand.
CGCGAGCCGCTGGCAACAGTTTCGGTACGTCCGGCTGCCGTCGGCGATGCCTCGCTTCTTCACGTCACTGCGCATCGGCATCACTTACGCGGTAGTCGGGGCGATCTTCGCCGAATATGCCGGTGCAAGTGCAGGACTCGGTATCTACATGAGTCAGCAGAAGAACTCGTTTCGCACCGACCTGGTACTGGCGGCCGTTGCGGTGACGGCAGTGATCAGCGTTGCGTTGTTCCTGGTGACCTACGCCGTCGAACGGGTGGTTGCACCGTGGGCGCTGGAAAGACGGCCACGATGACCCGCGTGCGCGTATCCGGATTGACCAAATCCTACGACGGTCGACGCGTCCTGGACGGGGTGAGCTTCGAAGTTCAGCCGGGAGAATTCGTCTCGCTGATCGGTCCGAGCGGTTCGGGAAAGAGCACCATCTTCAATATGCTCGCCGGGCTAGACACGCCGGATTCGGGAGTGGTCGGGGCGCCGAGGAGCGCGTACATGCCGCAGAAAGATCTACTGTTTCCCTGGCGAACGGTGCTGGACAACACGAGTCTCGGGCTGGAGATTCAGGGCGTTCCGAGGAAAGAAGCCCGAGCGCAGGCACAGGCACTGTTTCCGGTCTTCGGGTTGGACGGGTACGAAAAGTCTCGACCGTCGGACATGTCGGGTGGTATGCGTCAACGAGCCGCATTGTTGCGCACCGTCGTTCAGGGGCACGATCTCCTACTGCTCGACGAGCCCTTCGGCGCCCTCGACTCGCTCACGCGGACTGCCATGCAACGCTGGCTTCAGGAAATGTGGCTCGAGTACGGATGGACCGTTCTGATGATCACGCATGACATTCGTGAGGCCGTGTACCTTTCCGATCGCGTGATCGTCCTCTCCGACAAGCCAGCACGTGTCCGACGCCAGATCACCGTGCCACTGGCGCGGCCCCGTGATCCGATGGTGGTAACGACGCCAGCGTTCGCGGCGGTCGAAGCCGAACTCATGGACGTACTGATCGAGCGCTGATCACGCGACGCATGGAATGCCGCCGTCGCCCTGCACGACCTCTGGTTCGGCCGGTGCATCGTCGCCCGCAGCCGGGACGCCGTCCGCGAGCTGCGCGTCCGCATCAGGAACGGGGACCGGAGCAGCGCCCGAAGGCGACGGATCGAGAATCGCCGCCGTCTCGCTCCGTACCCGATCCACATCGACGATGTTGACGTCCTGTCCATCGATGGTGGCATAGCTTTCCACCGGCAAGGTGAAAAAGTCGATCTCACCGTCAAGGATGCTCCCCGCCTGCGACACAAGCGATACCGGATCGAGCCCACTGTCGATGACGATGTCTTGCTTCGTCCCCGCGACGAGAGCACGAAGCTCCCCGAGGTTGCCGAGGATTCCCGATTGCTTCAGTTTCGAGATCACGCCGGCCACGAAGGCCTGCTGCCTCTTCGTTCGATCGAGGTCACCGTTCGTCAGTCCGTGACGTTGTCGTACGAAGGACAGTGCCTGAGTCGCGTCGAGGCTCTGAACGCCAGCCGCGAACCTGGCGCCCGAATATTCGTCGTCCACGGCATCTCGGAGGCACACCTCGATTGGTCCGACGGCGTTGGCTACGTCGTAGAAGCCCAGAAGATTGACCTCTGCGAAATGATCGATCGGGACCCTGAGCAGTTGCTGTACGGCGGTGAGAGTGGACCGTCGACCGGCCTCGCGAGCTTGCCGTTCACGTTCGGTCTGATCCGTCACTCCTTCGTCGTACAGAGCCGAGTCCGCGTCCGCTTTCGCGAGGCCGTACGCCTCCTTGATCTTTTTCTTGCCGTATCCGGGAACGTCGACGTAGTCGTCACGCGGGATCGAGATCGCTTTGGCTCGGCCGCCGTCCGCCGGGAGGTGAAGAAGCAGGAGTGTGTTCGTGTTGTATCCGCCGACGTCACTGTCGCCTGCATGGAGGGCGTCGGTGACGAACTGGGCGGGTAGGTCGTTGCCGTCCATGTCTTTTCGGCTGTCGAGACCGATCAGAAGGATATTGGTGTCCTGACCATTGCTTGCCGCGTCGTTCTCCGGCAACGAGACGAGTGCGTCGGAGGTGGTCAGACCCGTCGTCGCTTCGCGGTACACCGTCCATCCGACTCCGCTCGCGACGAGAGCTAAGACAGCGGCAAGTCCGACGACGACGCGTGCCGCTCGCGCGTACCACTGCTGGCGCACATCCGGTAGCTGCGTCACCACCGGACGATGCCTACCGGCCATCGGCCTGTGGCGCCCAGTACTTCGATTCTCGTACGCGCGCACCGTCAGACACTAGCGGGGCTGTGGACTCCCGGTGCCGGCACCCAGACGCTGTGCGAGGTCGGTCACTGCGAGGTGAGCTTCGGCCAGGCTCGCTTCGGCGGCGGGTATCGACGACGCCAGCGCCGGAACACGAGAAGCAAGCGTCAGATCGATCGTCACGACGAACACCTGCATACCGAGCGCCGTACCCAGCACCTGCTCGAGCTGCGCAACAGTGTGGTCGGCACCGAAATCGGGCGTTCCGGGTCCGTACTGATTTCCCCGAGACGACACCACGACGACCGGTTTGGCCTCCACGGGCCGGGTCGGGCCGTCGAACGGCACGGTGATCCCCGGTACGTGTACGTAGTCGATCCAGGCTTTGAGCGTGGAGGGGATCGACCAGTTGTACATCGGCGCACCAACGAGAACGACGTCCGCCGAGACCAGCTCGTCGATCAGTTCTTTCTGCAATGCCTCCGCTTCCGGCGGCGCGATCTCGCCTGGTGTGCGCAAATGAGGCGCCCAGTGCAGGGCCGACGTCGGGAGGTGCGGCGGCGGGTTCCGGTGGAGGTCTCGATAGATCACGGAGTGATCGGCGCCGAGAGAATGCCAGACATCGGAAAAACGGGCGGTGACCGCTCTGCTCACCGAAGTTTCGAGGTCGGCGGACGAATCGAGATGCAGCAACTGCGGCACATGTGCTCCTTCTACGGGGGTAACTGCACACTATCCCCAGTAGGGTCGGCGTCATGGACCACCGCTACATTGCCTCGGCGTTGTCACATCCCGATGCCCAACGGGTCACGTCGTCGATTGCGGCATTGGAGGGGCGCGTTCCGACCCTTGCTCTCGACGGATTAGAACTGGACCTCGACGCATCGGCCAGGAGAGCTGTGGTCGAACTGTTGCGCCAACTCGCTACGGGAACGGCAGTGACGATCGGCCCGGTCGGCGAGCTCCTGACGACGTCCCAGGCGGCCGAGATCCTTGGTGTGTCCGATACGTACGTACGGAAGCTGGCAGACGCAGGAAAACTCAGTATCGAGATGCGTGGCACCCATCGGCGCTACCGATTGGAGGACCTCGTCCGCCACCGCGAACAGTTCAAGAGCTGAGAATCAGCCCGCCGATCGACTCAACAGCTCGGACTGCAACGTGAGCAGATCGCGGAACGCTGCGCCGGCGGCATTCCAGAGCTGCTCTCCGTCGATGAAATCAACGCCGAGCAGATTGACATCTCCGCGATAGGCGCCGACATCAACCGAGAGCTTTCGGACGATCATCGACACATCCCTTTCGAGATAGCCGGCATCGGTTCGCTCGAGCTCACGAAACTCTGACGAGAAGTGATCAGCCGCGACTCGCCTGTCCACGAACTGTGCGACGAGAATGACAAAGCGCGATGCGTGCAGCGACGGTGAACGGAACGAATGCCCCACGAAACTGGCCTCTCCCTGGTCGACAACGCCACTCGCCGTCATCGTCGAAACAATCGGATCGAGTCGACGACGTTGTGCTAGGCGCTGACGTCGACGGAGACGCCAGCGCGGCGAGGGGTGTCGAAGATTCGGTGTGAAACAGGAACTTCGTTCACGATAATGACGCGAAGCCTGCCCAATCCGCTGTTTCGCACATCCTTATGACCAGTCACTACAAAACGATCGGTTCGGTTGGGAGTTAGCGAAGTGTGTCGAGAGACTGCCGCTCGGGCGTATCGAGCTCCCAGAATTTCCACCCGTCTAGAACCTCGACATCTCCACTGATGTGGGTGGCGACGGCGCTCGCGGCCTCGGTGGGATCCTCGAATCGCCTGCCCTCCATCGGGCCCTGAACGATCTCCAAACGCTGGCTGTCCGGATCGAATCTGGCGCTGAGCCGGTAGCCGTCGAAATCGGCGACCACACGGACCCGCAGGTCTATGACCTCTTCGACGAGCGCCACGCGCTTCGCGCCGGTACGGCGCACGACCTTGGTCACTCGGTGCGATGCTGCCGAGTGCGCCGCTTCGGCGAGTGCCGGATCGGCGTCCGCGTTGAGCCCCAGAAGCGCCCACCGGTCACGCCCGTGTTGAACACGTCCAAGCGCGATAGCGTGATGACCCGTGCGGGTTCGCAACGGCGATTCTTGAACCCAGAGATCCACTTCGCCCTTGATATCCGCTGCCATCTCCTCCGAGGACACCATGAAGAAGGCGGGTTCACTCTGACCCATATCGACGAATACCCAGTACAGAGACCCCGTGTCATCTGTTGCCAACGATTCGTCTTGCCTGCGCGCTTTCCAATCGCCCGCAGCTTTGGACCTGACTCGGACGATGCAACTGGACCCGTCGACACCCCACACTTGCACCGGATTACGACGCGAAGTAGTCAGCCGTTCGGCACGTCCTCCGTGCATCACGACCGCGCGAATGAACGCCCTTATGCCTTGCTCCGATACGTCTTCCACAGCGCTACCTCAGATTCTGCCTACCCGTGCAGATGAAGAGAGGTGCCTACGACGGGTAGCACGCGCACGACTCGGAGTTCTGACCCCAGTCTAGTGGTCCAGCACCACCCACAGGAACCGTGCACAATCGACGGGTGGATATCCGACCCGAGCACGACGCAGCCGGCCACCGTTTCGTCCTGTACGCGGACGGGGATTCAGCCGTGATCTCGGAGTACTTCGACATCGACCGTCGACGAAACTTCTTCCGTACCGTCACGCTCGGTCAGTACCGCGGCCGGGGCCTAGCCGCAGTACTGACCGAGTACGCGCTGGACGACACACGTAGGAAAGGGCTCTCGGTTGTCCCGTCGTGCTGGTTCGTCCGTGAGTTCATCGAAACGAACGCAGCCGCGTACGGGGACCTGCTTACTTCCGCCGAACCGCACGTCTAGCGCTGGCGAGCAGACGGTAGCCGTCAACACTGTCGACGCCTTTGCCCTTCCTCCGTCCGTACCGCTCGAGCGATTTGGCCACCCTCATCTCGTGATCACGAATCACGTTCTCGTACAGATACATCGAGTTCTCCCTGAATTGGCACCGTGAACCCACGGCTGAATCGGCGCATCTCGAAGGATGCGGCCTACCTGTGAAACCGACAGCGGAATGGACGTCGCTATCGAACTATGGCGACAATATCGGATCGCGAAAGTAGCAGCCCGACAGTCATATTGAATGTATTTGCCAAAGGTTCCACCCCTTCTCGCTCGATCCGTACCGTTACGAGAGAATCATGCAGCACGACGGCTCCCCCGCGCCACCGAATTAAATTGCAATCCTGACCGGAATCAGCCTTTTCATCGAGACTAATTGCACGCCTTGGTATTCGACGGCAACGAATGTGCCGTACGGCTGGGGCTCGGGGTTGGGGTGGTCGGTTGTGGATTTACCCTCGTGTTGTGCGGTTTCGCGGGGTGTGGGCGTACATCGTGGGAGTAGATCTATCGTTCGGTGGCGGCCCGGGGTGTGTGGGTGGATTTACCCTCGTGATGTGGGCTGGGGAGGGTGCTGGGTGCACATTCACGGGTGGATCCGTGGTGGGCGACGGTCTAGGTGTTCGAGATGCACGCCATAGTGTCAGGTGCACGGTGAGGTGCTGGCATCTAGGTGAGCGTCTGACATCTAGGTGTGCGTCTGTGCGGCCGGGTTACGGGATCGGTTGTAGGTGCACATCATCTGGCCTGGGTGTGCGGGCGTCTTCGCCGGCGTGTCGGTCCGCGTCTGTGGTTCACGGTCTTGCGGTTCCGGAGGGTTTGGCGGATGTATCCCGGTGTGCTCGTTGTCGGGTGCCGCGGCAGCCCGTTGCCCGTGGTCCGGGGCGATGTGCCCTCGTGTTGTGCGGTTGCGCGAGGTGTGGGCGTACATCGTGGGCGTAGATCCATCGTTGGGCGACGGCCCGGGGTGTGTGGGCGGATTTACCCGCGTGTTGTGCGGTGTCGCGGGTGTGTGTGCGTACATCGCCGGGGGTAGATCTGTCGTTTCGGCTGCGGGCGGCGTATGCCCCGGGGGGTGGAGGTTCACGCAGTTGGAGTGTCGACTACGGAATGTGTTGTGGGGCGCTGAGATAGGTGTGGAATGCAGAACACCCCCGACCGTGGTGGTCGGGGGTGTTCTGGAATATGTGTTCGGCGGTGTCCTACTCTCCCACACCCTGTCGAGTGCAGTACCATCGGCGCTGGAGGGCTTAGCTTCCGGGTTCGGAATGGGACCGGGCGTTTCCCCTCCGCTATGGCCGCCGTAACTCTGTGAAACAGTGTCACGAGCGAACCGAAGTCGGAGACACACACGATTGTGTGTTCGTTCTTGGTTCTATCTAGTTGTGTACCGAAAATACACTTCGTGTGTTGTTTCAGATATTGCACAGTGGACGCGTAGCTTCTTTGTGGTAAGTCCTCGGCCTATTAGTACCAGTCACCTGCATCGGTTACCCGACTTCCAGTTCTGGCCTATCAACCCGGTGGTCTGCCGGGGGCCTTACCCCCTCGAGGGGGTGAGAAACCTCATCTTGGAACAGGCTTCCCGCTTAGATGCTTTCAGCGGTTATCCCTTCCGAACGTAGCTAACCAGCGGTGCTCCTGGTGGAACAACTGGCACACCAGAGGTTCGTCCGTCCCGGTCCTCTCGTACTAGGGACAGCCTTCCTCAAGTTTCTTACGCGCGCGGCGGATAGAGACCGAACTGTCTCACGACGTTCTAAACCCAGCTCGCGTGCCGCTTTAATGGGCGAACAGCCCAACCCTTGGGACCTACTCCAGCCCCAGGATGCGACGAGCCGACATCGAGGTGCCAAACCATCCCGTCGATATGGACTCTTGGGGAAGATCAGCCTGTTATCCCCGGGGTACCTTTTATCCGTTGAGCGACACCGCTTCCACATGCCGGTGCCGGATCACTAGTCCCGACTTTCGTCCCTGCTCGACTTGTCAGTCTCACAGTCAAGCTCCCTTGTGCACTTGCACTCGACACCTGATTGCCAACCAGGCTGAGGGAACCTTTGGGCGCCTCCGTTACATTTTAGGAGGCAACCGCCCCAGTTAAACTACCCACCAGGCACTGTCCCTGAACCAGATCATGGTCCGAGGTTGAGGTATCCAATACGATCAGAGTGGTATTTCAACAACGACTCCACAGTAACTGGCGTCACCGCTTCACAGTCTCCCACCTATCCTACACAAACCGAACCGAACACCAATACCAAGCTATAGTGAAGGTCCCGGGGTCTTTTCGTCCTGCCGCGCGTAACGAGCATCTTTACTCGTAATGCAATTTCGCCGAGTCTATGGTTGAGACAGCTGAGAAGTCGTTACGCCATTCGTGCAGGTCGGAACTTACCCGACAAGGAATTTCGCTACCTTAGGATGGTTATAGTTACCACCGCCGTTTACTGGGGCTTAAATTCTCAGCTTCACCACCACAAGGGCAGTTAACCGGTCCTCTTAACCTTCCAGCACCGGGCAGGCGTCAGTCCGTATACATCGTCTTACGACTTCGCACGGACCTGTGTTTTTAGTAAACAGTCGCTTCTCACTGGTCTCTGCGACCCCACCCAGCTCACACTGCAAGAGTGATCACCGGACGAGGTCCCCCTTCTCCCGAAGTTACGGGGGCATTTTGCCGAGTTCCTTAACCATAGTTATCTCGATCGCCTTAGTATTCTCTACCTGACCACCTGTGTCGGTTTGGGGTACGGGCCGTGTGAAAGCTCGCTAGAGGCTTTTCTCGGCAGCATAGGATCACTGAATTCGCCTCAATCGGCTACGCATCACCTCTCAGGCTTATGTGAACGGCGGATTTGCCTACCGTTCGCCCTACAGGCTTACACCAGTACAACCACTGACTGGCCCAGCTACCTTCCTGCGTCACCCCATCGCTTGGCTACTACCAGATCAGGTCCCACGCATCCACCACACGCCTCACTCTCGAAAGAGATCGGTCACGCAGATTCAGGGTGGTTAGTATCACTGATTCACCATGGGCGCGTTCACACGGGTACGGGAATATCAACCCGTTGTCCATCGGCTACGCCTGTCGGCCTCGTCTTAGGTCCCGACTCACCCTGGGCGGATTAACCTGGCCCAGGAACCCTTGGTCATTCGGCGGACGAGTTTCTCACTCGTCTTTCGCTACTCATGCCTGCATTCTCACTCGCACAGCCTCCACACCTGGATCACCCGATGCTTCCACGGCTGCACGACGCTCCCCTACCCACCCACACACCTGGCCAATCCCTCGCAAGAGAAAGGCGGGCTATTGTGTGAGTGCCGCAGCTTCGGTGGTGTACTTGAGCCCCGCTACATTGTCGGCGCAGGATCACTTGACCAGTGAGCTATTACGCACTCTTTCAAGGGTGGCTGCTTCTAAGCCAACCTCCTGGTTGTCTTCGCGACCCCACATCCTTTTCCACTTAGTACACGCTTAGGGACCTTAGCTGGCGATCTGGGCTGTTTCCCTCTCGACTACGAACCTTATCGCCCGCAGTCTCACTGCCACGCTCTCACTCATCGGCATTCGGAGTTTGGCTGATTTCGGTAAGCCGGTAAGCCCCCTAGACCATCCAGTAGCTCTACCTCCGATGAGAAACACGTGACGCTGCACCTAAATGCATTTCGGGGAGAACCAGCTATCACGGAGTTTGATTGGCCTTTCACCCCTACCCACAACTCATCCCCTCAGTTTTCAACCTAAGTGGGTTCGGTCCTCCACGACGTCTTACCGTCGCTTCAACCTGGCCATGGGTAGATCACTCCGCTTCGGGTCTAGAACACGCCACTACACACCAAACGGTGATACGCCCTATTCGGACTCGCTTTCGCTACGGCTACCCCACACGGGTTAACCTCGCGACATGCCACTAACTCGCAGGCTCATTCTTCAAAAGGCACGCCATCACCCCCAGTGACAAGTCACTCGAAGGCTTTGACGGATTGTAAGCGCACGGTTTCAGGTACTATTTCACTCCCCTCCCGGGGTACTTTTCACCTTTCCCTCACGGTACTAGTCCGCTATCGGTCACCAGGGAGTATTCAGGCTTATCGGGTGGTCCCGACAGATTCACAGCAGATTTCACGGGCCCGCTGCTACTTGGGTATCCACTACAACAGTCACAGTATTTTCGTCTACGGGACTCTCACCCTCTACGACAGGCCGTTCCAGACCACTTCGACTAACACCATGATTTCTAACTGTCGGCCGATCCGGCAGAATCGACAAAGCAAACCCCACAACCCTCCATACGCAACCCCTGCCGGGTATCACACGCACAAAGTTTGGCCTCCTCCGCTTTCGCTCGCCACTACTCACGGAATCACAATTGTTTTCTCTTCCTGTGGGTACTGAGATGTTTCACTTCCCCACGTTCCCTCCACACACCCTATATATTCAGGTGCAGGTAACACGACATCACTCGTGCTGGGTTTCCCCATTCGGACACCCTCGGATCACAGCTCGGTTGACAGCTCCCCGAGGCTTATCGCAGCCTCCTACGTCCTTCATCGGCTCCTGGTGCCAAGGCATCCACCGTACGCTCTTCATTACTTACAACAAAGATGCTCGCGTCCACTGTGCAATTCTCAAACAACACACCCTCCCCGAACTCCCATCAGCACCACGACCACCCGAAGATGCGGTATGACTGACATTCGAAAAGAATCGTTATCTTGCCTTGAAAGAAACATGCTTTCGCGTGTTCTCTCAGGACCCAACAGTATGCCGATATAACCAATTCGATGGACGACGCTAGGGCCGGCCACACGATGAAAAGGTTGGTTGTCAGTGTTCCACCCGTGAGCACCGCAGATTCACATATGGAATCTAAACGGTTTCTGTCGCTGGATCATCTGCTGACTGTTCAGCAGTGCATCCGAGCGAAGAGGCTCCTTAGAAAGGAGGTGATCCAGCCGCACCTTCCGGTACGGCTACCTTGTTACGACTTCGTCCCAATCGCCGATCCCACCTTCGACGGCTCCCTCCCACAAGGGGTTAGGCCACCGGCTTCGGGTGTTACCGACTTTCATGACGTGACGGGCGGTGTGTACAAGGCCCGGGAACGTATTCACCGCAGCGTTGCTGATCTGCGATTACTAGCGACTCCGACTTCACGGGGTCGAGTTGCAGACCCCGATCCGAACTGAGACCAGCTTTAAGGGATTCGCTCCACCTCACGGTCTCGCAGCCCTCTGTACTGGCCATTGTAGCATGTGTGAAGCCCTGGACATAAGGGGCATGATGACTTGACGTCGTCCCCACCTTCCTCCGAGTTGACCCCGGCAGTCTCTTACGAGTCCCCGCCATAACGCGCTGGCAACATAAGACAAGGGTTGCGCTCGTTGCGGGACTTAACCCAACATCTCACGACACGAGCTGACGACAGCCATGCACCACCTGTACACCGACCACAAGGGGGGCCGTATCTCTACGGCTTTCCGGTGTATGTCAAACCCAGGTAAGGTTCTTCGCGTTGCATCGAATTAATCCACATGCTCCGCCGCTTGTGCGGGCCCCCGTCAATTCCTTTGAGTTTTAGCCTTGCGGCCGTACTCCCCAGGCGGGGCGCTTAATGCGTTAGCTACGGCACAGATCCCGTGGAAGGAACCCACACCTAGCGCCCACCGTTTACGGCGTGGACTACCAGGGTATCTAATCCTGTTTGCTACCCACGCTTTCGTTCCTCAGCGTCAGTTGTTTCCCAGAGACCCGCCTTCGCCACCGGTGTTCCTCCTGATATCTGCGCATTTCACCGCTACACCAGGAATTCCAGTCTCCCCTGAAACACTCAAGTCTGCCCGTATCGCCTGCAAGCCCGAAGTTGAGCCCCGGGTTTTCACAAACGACGCGACAAACCGCCTACGAACTCTTTACGCCCAGTAATTCCGGACAACGCTCGCACCCTACGTATTACCGCGGCTGCTGGCACGTAGTTAGCCGGTGCTTCTTCTGCAGGTACCGTCACTCACGCTTCGTCCCTGCTGAAAGAGGTTTACAACCCGAAGGCCTTCATCCCTCACGCGGCGTCGCTGCATCAGGCTTCCGCCCATTGTGCAATATTCCCCACTGCTGCCTCCCGTAGGAGTCTGGGCCGTGTCTCAGTCCCAGTGTGGCCGGTCACCCTCTCAGGTCGGCTACCCGTCGTCGCCTTGGTAGGCCATTACCCCACCAACAAGCTGATAGGCCGCGGGCCCATCCTGCACCACAAAAGCTTTCCACCACACAACATGCATCATGCGGTCATATCCGGTATTAGACCCAGTTTCCCAGGCTTATCCCAGAGTGCAGGGCAGATCACCCACGTGTTACTCACCCGTTCGCCGCTCGTGTACCCCGAAAGGCCTTACCGCTCGACTTGCATGTGTTAAGCACGCCGCCAGCGTTCGTCCTGAGCCAGGATCAAACTCTCCGTAAAAGACTCTAGATTCGCAACCAAAGCTGCTAATCAGTCAAATGACATCAAGTCCACATCACTAGCAAAAAAACTCAACTAGCACTAAATTTTTCGACATACGATCCGACGGGAAGAAGGACCGCAGCCGACACGCTCACACCCCGAAAGGCATGAGCGCCAAAACATTCGGCACTGACATTCATCGACACACTGTTGAGTTCTCAAAGAACACGCACACACCGAACACACAAGAAAAACACGTTCTCAAGGTGCCCGGGGCAACTGTTCCAGCCTATCCCAGCTTGGTCTCGGACGCAAGGCCCGACTCTTGGGGGACAAACCATGCCACGCTCCGACGTACAACCTCGTTGTCTCCGGCCTCTCGGCTGGAGTCGGTGTCCGTCTCGCTCTGACTCGACAAAAGTTACGCGACGAGTCGCCCAACTCCAAATCGCCTGGTCAGAGTCACTTCACTGTCCGCAGAGCGTCCCTGGCGAACCGTCGAGCCCAACTCGGCGAGTCCGTTCCCCCTCCGCCGAGATAGAAGAGCGGACCGTGCGCACCGATCAGGTCGAGGAACGCGACCGTTGGATGAGCCAGCTTTTGAGTGTCGAAAGCGTTGCACTCACCACCACCCCATCCGAGAGCGTTCATCGTCTGGACAACCATTGCGTCTCGCTGCTCGGCCGACGCCGAAGCCGCGAGCGCCACCAAATACAGGGTTCCTGAATCGAGCTCGTAATCCTGCTTGCCCAGCGGGAGCCGCGCGGCGCAGTGGTGCCATAAGCCGATCGAGTCGTCGGCGAGAAGGGATCCGGCTTTGGTGCACACGAGCGTTCCCTTGAGAACTCGCACCAGCCCTAGACTGCGGACTGCTTCCCTGAGGTCGGTTGCTTGGTGATGATCACTCTCCCGGACACTGCTCCCCACCCAACCGATCCCCCAGTCCAAGTTGTCGCGCACTGCCTCCACAACCGGCGGAGGCAACCGGCCGTCGTCGGTCAGCCGAACACCGCGGTTACCTACGAGCTGCAAAAACCACGCGACCTTTGCCATGGCTACGCGTGCCACGGGTAGATCGACGGAGCTTTCGATGGTCAGTTCGCATCTGGGCAACAAATCCAGAAGGTGCGGAACTGGTTGTTCTAGAACTCGCCGGAACAACGTCGCGACCGCTGGGGACGCGGCCGCGCTTTCCGCCTCCGGCGATCGAGATCTCCATGCGTGACGCAGCCTCAGACTTGCCGCTTCGATCGTGGTCTCGCGCGACTCTTCCTTGGGACGGGGGTTCGCTGCGAGTTGCTCGAACCCCACCTCCGGCGGGCAGACCTGATCGCCGTCCAAGCAGGCAGGCCTCAGGTCGTCGACATCTGTGTCCACCGACTGCACGCGTATTACGTGTACCCAGTGGTCGTATCGGTACTGGATGGTGTCGCCGGGGGACGACAACAGCGTGTCGATCCTGACATGCGATCCGAGCTGACCTACCTCACCCACAGCCAACATCGACGGAGTGCAGAAAGTGTGCGCGGACGATCCCGCGTGCGTGGTGATGAGGTAGTGATCGCGACCGCCCCAGCCCATCGCGGCCTGGATCATGGCGTGGAACTCCGGCAACAGCAGATCCGATCGAACCCTGATTCTCCGCCACGCCGCTGGAAAGCCGCTCGAGAGCGTCACGTCCAACGTGAGTTGCACGATGCCGGCCGGCACTTCGAAGCCATCCACGTATTCGTCGTCGAACCGGGCAGGGCCGTCGGTCAGGGTCGGTATGTCCGGCACAAGGGTGAGGTGCCGTGCTCGTCCGCTGCGATTCGGCATGCCGTCGACTGTAGTGAAAAACCCAGCCGAGGTGGCCGAGTCCACCGCAAGGCAGTCCGCTCACGAACGTATGTCGATCACACCGTCGTTCATCGTGTCCATGTCGAAGGACAATCGGTCCTGGTGCTCAGCGAGGATCGTGATCGTCAGCTGCACGAGAAACAGCTCGCGAACGAGCGCGTACCTCGTGGTGACCGCGAGTTCGAGTCCCTCGGTAGAGAACGTTCCTCGGATGAAGCGAGATGGCGAGCCACCGACATCCGCCGAGCTGTGGCCACCGTCGGTCCATCCCGGCATTGCCCGGGCGTCGGTGAAACTGCAGTCGAGCAGCTTCGCCGAATCGACTGCTGCCGAAAGCTTCCCGACGAGCAGAACTGCATTCGGAGTGAAACCGTTCTGCGTCAATCCCTCTTCGACCAACACCTCGGTCGCCCCTGGAAACCGATCAACGGGTAGCGCCTCCCACCCGGCAGGGGCAGTCAGGACCACGCCGAGTCGCGCGGCTTCGTCACGGTTCAGCGCAGCGACGTCGATTCGATTGGAAGCCAGATATTGGGCGACGGTCATGTCACCGGGTTGCTGTGCCGCATCATCGGCCATAGGGCAAGGTCCTTTCGTATTGGGTGATACATCGATCCCGAAGCCATCAGCGAATGTTGCGAACCAGTTCTTCGAGGTATTTCGCCACGCCGTCGTCGTCGTTCGAGTCGAGAACTCGGTGTGCGATGGCTTTGATCTCAGGCAGCGCATTCGACGTGGCCAGCGCGGTACCGGCCCACTGAAGCATGGGAACGTCGTTGTACGCGTCGCCGACGGCCGCGACTGCGCGCTGCTCGATGTCCAGCTCACGCGAGAGACGCTCCAACGCGCTTGCCTTCGAGACACCTGCTGCCGACATTTCGATGTACGGCGCGCCGGAGTGCGTGAGTTCGACACCACCGATCCGGGCCGCCATCACAGTCCGATAGAGCTCGACGCTCGGCATACTGGGATGCCGGGCGACGATTTTCACCGTCGGCTCCGCGGCGAGAACGGCATCCGAGGTCTGCATCTCGTGCGGATGCCGGTGATGATCTGCGAACACGCACAGGGCAGCGTACTCATGCTCGGCAACGAACATGGTCGGGCCGACCGTCGCGAACACGACGCCCGGCACCACGTCACGCACATGACTGATCGCGGACGCCACGGCGAGATGATCGATCCCAGTCGTGTGCGCGATGACCGGTGTTCCATCGGCGAGGTCGAGCACGACTGCCCCGTTCGCGCCGATGGCCTTACCGGTGAATCCGCAGGACCGCGCAAGTTCGTCGATGGAATGGCGAGCCCGAGCCGTTGCCCAGACGACCTCGATACCTGCATCGCGGGCCGAGGCCATTGCGTCGGCGGTCCTGCTCGAGATCGTTCGGTCGGACCGCAGCAGAGTGCCGTCGAGGTCGGTGGCGAGCATACGAACGGTCACGCCGACTGATGATGCCAGCCCTCGGCTGGTGACGCGTGCAGCGGTCGGGTCACGACGGGAATCGCTCTCGAAATTATCTACGCGCCTGCTCAGCGTCCAGTCGACGCACGGAGGGTCAGCACGGTGATCTCGCTCGGCGCGAAAATCCGGAACGGTGGGCCCCAGAATCCTGTTCCGCGTGAGGTGTAGAGCTGCGTGCGATCACCATGCGCGCTCAGACCGTGCACCGTCGGCTGATCCAACCGGACGAGATACTCGAACGGCCAGATCTGACCGCCGTGGGTATGCCCCGATACTTGCAGATCGACGCCGCGCCGAATTGCGTCGTCGATTTGTTTCGGTTGGTGCGCAAGAAGAAACACCGGCAGGCCCGGATCTGCGTCTGCCAGGGCACGGTCCAGATCCGCCCCGTGTCCGTCGGCCGAGGAACCAGCGGCAGTGCGGTCGTCCACTCCAGCGAAGATCATGGCGTCGCTGCCGCGTCGAACCGCAATGTGTTTGTTGTGCAACGCGGTCCATCCGATCGACTCCATGTGATCCAACCACGCCTGCGCTTCACCGAAATATTCGTGATTTCCGGTGACGTAGACCTTCGCGTATCTGGCCTGAACGCCGCGCAACGGTTCGACTTGATTGCGACGCTTGTCGACTGATCCGTCGGCGAGATCACCGATGTGGCACGCAACATCGGCATCGAGCTCGTTGACCCGTGCCACGACCTTCGCCGACCACCCGGCTCGGTCGATCGGCCCGTAGTGGGTGTCGGTGATCATCACCACGCGCAGGCCGTCCAGATCCTGGCCGAGGCGCGGCAAGTAGACATTCTTCTGGACAACACGAGGGACCTTCATTGCCTCGTAGTGACCCCACATCAGCAACCCGACAACCAGGACGACCACTGCGGCGGCGATGGTCCGCGACCGAAGCGGGTCTTCGAAGCCGAAGAATCCCAATAGAAGTCCGAGTACCGCACCTATCGCGCTCCACACGAAGAAGACCCACACGGCCCCGAGGAAAGAGTCCGCGATTCGGGCTGCCCGGTCGCTCCCCCTGGCGTGACCGGCGAACATCGCCGAGGGCAGAGTGACAGCTGCCGCGATCACCAGAATGCATCCGGCAATTCGCACGCCGGGTGGCCAGTTCGAACCGGCGAAGAACACGGTCCACAGTGGAACCCCGAACAGGAGCACGACGACCAGCGCAACCACGGTCGTGATGACGAGTCGACGGCCCACCCGAGGTGGGCTCTGGGCGTCGTCGACCTCAGTCGAGCGTGTTTCTGACATGAACGGACCTCTTCGAGCGATCGACGTCGCCGGACAGGCGGCAACACCAAGATACGCGGACGGCGAAACCTCTACACCGATGCACCGACGAACCCGTTGCGCCGACCGACCCGATGGCCGCGTCAACGCCCGCGGCCAGAACCCTTGTTGTGAAACCCATTGACCGGCAATTCTTTCGACACGATCGATCCGCCGTCTGCATCGGGCGGCATCGTCCACATCTCGGTGGGAACCTCCGTCTCCGGCGGTGTCGGGTCCAGCGTGCCGCGCGGCTGCGTCGAGCCGAGCCAACCGTTCGACGACGGGTCTTCGGGCGCGGCTGCGGTCCGCGCAACAGCCGAACCCGGCGACGCCACCTCGGATGCCGCCTCGTAGTGCGTTGGATCCAGGTCGACCGGAGTCCACTCCTCCGGCCGAAACGGCCCGGGTTCGACAGTGAACGAATCGGGTTCGATACCGGCCGTCGACAGCGTGGACCACAAACTGCTCATCGCGGCTTCCGGGTCGAGGTAGTACTCCGACTCTCGGACGCGCCAGAACGTCCACCCGCAGCGTTTGAGCTCCTGCTCCCGCATGAGGTCGGCGACCATCCGCTCCGGACTGGCAAGCGTGGTGTCCCCGTCGCATTCCACTGCCAATCTCGATGTCTGTCCGGTGACCACCAGATCGATTCTGCGATTGTTGATCTCGACTCCGGGATTGACGTGATAGCCACGATTGCGGAGATCTACGAAAATCTGCTGCTCGAACAGAGTCGCGAACTCCTCACGCCTCACTTCGACGCCCACTCCGACCGGAGCGGGTGCCGCGGGAGCGGGCGACACCGATGTCATGTACCCGAGTAGCGAATTTCGGAGATCGGAGCGCTTGAGCCTGTCGACGGTCACCGAATGGAACAGCCACAGTTGATCCTGGGCCCTCGAAGCGGCCACGTTGAAGCGCCGTTTGAATTGGTTGGCCGTCAATGCGACGAACGGCTGACTCGGCGACACCACCATCGACAGAAGCACGACGTTGCGCTCGTCGCCCTGGAAATCCGGCGGCGTTCCGACGCGCAGTCGGCGGTCTTCCCATTGGTCGATCCCGATGCGCTTGATCAGTTCGTTCCGGATCTCGTCCACCTGCGAAGTTCCCTGCAGAACGACGACCCCGAATGTCTTGCCGTCGTACTGAGGGTCGGCGAGGCACTTGACGATCTGGCCGACGATCGCCGATGCCTCGGCACGGTTGACCAGCGACGCACCTTTGCCGGACACGGTGGCGTCGGGGACGAACGTATGCCGCAGGGGCGGTAGTCGATCCGCGCCGAATTGGCGTACGGGCACCAGGGGCGAGTCGCCGTAGAATTGCTGGCTGGACCAGTTGATGATCTCGGGCATCGACCGGAAGTGCTCGCGTAGTCGAACGACCTGACCGAATCTTGTGCGAAGCATGGAGAACAGGCTCGAGCGAGGCGTGAGCGTTGCGCGAACGTGCTCGGGAAGATCGGGCAGATACATATCGAGCCTGGTGAACACGTCCTCCAACGTGCCCGCCTGGGGAACATCGGCCGGTGCGCACTGCCGATCGTCGCCGACGACGATCACGCGGGGCGCGAGATACAGAAGGAACAAGCTACTGATGTCGGCCTGGCTCGCCTCGTCGACGATCACTACGTCGAAGCTGTCCGCGACCGGAGGGACCGAGGCCAGCACCTGCTGAAGGGGCATCACCCAGGCAGGCACCGCGCTCTGCGCATCGCGCATGGCCGAACGTGCAGCACTGCGAAATGTTTCGGCGTACTTGCCTGCACCGCCGCCGATGGCAGAGATATGTTCGCGATACGTCTGCAAGGCGCGCACTTCCACCGCCGTCATTCGTTCCAGGCAGTCGCGCCACGCCATCGCGGCACCGAGCTTCGCAGTCAGAAACGCGAGGTCCGCGTCAGCAGCGTTCAATTCGGCCTCGAGCCGGTGCTCGAGGCCGGGCTGGTGCTGCTGACTCACCCACTCGCGAGCCGAACGCCAAGCCCACGCCTTGGACATCTGCCAACTCAGTTCGTCCCACTCCGGATCCCCCGCAGTGTCGACCACCAGTTCGTGAAGCGCGGGGGCGGATTCGGCGAGCCGCGCCGACAACTCGTCCTGATCCAGCTGATCCTTCTGCTCCTGGCAGGCTTGCTGGTAGCTCTCGCAGGCCTCGGCAACGGCATCCGCGTCTGCGGCACTGAGCGCAGCGACCAACGCATTGCCCTCCGGCGAGGGTCCGCTGTCGACCTGCACGGCAACGGAGTAGAGGACCTTCTCCAGGTCACCGCGTGCCACATCCGCGTCGATACGCGTCGCGATCGCCCCGGCCGCGCCTGCGAATTGCATTGCGTCGTCGAGACTTCGGATCCACGGCGCAGACGGAGACACCGCGTAGAGTCGGTCCACCAGCGCGTCACGTGCGTGCAATGCACCCGCCACGCGGACGAGCTTGCTCGTCACCGACTGCAGGTCGTTGACCTGGTGCGAGCGCGAACCATCTACCGAAACTGCGATGCCGAGATCACCGAGCAGCACGGCGGCGGTACGCACTATGTCGAGCGCACGAACATGCTCGGTCACCAGGCGTACCGCTGCAGCCGATGCGGCCGGTGTCCGGTCGACCATCGCAACGATTTCGAGCTGTTCGACGGCCTTCTGCTGTTCCGATTTGCGGAAGCGGCCCCTCCATTCGAGTCCCGACTCGAGGGCAACCGCGAAGGATTCCAGGGCCCGCAGAGCTGCGTTCGATGTCGACGAGCACTCGACTTCGTGCGCCCCGACGAACCGATCGGACTGTGCAGCAACCTCGACCGTGGAGACGATTCCGCTCACCCTCGACCACAGGTGGGCGGCTTCGCCCGACAGGACCGAATCGGTCAGCCGAAGGTACACAGGGTCCAGTTCCTGCACCTCGCGCACCCGAGCGTCCAACTCTTCACACAGGCGCCGAATATCGAATGCAGCGGCAGGATCGACTCCGCCCAGGAATTCGACCAGCTGGGTCGACTGCTCGGAATTGGTCGACACCGTTGCGCTCGCACGCTCGCACAGTGATCGCAGCTCGGCCGAGTTCGGCAGCATCGTGTCGAGCGCGGGAAGCGCCTGACGGGTACGCACCTCGCGTCCTTTCGGCGCTGTCGCGATGAGCCTTCGAAGGTGATCGACCTCGGTGCCACTCAACGGCGGTCGCTCGCCGAAGAGGGGGCCCGGCAGCCACTCGTGTGCCTCTTCCAGCGCTACGACCTTACGTACGACTGCTGCGGCAGTGCCGTCGAATCCGTCCGAAACATAGGGATGTACAACGGTTTCCGACGTCCGAAGCTCAGCGATGGCGTCGAGCAGAGCTGCGCGCTTCGCGACAGCCTCGGTCCTGCGTACTCTCAGCGACTCGATCTTCTCTGCGTCGTCGATATCGTTGTACGCAGCCTTGCGGTCGGCGATTCTCGCGACACTTCGACTGAGTTCCTCGGATCCGCCCTTGGACAGGTCGGTGATCGAGACGCACAGCTCCTGAAGCTCCGGCGGAAGCTTGTCTCGCAACACGCGGAGAGCCTGCGACTTCTCACTGGTGACCAGGACTCGCTGCCCTCTGGCGAGGAGCGAAGACACCAAGTTCGCAATGGTGTGCGTCTTACCGGTACCCGGAGGCCCCTCGACCACGACACCACTGTCTCGGCCGAGCCGGTGCACGATCTGCGATTGTTCGGCATTGGCGGGAAGGGGAAACATCGGATCCTCGGCGAGCTCACTCGAGTCCGCGGCACCGGATCGTTTCAACCAGGCCAACCGATCGGCCGGCTCGATGGGCTCGACCAGTTGTGCCAGCCCGAGAGGAACGGACGCGCCGTCGGCTCCGAGATCCGCGATCATCTGCTCGTAGTATTCGAGCAGCGCATACGAATCGCGCGTACGCATGACCAGGGCGGGTGCGAACGACAGAGTCGGCTCCGCGGCTACGACGAAACTCGAAGGCCGGTCGAGGCCGTCGGGAACGTCGACTTCTACCCCAAGGGCAGTTCTGGCCCATTCACCGAAAAACGACGCTACGGCGGGCGCGACTGGCGACGTCAAGCGCTCCGTCAGCGATTGTTGGAGGGCCACCGAGCGCGAACCGTCGAAACTGTCGAATCCGGCCAGCAGCCGCGAATCTTCCAAACGGGGAAGGGATTGAGCGGCGAATCGAACTACCAGGTCACCGGTCCGCACATCGCGTTCGATCGTGGCGCTCTGGGTCAGCAGGTGCGTTCGCACTGGTCCAGTCGTTTCCGAGCCGGCGAGACCGAGCAATCCAGACGCTACGACGACTTCCACCGATTCCGGCCTCGAGGTCAGCTCCTGCATCATCAGCTGCAGTGATTCGTACAGCGACGCCTGCGGCCTGAGCTTTCGATCGGCTTCCGCCCACTTGCGCCACGTGCCCGAGTAGGCCGCGAACGCCTGACGGATCTCGTAGGCCCTGCGCACGTCGAAATCGACGTCGGAGTCCTCGGGATCCCCGCCCGACTCGGTCGGCTCCTTCAGGTCGAGCGCACGATAGCGGCTGTCGGCGACCATCGCAGGATCGACGAGTCCATGCAGCAATTCGGGCAGCTCAGGAGGTTCGTCGACCTTCACGCGCCCCGCCCTGAACACGACCGCGCCGGGACGAGCGCCGCGATCGAAGTGCGCCACGCCCGATTCGTCATCGATCCACTGAATCCGCAGGTGATCGTTGCAATCGAGGGTCGGTTCGGTGCGCGCGGTGACGACCTCTCGAAGGAACTGGAGGAGCCGCAGCACTCTGCCCTCGACGTTCTGCGAGCCGAGACCGCCCACGTGGTCACGAGCTGGTACCGATGAAGTCGACACTGCCACTACCTCTGAACTACTCGAACGGTCATCTCGAACAGGGAGAACGTTTGTTACTCACCGGTCAGACTAGTCGTACAGACCATCTTGGAGATTGGGTCCGGACTCGAAGATTGTTCCCTGGTGCTATCTCACAATCCGTCGTCGGACTTTCGCGCACACATCACAGGTCGCTCCCGGCCTACGCCTCGACGGCCGCGGGGTGTACGCCGACGGCGCGCATTCGCCTCACATCCCAGTCCAGTACCAGCCGGTAACGTACCCGCCGGTAAGTAGAGGCTGCGAAGAGTCGCGAAAAACGGCTTCCACCAACGCTACTCGCCAGTATGCCGTCAACCCTTTCGTGAAATTTCACAGCGGTTCCACGGATTAGCCGTGAAAACCCCTGCGTTAGTTCATCTTTGAACAACGCGATATCAGTCACACGTGCAGACTGCGCCGTTGACACGGCAAAGCGACTGTGAGCGGCTAGAATAAGTCGACGCTCACATAGGCCATCGCGTCGATCGGTCGCAACAGATGACTCGATTCGGCCACGAGCAAGCCAAATATCTGATATCAACCCCGACGGGCGCATACGACCTGCCCGGCATGCGCACTTTCACCCGAGACGAAGAGAGACACGTTGTTCAAGCGGATTGCAGTAGTCAACAGAGGCGAAGCGGCCGTACGCCTGATCAGGGCCGTGAAGGAACTGAACGCCGAGCACGACTACGGCATCCGGACGGTCGCCCTGCACACCGAGGCCGAACGACGGGCGATGTTCGTCCGTCAGGCCGACGACGCCGTCACGCTGCGCAAGCCCGAGTCCGGCTCGGCCTATCTCGACTACAGCGTGCTCGAAGCTGCACTGGTCGAGTCCGGGGCGGATGCAGTGTGGGTCGGTTGGGGATTCGTTGCCGAGGATCCCGCATTCGCCGACATCGTCGCGCGCCTGAACATCACGTTCATCGGTCCGTCCGCGAGCGCGATGCGTCTGCTCGGCGACAAGGTCGAAGCCAAACTCCTCGCCGAGAAGGTCGGTGTTCCAGTCGCACCGTGGTCCGGTGGACCGGTCGAAACTCGCGCGGACGCGCGCAGGCATGCCCAGGCCATCGGATACCCGCTGATCATCAAGGCTCGTAGCGGCGGTGGCGGACGCGGTATCCGCAAGGTCTTCCACGAGGACGAACTCGAAATTGCACTCGAACGCACCCAAGGCGAAGCCGAGCGTTCCTTCGGCGACCCGGTCGTGTTCATCGAACGGCTCGTCACCGACGCCCGCCACGTCGAGGTCCAGGTCATCGCCGACAACCACGGAAATGTGTGGGCGCCGGGTGTGCGCGACTGCTCGATCCAGCGCCGTAACCAGAAGGTCATCGAAGAGTCGAGCTCGCCGCTGCTGACCAAGGAACAGGCCGACCACCTGCGTTCGGTCTCCGCAGAACTGGTTCGTGCTGCGGGCTACGCGGGTGCAGGCACGGTCGAATACCTCTACCAGCCCGAGCAGAAGATCTTCACCTTCCTCGAAGTCAACACCCGACTGCAGGTCGAGCACCCCATCACCGAGTTCACCACCGGTATCGACCTGGTCAAACTGCAGATCCTCGTCGCCGACGGTGACCGACTGGAGGGCGAGTGCCCCACCGAGTTCGGCCACGCCGTCGAGGCACGCCTGAATGCGGAGGATGCCGACAACGGCTTCGCCCCGGCACCGGGCAGCGTCGAACTACTCAAGTTCCCCCTCGGATCCGGCATACGAGTCGACACCGGCATCGCTCAGGGCGACGTCATTCCGCCGGACTACGACTCGATGGTCGCCAAGGTCATCGCGTGGGGTCGCGACCGAAGCGAGGCTTTCGCCCGACTGCGCAACGCGCTACGCGAGACGACCGTCGTCATCGACGGCGGCACCACCACCAAATCGTTCCTGCTCAGCCTCCTCGACAAAGAGGAAGTCATCTCGGCCTCCGCCGACACCGGTTGGCTCGACCGCATCGACGCCGGTACCGCTACCGGACCGACCGTCTACGCCGACGTCGCGATCATCGCCGCAGCGATCGACGCCTACGACGCCGAGGAAGCACGCGAGCGTGCGGCGTTCCTGTCGTCCGCTCGTGGTGGTCGGCCCCGCGCGAGCCACACTGTCGGACGCACCGTCGAGCTGAGCTACCAGGGTCAGGCATACAAACTCGGTGTCGGTCAGATCGGACCGCACCGTTACCAGGTCGACGGAGACAGCGGTGATCTGCAGGTCGACGTCGAGCGGCTCGGGCAGTACGAGAGCCGTCTGGTCCTCGGGGATCGACGTTTCTCCGTCGTCACCGTCGCAGGCGCAGCACACTTCCTCGTCGAGGTCGACGGAATCAGCCACCAGATCAGCCAGGACGAAGCCGGACTCGTCCGTGCCCCGGCGCCTGCCGTTGTCGTCGCCGTCCCCGTTGCCGTCGGCGACGAGGTCGAAGCCGGCCAGACCCTCGTCGTACTCGAGTCCATGAAAATGGAGACCGCTGTTCGCTCCCCGTACGCGGGTACCGTGCGCGAAGTGCTGGCCTCGGTCAACGGTCAGGTCGATTCCGGTGCCGCACTGCTTCGTGTCGATCAGGCCGGCGAGCAGAAGGCATCCTCGCAGACCGCACGCGTCGAGTTCAGGACCGTCCCGACCGCCGTCGGCGCCTCCGCGAGCAGTCAGGCACTGTCGCGTCTAGGCGAATTGTCGGCGCTGATAACAGGTTTCGATGTCAACGCCACGAGAGCACGGGCACTGCTCTCCGGCTACGACGAACTGCGCAGCGCAGTCCCTCGCGACGATCACGCGGTGATCGACGCAGAATTGGCGTTGCTCAACACCTTCGCAGACATCTGCGAGCTATCCCGTAACCGTCCGACGATGGACGAGGAAAACAACGACGAACGAGTCCATTCGCCCCGCGAGCACTTCCACTCGTTCCTGCACTCGCTCGACGCCGACATTCAGGGTCTTCCGGAATCGTTCCGCACCAAGCTCTCTCGTGCTCTTCGTCACTACGACGCCGATGCCACCGAGGGACGTACACCCGAACTCGAAGAGGCGGTCTACCGCGTCTTCCTCGCGCTGCAGCGCATCGAGAATCAGGTACCGGTCATCGCGTCGCTTCTCGATCATTGGCTCACAGACTCCTCTGCGCAGCCTTCATCGGATATCGGTGAGGTGCTCGAGCGTCTGATCGTCGCCACACAGGCGCGGTACCCGGTGATCGGCGACGTCGCACGCAACCTCCGGTTCCATCTGTTCGATGCTCCCCAGATTCGCCGTGCACGCGATCAGGTCTACGACGGCGTCCGAGGCAGCCTGCAGTATCTCGCCGAGAACCCCGATGCACCCGACTACGCTGCCCGCATCGATGCTCTGGTCTCGACGCCCGAGCCCCTGATCGACTTGCTGGCCACGAGGATCGCCGATCCAGGCGCGCTTCTCGAGGTCATCACTCGCCAGTTCTACGAGATCCGCACCCTGGAGGACGTCAAGGCGTTCGACCGTGAGGGTAAGCACTTCGTCACGGGCAACTTCGACCTGTCCGGCGAGCGGCTCCAGCTGGTCTCCACCGCTACCACCTTCGCCGACCTGTCGACGACGTTGAGTGCGATCGACGACATCGCAGGACCCTCGCCCGAGCACCTGGCCGTCGACCTGTACCTCGCGTGGCCGGATGCACCGTCCGACGGAGACGAAATCAGCGAGGTCGTGTACGCGGTGTTGAGCAAGCACCCCCATACCCGCAACTGGCGTCGTATCACGATCACTATCTGTGGCAGCGACGTTCGCAACGTGACGTTCCGCCGGGCACCGGACGGCCAAGGTCCACTGGCCGAAGACATCGTCATCCGGGACATGCATCCGTTGACGGGACAGCGCCTCGACCTGTGGCGCCTGAAGAACTTCGACGGCAAGCGCTTGCCTGCAACCGCAGGCACGTACCTGTTCCAGTTGAAGGCGAAGAACAACCCGTCGGACGAGCGTTTGATGGCCCTCGCCGAGATCCGCGGCGTCACAACCCAACTCGACGAGAACGGCGAGGTCGTCGCCGTTCCCGAGATCGAGCGGACCGTCGCTGCCTGCCTCGACGGTATCCGGCGCACCCAAGCTGGACGCGGAAAGAAGCGGCTCGACGCCAACCGAGTCACGCTGTACGTGTGGCCGGTACTCGACGTGCCGGAGGACCGACTCGCGACAATCGCGCGCCACATCGCACCGTCCACGATCGGTGCGGGCCTCGAAGAGATCACGTTGATCGCCCGCCTGAAGAACGGACCGGGCTCGGCCCCTCGCGACGTCGCCGTTCGCTTCTCCTATCGCTCGGGCGCAGGCGTCGTTGCGAAGGTCACCGCGAAGCCGACCGAACCGATGCGCCCGCTCGACGAGTACACCCAGAAGGTCCAACGCTCGCAAGCACGCGGAACGGTCTACCCCTACGAGCTGATTCCACTGCTCACCGGATCCAATGGCTCGTTCACCGAATACGACTTCGACGCGTCGGGTGTCCTCTCGCCGGTCGACCGGCCCTACGGACACAACAAGGCCGGCATCATCACCGGTCTCGTCACCACACCGAGCGAGCGTTATCCCGAGGGCATCACCCGCGTCGCGCTGTTCGGTGACCCGACCAAGGCGCTCGGCACCGTCGCCGAAGCCGAATGCTCGCGCATCGTCGCGGCCATCGATCTCGCCGAGCAATTGGGCGCACCGGTGGAATGGTTCGCACTGTCCTCGGGTGCCACCATTTCGATGTCCACGGGCACCGAGAACATGGACTGGGTATCTCGCGGGTTGCGCCGAATCATCACCTTCACCCAGGGCGGCGGTGAGATCAACATCGTCGTCGCAGGCATCAACGTCGGCGCGCAGCCGTACTGGAACGCCGAAGCCACGATGCTCGCCCATACCAAGGGCATCCTCGTGATGACACCGGACAGCGCAATGGTGCTCACCGGCAAGCAGTCCCTGGACTACTCCGGTGGCGTCTCTGCCGAGGACAACTTCGGCATCGGTGGCTACGACCGCGTCATGGGACCGAACGGACAGGCGCAGTACTGGGCACCGAACCTGCGCGCTGCCGTCGACGTTCTGTTCGCGCACTACGAGCACGCCTACGCCGCTCCCGGTGAGCGCTTCCCGCGTCGTGCGATCACCGCCGACCCGATCACCCGTGACGTGCAGAGCTACCCGCACGTGCACCCCTCGAGCGACTTCACCACCGTCGGTGACATCTTCTCGAGCGTGACGAACCCAGATCGCAAGAAACCGTTCGACATTCGCACCGTGATGCGTGCCGTCGTCGACCAGGACCATTCGGTCCTCGAGCGGTGGGCCGACATGGCCGACGCCGACACCTCGGTCGTCTTCGACGCTCACCTCGCAGGAATCCCGGTCAGCGTCATCGGCATCGAATCACGCGCCATCCCGCGTAAGGGCTGGTTCCCAGCGGACGGACCGGATCAGTGGACGTCCGGCACGTTGTTCCCGAGTTCGTCGAAGAAGACCGCTCGAGCGATCAATGCTGCCAGCGGCTCGCGTCCGATCGTGGTGCTCGCCAACCTGTCCGGCTTCGACGGCTCGCCCGAGTCACTGCGCAACATCCAGCTCGAGTACGGTGCCGAAATCGGTCGCGCGATCGTCAACTTCGACGGCCCGATCGTGTTCTGCGTCGTATCCCGCTACCACGGCGGCGCATTCGTGGTGTTCTCCGGAGCACTCAACGACAATATGGAAGTACTCGCCGTGGAAGGTTCCTTCGCCTCCGTCCTCGGCGGTGCACCGGCAGCTGCGGTCGTGTTCACCCGCGACGTCAATGCCCGTACCGCAGCAGATCCGGCTGTGAAGGAACTCGAAGCCAAGCTCACCGCGGCAGACACCGATGCGGATCGCGCGCATTTGCGCGTCGAATTGGCAACGGCCAGAGCAGATGTCCGCAACGCCAAGCTCGGTGAGGTTGCGCAAGAATTCGAGGCCATCCACAACATCCAACGCGCTCAGCAGGTTGGGTCGGTGGACCACATCGTCCCCGCCGCCGAGCTACGGCCGCAGATCATCGCAGCCGTCGAACGAGGAATCGCGCGCGCTCAGAGCTGATCTCGATGCGTCACTGCACCCCTTGACCACTCACGGTCAGGGGGTGCAGGCGTTTCCGAGGTCCGGGGTACGTGGGTCCGGGGTTCGTGGGTCCGGGGTTCGTGAGCGAATGTCTGTTTCGGTCACTCAGAGTGAGCGAATGTCTGTTTCGGTCACTCAGAGTGCGCGAATGTCTGTTTCGGTCACTCAGAGTGATCGAATGTCTGTTTCGGTCTCCAACTGCATAGCCGCACACGTTCCAGTCAACCGCACTGGTTGCAACGTGCTCGGGTGATCGGAACGTGTGCGAGCGGGTCTTGGACGGAGCGAACGACTCGTTCGGTCACCCGGGGAAGGTTCGGCGAGGCAAAAGGTCAGCCGGATGATCAGGCTGCACCCTTGCGCCGCTTGGCGCTCGACCTCGCCGAGACTGCACCGCCGAGCAAAATCATTCTCATCGTTCGCTCCGCGGCGTCGATCAGCAACGCCTCACCGTTCGCAACGGCTTCGGACAGTGGCATCGGCACCGTGATAATCGACGCTATTGCCGCGATCCCGACGTCGTGCACCCCGGGAGCGCCCTGGCCAAGCGAGCCGGCCAGGGCGATGAGCGGCACACCGAGTCGCTGGCACCGTCGCGCAACCTCGGCCGGAACCTTTCCCTTCGGCGTCTGGAAGTCGATCGATCCTTCTGCCGTGATCACCAAGTCGGCCTTACGAATTCGCCGGTCCAGGTCGATTCCGGACAGCCCGGAGTCGAGCAAGGCGTCGAATCTGGATCGGAGCGCAGCCCCGACGCCTGCGGCCAAACCTGCACCGAGGCCGCCGGACGCTCCGGTGCCCGTGCCGAATCGGACGTCGTCCATCACGAGTCCATCCCGTTCCAGAATTGCGGCCCAGTTGTCCAGCGCGTTGGCTAGTTCTTCCACCTGAGCGGGAGTGGCTCCCTTCTGCGGGCCGAACACTCGCGCAACTCCTCCGGGCCCGCACAGGACGTTGTGGGGATTGCATGCGAGAACCACCTCGACCTCGGCGAGACGTGGATGCATATTTGTGAGGTCCAGAGATACTGCCCTGCGCAGCTCCCTGCCTCCATGACCGATTTCGTTGCCGCATTCGTCGAGGATGCGCGCACCGAGGGCCTGCAGCGCGCCTGCGCCGCCGTCACAGGTACCGGAGTCGCCGCATCCGACGAGAATCTGGTCGGCGCCGGAGTCCAGTGCAGCGGCCATGAGCTGTCCGACACCGTAGGTGGTGGTCGCCCCTGGGTCACGCATGTCCGACGGCACGAGAGACAGTCCTGCAGCAGCAGCCATCTCGACGACTGCTACTCCGCGGGCCGATCCACCGAGACGCGCCCACTGGGCACGCACCGGAGAACCGACTGGACCGACGACGGTGGCGTCGTGGAGGGTCCCGCGGGTGGCTGCTGCCAGGGTGCGAGCCGTACCTTCACCGCCGTCGGCAATGGGGGCGGTGTCCACGCGGACACCGGGCAGTGCGCGTCTGACCCCGGCGGCAATCGCGGATGCAACTTGTTCTGCGCACAGGCTCTCCTTGAAACCACTGGGTGCAACGAGGATTCGTTGCGGTACACGGACCGACATGATTTCTCCTAGGACGAGTTTCAGGACGAGTACAACGACAGGCCGAGTGCGGGCCAGACCCACAGCGAGCACACCAGTACGAGTGCGATCGACACCGGCGCGAGGGCAGCGGACAGACGAAGCAAGTGCGTGTTGGAATAACCCGGCACGGTCTCCGATGCTGCGAACATGGCTACCGGTTTCGCCGAGCTGGTGAGGGTGAGACAGAATCCGGCCGCCGCAGTGGACGCGAATGCCGCTGCAGCCGGATCGATTCCGACCGCAGGGGCCATGGCGACGACAATAGGCACCAGCACCGCCGACCGTGCGGATCTGGACTGCACGAGTAGGTGCGAGACCAGCGAGAGCAGTATCACCGCGACGACGAATGTCGTTGCCGCCGAATCCCCGATGGCGCTGATCGGACCGAAAACCAGATCCGCGAACCACTGTGCGGCTCCGCTGGTGGTGAGCGCGACACCTAGGCACAAGGTCGCAGCCATGAACAGCAACAACGTCCACGGGATGGTCTTGACTGCTGCAGGTAGCGTCGTTGCACCCATCTTCGGAGCGGCCGCCAACAGCGCGCCGATCATCGCGACGATCGCCGGATCGATGCCGTGCAGCGGCTCGCTGCACCACAATAGAATCACTACCACCAGCAGTACGACCATGCGGCGTTGCGGTGGGGTCAACGGGCCCGATCCTGTCGCGAACACCTCGCGGCGGATATTGAGTGGAGTGCGTCGTTCGGGGCGGTCGGTGAAGATGGACAGCGCAATTTCTGCGGCGACATGGGACCACACCAGCGCCAACGGGAGCCCGAGCAGCATCCACTGCAAGAATCCGAATCCCGATCCCGTTGCAGTTCTGAGTATCTCGCTGGTGATCAAATGCGCACCAGCGCCGAGCAAAGAGCCGATCGCCGAGAACAGAATGACGGCCGGAAACACGAGCGCGAGTGTGAGTACCAGTTTCGGCCGGCGTCGCAGCGCCGCAGCCAACGCAAGAAACACCGGCAGTGCCAGCGCGGCTCGACCGGACGTCGCCGGGATGGCAAATGTAGTCACCAGAAGCACGAGGGTCACGAGGTGGACCAGTTGCCGCGGGGTTCTCGCAACGGACAGCGTCCGGGCAGCCACCCGCGCGGACAGACCGCTCGCTGTCACCGCGGCCGCGATCACGAACGATCCGACCAGAAGCCAGATGACGGTGTCCCCGAGAGTCGAGGTGAACGTCTCCGTGTCCACCGGTCCGAGAAGGACCAAGGCGAGCGCGGCGCCGAGAGCCACGTAGGTGTCGTCGATCGGCGCGAAGATCCACGCCCATACCGCAATCAGGAACACCAGCACGGTGGCGGTTCCGTCGAACGACAGATCACCCGAGACTCCAGCCATCAGCACGCCGATGCACAGCATCAGTAGCACGGCACCGCTCAGCGCGACGGTAGGTGTCGGACGCGGGAACTGCGTGCGCAGCTTCCTCGCCGACGTCGGGCGCATCCTGACGGGAGGCGTGGTCGCAAACCTGGTCTCCGTCATCGCAATCGGTATCCCATTCCTCGGACGGTTTCGACGCGATCGGCACCGATTTTGCTGCGCAGCGCGCGGACGTAGACATCGACGACATTGGATGCCGGATCGAAGTCGTAACCCCACACCTGGCCGAGGATCTGTTCGCGTGACAACACTTGATCGGCGTGGCGGAGGAAGACCTCCAGCAGGGCAAACTCCCGTGCTGTCAAGTCCACGGTCCGATCCCCCACCTGCACCCTCCGGGATCGCAAGTCAAGACGCAGATCACGCAGAGACAACGATGAGTCGGAGGGCCCTGACGAGTCGTCCTGAAGGCGGAGTCTCAGTCGCGCAAGCAGTTCGGCGAACTGAAACGGCTTCGTCATGTAATCGTTCGCCCCACCTTCGAGGCCTGCGACGGTATCGCTGACGCTGTCGCGCGCAGTGAGCACGACCACGGGCGTCGTGACGCCTTCGCCGCGTAGTTGTCGCAGAACGGTGAATCCGTCCATGGACGGCAATCCGATGTCGAGGACGACCATGTCGAAACCGCCTTCGCGCGCCATCATCAGGGCGGTCTCGCCGTCCGTCACATGCTCGGTGCTGTACCCGGCAGCGCGGAGTCCCTTACTCACGAACGACGCAATGTGAACGTCGTCCTCGGCGATGAGTATGCGACTCATGAGATCTCCTTCGTGGCGGTGTCGTCGTACAAGATTTCTGCGAGTGCGGCAGGGGCAGGAAGATCGAGTCCGAACGTCGCTCCCTCCCCGTGCACGCTTCGAACCCAGGCGGAACCACCGTGCGCGTCGGCGATCGCGCGGACGATCGCGAGACCGAGACCAGCGCCCGACCGCTGGGTCGGTGAGGTGCGATCAGCGGGTGAACCTCGTTGAAATCGTTCGAAGATCAGCGGAGCGTCCTCAGGTCTCACCCCGGGGCCATCGTCGGTGATCCACAGCGAGAAGATCCGATTCTCTCCGCTGCCGTCGAACCGTGACCCGAGGCGAATTCGAGAGCCGGCCTCGGTGTGCCCGACCGCGTTGGCCGACAGCTGGACCATGGCCTGAGTGACACGCTGCGCGTCGAGTGGGCACGTGCCTTCGGCGACTTCCATCAACAGCCACTGACGGTCGCCGATGGTCTGCACCTTGGATTCGATGTCGAGAACCAACTGCGCGACGTCGACTGGTTTGCGCACGACGAAGTCCGGTTGTTCCGCCTTGGCGAGCATCAGCAGATCGCTCACGATCCGGCCCATGCGGCCCAGTTCGCTGTCGACGAGGGCAAGCGTCTTGCGACGCTCTTCGGGGTTGTCCGACATCAACTCTAGGTGTCCGCGGACGATCGTGATCGGCGTGCGAAGTTCGTGTCCTGCATCGTCTACGAACTGGCGCTGCGTCGTGTAAGCGCTTTCCAACCTGTCGAGCATGGCGTTGAACGTCTCCGCCAGGTCTGCGATGTCATCGCGTCCGTGGACGGGCACGCGAGCGGTCAGATCGGTCTCCCCAATTTCGGCAGCGACAGTTCGGACGGTCCGTACCGGCGCCAGGATTCGGCCTGCAACCAGGTAGGCGACACCCGTGGTCAGAATCAGGCCGACGACGCCGACAGTGGCCATCGTCCGCATCGTGCGGTTCACCAGTTCACGACCCGACTGAGTGAACACGGCCACGAACAGGGTTCCGCCGGTTCCTCCGATGTCATTGACATCGACTCGGCCCCATCGCATCTGGCCAGAACTCGTTTCGACCACACCGGCCGGCTGCGCCGTACCGATCGTCGAGCGAAGTAGTGCCGGGTCCTCGGCCAAGGCAGGTGGAACGTCACCGCGCGGTTCTCCGACGACGGTATCGCCCACGACGCCGATCATCACCTCGCCGAGACTGGGCGACTGGCGTGCCAAGTACACCTCCAGCAGTCTCTCGACGGAGACGAACGGACGCGTCGTCGTCGGGTCGACGCCTTCCGCCGCGAAGGTGCGAAACTCGTCGGCCTCTTGCGTGATGTCGTCGTTGGCCCGCACGTCGACGTCGCGCAACAGAAGGTTGCGGGCGGTGACCAAGACAACCAGCAGCAACAGCAGGGTCGTCAGCATGATCCAGGCGGTGATCTTCCATCGCGCGGGCAGCGAAGAGCCGCGGCGCGCAACCAGCGACGCGTCAGTCATCGTCGTCCCCGCCGTTGTCGTCCCCGCCGTTGTCGTCCCCGCCGTTGTCGTCCCCGCCGTTGTCGTCACCGTCGTCGAGGTCGTCGAAGTCGTCGTCGTACGGAACCGCAGGGGCAGGCGCGGGAACCTGTGGAACTGGTGGGGCCTGAGGAACAGGCGCTGGTACCGCAGGTGAAGGCGGCGGAGCCTGCGTGGTGGGTGCGGGTGCGGATGTTGTCGTGGCCGGTGTTGTCGGGGTGGATGTCGTCGTGGTGGGTACGACGCTCACGACGACAGGCGTCGGATCGAGCTCCGGGTCCGGCGACCGTGTGAGCACGAAACTGGCCACCACCACGAACACGACGGCCGCGAGGACTGCCGCGACGGCGAGCGGTCGGGAGGAGTGCATGAGAGCAACTATGCCGGGCATCCATGACGTACCCATGAGATACAGATGAAGGTTTCTTCATCAACCAGCGAGAGTGCGACGGCTTTCGAATCTACGACGCTCACCGGTGATCGGGTCGTCGAACTCGATTGCGCGAGCCAGTAACTGCAGCGGAGTGTCGAAATCGTCTGCCGGCGTCCTGGTGTAGACAGGATAGTACGGGTCCCCTTTGATAGGAATACCCAAGGATGACAGGTGGATTCGCAATTGATGCGTTCGTCCGGTATGCGGAAACAATCGATATCTGGCCCACGACCCCGCATTGGAGATCAGCTCGATCCGCGTTTCACTGTTCGGTTCACCAGGCTCTTCGCGCGCAACCATCACGCCGTGGTCTTTCAAGATCCGGCTACGGACGACGCGTGGGAACTCGAGCGATGGGTCGAAACCGGCAACGGCTTCGTACTCCTTGAGAACCTCACGCTCGCTGAACAATTCCTGATACGGCCGTCGTAACTCCTTGGGGCGAGTGAAGATCAGTACACCTGCGGTAGCGCGGTCGAGACGGTGGGCCGGGGTGATGTCGGGGCAGTCGAGGAGGCGGCGCAACCGCACGGTCGCGGTCTCGGTGACGTGCATGCCGCGCGGAATCGTCGCGAGGAAATGGGGTTTGTCGACGACGACGAGGCCGTCGGCGTCGTACAGGATGTCGAGTTCGAAAGGGACGTGCACCTCGGGCGCAGGCTCACGGTAGAAGTGCACGAATCGACCTGGCGCATAAGCAGACTCCGGGTTCCACGGACGCCCCTTCTCGTCGACGACCTCCCGGGCGACCATCGACGCCGCCCACGGGTCGTCTGGGTGCTCACGCTCCAGCCATGCCAGAACCGTAGGCGCCGAGTCACCGTGTGGTAGCCGAATCCGCAGCGGCGCCAACCCATTCCTGTAGGGCAGGAGTGGAGCCTGCGGAACGACCCGGTTGTCGTGTGGTTCAGGCACAATCCACACACACGAGCCGGAGACCGCGACCATCGTCGTCGTCGAAGTCCTGATAGCGAGAGGTCGGATTGGTACACACCGTGCACCTGCCGATCACCGAGGTGTGGTCGGAGAAGTCGATTTTCATGCGTTTGTCGAATACGTACAGCGATCCCTCCCACAGCGCGTCGTCGCCGAAGGTCTCGCCATAGCGCACGATACCGCCGTCGAGCTGGTACACCTCCTCGAACCCACGCGCCTTCATCAAGGAGGACAACACCTCGCAGCGAACGCCACCCGTGCAGTAGGTGACAACTGGGCTCATCTTGAGATGGTCGAACTGTCCGGAATCAAGCTGTGCTACAAAGTCTTTCGTCGTATCCACATCGGGCACGACGGCGTTCTTGAACTTGCCGATCTGCGCTTCGAACGCGTTGCGGCCATCGAAGAACACGACGTCCTCGCCCCGCGAATCCACCAACTCGTGCACCTGCTGCGGGCTGAGATGCACTCCCCCGCCGACCACTCCGCCGTCGTCGACCTTCAGTTCCTCGGGTGCGCCGAATGTGACGATTTCGGAGCGGACCTTCACGGACAGGCGCGGGAAATCGTCGCCGAGCCCCTCCGACCACTTGATGTCGGCATTCTTGAAGGGCGCGTAGCCACGAGTGCCTCGGACGTACTTCTTGACGTTCTCCAGCTCGCCGCCGACCGTCGCGTTGATCCCGTGTTCGGAAATCAGGATGCGTCCGTTCAGGTTGTTGGACGCGGCAAGAGTCTGCTGCCAGAGCCGGATGGCCTCGGGATCCGGCAGCGGAGTGAACACGTAGAACAGCACAATTTTCGGTACAGCCATGGTGTCAAGTATGCCTCGTGAGTGCGTAGTGACAGACGAACGTAACTATGCGCGCACGGGGAGCGGGGCTGCATCCACCCGCGCGACGCCCGCGGGAACGCTGAACCCTGCGCCCCAGTACACGCCCGTCAACGGGTCTTCCTTTGCGTCGAGGAACCAGTGGTCCATCTGCACTCCGGACGGAGTCACGTCGAACACCCCGAACCCGTGGCTGTCCAGATCGACGTATCGGATGTGCCTGTTCAGCGTGGTCAGGGCGGCTTCGGCTACGCGACCGAGTGTGTGTGGAGGCGTCTGGGTCAGGTCGTCGATGTTGGCCGAGGACACCGACGTGACGACCAATTCCGTCGCAACCCCGCCGGTCTCGAAGTACCGCGCTGCGTCCTGCGGCACGTCGCATGCCCAGGCGGAGTGAATGTCACCGGTGATGAACACGGTGTTGGTCACACCGTTGTCCGCGATAGCACCCAGGAGCTTCTTGCGGTCGGCGGTGTACCCGTCCCACGGATCGGCGTTGTAGGGCAGACCGCCCTCGGGAACGCCGATCAGACTCGTCAGTGCTCGGGATGCCTCGCTTTCGAGCGGAGGCAACAGCACCGGCGTGATCATCACCGGGTTCCCGACGATTTTCCACGTGGTCGGCGAGGACACGAGTCCGTCGGTCAACCACTGCATCTGGTCGGCTCCGGTGATCGTGCGGTTCGGCGAGTCCACGTCGGCTCCCTGGAACGGCAACACCTGCTGAGACCGGTACGTCCTCAGGTCGAGCATCGACAGTTCGAGCAGGTTCCCGAACCGCAGACGCCGGTACAGGTGGCGGTTCTGCGCGCTGCCTGCCGCTCGGACCGGCATCCACTCGTAGTACGCCTGCACCGAGTTGGCCTTTCGGACGTTCCACGGTCCTTCGGTCTCGGGCTGGTGATTCTGGGCACCACCGTCGTACGCGTCGTTGGCGCTCTCGTGGTCGTCCCATGTGCAGATCCACGGCACGCCGAGGTGAGCGGCCTTCAGATCAGGGTCCGATTTGTACTGGCCGTGGCGGATCCGATAGTCCGCGAGACTGACGATCTCGTGCACAGGCTCGTGCTGGCGAACCACACCGTTCTTGCCGGCGAAGCCACCGGTTTCGTACTCGTAGATGTAGTCGCCCAGGTGGATGATTGCATCCAGATCCGTCCGAGTGGACAGGTGCCGATACGCACCGAAATATCCGGACTCCCAGTTCGAGCAGGAGACGACGCCGAACCTGATGCGCTGGACGTCGGCGTCGTTCGCGGGAGCTGTTCTGGTGGTACCCACTACCGACTGAGCGCCGGAGCTGTCGCCGTCGAGAACCTCGAAGCTGTAGTAGTAGGTCGTCGCCGGGGACAGACCGTCGACGTCGACCTTGACGGTGTGGTCGGACGCCGCGTCGGTCACCGAAGACCCGCTACGAACCAATGCGGTGAGCTCGGGGTCGGTGGCCACCCGCCAACGGACGGACGTGGCGGGGCCCAGTCCGGAACCGGGAGTGGCGTCGGGAACCGGGGTAATTCGCGTCCAAAGAATGACCGCCTCCGGCGTCGGATCACCGGACGCGACTCCGTGCTGAAAAGGCCCCGGTTGATCACTCTGCGCGTGTGCGAGAGCCGGCATCGCCGACGCCGCCCCGACAGCGGCGATCGCGGTCGTCGACGACCTCAGAAACCCGCGTCTGGACAATCCTTCTCGTACTCCCACTCCGCCAGTCCATGCGAACTTCGTGCCGCGGTCAAGTCGGGCTGGCCACCGGGGTCGAAAATTCACTCAACCGACCGAAGGCGTACGAACCTCGGCGACGAGGGAAGTGAAGACCTCAGGGCTTCACACCTCAGAGGTACACCCCGACGTTCGATACGACGTGTTCGGTCATGTTCCGTAGTGCGTCGAACTGGCCGTGGTTGCCGTACTTCTGACGGAGGGTGCCGAAGTCCAGGTACTCGGCCGACTGAGCGATCTGATTGGACTCGGGGATCCAATGCGGAATGACCGTCGGCGGACGCGGCCGGGTGTCGCGTTCGTCCGCCGGCAGCGATTCGTACTCGAACACCTGCCGCTGCAGGCGCTCGATGGTGGTTCGGTGCAGAGTCGAGCTGGAGCGGTACTTGGTGATGATCAGCCCGAGCGGAGTCAATGCATGACCGGTCCGATCGGTGAATCGCTGCACTCGACGCTGCAGCTGCGGGATCCCATAGGTCGACAGCACGTCAGGGATCGCGGGAACAACATAGGCGTCGGCCATCATCAGTCCGTTGGCGGTGACGATGCCGAGATTGGGCGCGCAATCGAGCAGGACGAAATCGTACGAGGATTGCAGTCCAGCGAGGGCCGCGCGGAGAACCAGGAGCGGCTCGAGAGACCCAGGCGCTTCGTACTGCCACGCATTCATCTCCTCCTGGGTCTCCATGAGGTCCAACGACGACGCGATCAGGTCGACGCCGCGCACCGACTCGAGTGGCGAGGCGTCGCGCTGAAGCGCTTTCACCACGTCGAATTCCGGAAGGTTCGCATCCAGGGCACTCGCGAAGAGGGCGTCGAGAGTCAAGTTCGCGTCGTTGACCTCCTGCCACCGCTGTTCGCCGATCATCATCGTCGTCAGGTTGGTCTGCGGATCGAGATCCACGAGCAGCACTCGATACCCGAACTCGGCCGACATGAACTCGGCCAGTGCCGCCGTCGTCGTCGACTTCCCGACGCCGCCCTTGAGGTTGATCGTGGCGATTACAGTCGCCATCTGCACTCCCTGGTCGTCTACCTTTCGTGGTGGGCCTAGTTCTACCGCAGCTGCGCCTGGTTTGCTGATGTATCGATCCGAGCACACTCGGAGGTATGAGCTCCCCGCTATGGCTGTTCGGTGATCAGTTGGGCCCGCACTTTCATTCGACGCCCGAGCACGTCGAACGCGACGTCCTCCTCGTCGAGAGTGCGCGCGTTCTTCGTAGCAAACCGTTCCACCGCCAGAAGCTGCATCTGGTGCTCTCGGGCATGCGGCACCTCGCGGACGAGTTGGGTGACCGCGCTACCTATCTGCAGACCGACACGTACCGAGAAGCGTTGGAGCAGTTCGGCCGGCCGGTCGTGGTCTTCGAGCCGACTTCGCACGGGGCCGAGAAGTTCGTGAATCGGTTGTTCGACGAGGGTCTCGTCGAGGACGTCCTTCCGACGCCGATGTTCGCGCTGAGCCGCGCGGACTTCGACGAGTGGGCTGGCAATCGCCACCAGTTCCGGATGGAAACGTTCTACCGCGATCAACGCCGACGTTTCGAGATCCTGATGTCGGGCGACGATCCTGTCGACGGCAAGTGGAACCTGGACGAGGAGAACCGCGAGCCCCCGCCGAAGAAGCAACTGACACTCGGCGTCGATCCACCCTGGTGGCCCACAGAGGACACGATCGACGACGAGGTCCGTGCCGATCTGGATTCGATGAACCTGGACACCGTCGGCAACGACGGACCCAGACTGTTCGCAGTGACGGCCGACGAAGCACGAAAGGCTCTGGATCACTTCGTCTCCTACCGGCTGCAGGACTTCGGCAAGTACGAGGACGCAGTCATGACCGAGGATTGGACGATGGCGCATTCGCTGCTGTCGGTTCCGCTCAATCTGGGATTGTTGCAGCCGTTGGATGTCGCCGAGGCAGCCGAAAAAGCCTGGCGCGACGGTGATGCCTCACTTGCGTCGGTCGAGGGGTTCGTCCGGCAGATACTCGGGTGGCGAGAATACGTCTGGCATCTGTACTGGCACTTCGGACCGGACTACGTGAACCGGAACGAGCTGGAAGCCCATGTGCCACTGCCGAAGTGGTTCACCGACCTCGACGGCGAAGAGCCGATCGCGGCATGTCTGTCGCACACCTTGACCGAGTTACGTGAACGTGGCTGGGTGCACCACATTCCGCGACTGATGATCCTGGGAAATTTCGCGCTGCAACGCGGATACGACCCCAAAGCATTGACGGAGTGGTTCTCCACAGCGTTCGTCGACGGTTTCGCCTGGGTAATGCCGGTCAACGTGATCGGGATGAGCCAACATGCCGACGGCGGATTGATCGCGACGAAGCCGTACGCCTCGGGCGGGGCGTATCTGAACCGCATGACCGACCACTGCGGCGGGTGCGAGTACAACCCGAAGAAGCGACTCGGAACGGATGCCTGCCCGTTCACAGCAGGGTATTGGGCCTTCGTGCATCGCCATCGAGATCGCCTGGCGCACAACCACCGAACCGCCCGGCAGGTGTCGTCGATGAACCGCCTCTCCGACCTCGACCAGGTACTGGAGCAGGAGGCCCAGCGCGACGTGTTCTAATTTTCGCAAGACAGCAGGACGGCGAAGGGGACTTTCATGGTCGAGGCGGGGCCACGGACACCGGAAGCATTCCCCGAGTGGTTCATCGACCGATTCGCCGACTACTGGCAGTCCGGCGGCGCGTCACGCATCGAGGGCCGGATCGTCGGATACCTGCTGATCAACGAGTCCCCAGGAGTCAGCGCCGCTGAGTTGGCCCAAGCGCTCGGTACCAGCAGAGGGTCGATCTCCAACTACATCCGGCGGCTCATCGCACGTGGATTCGTCCAGCAGGTTCGCCGCCCCCGCGACCGCGTGCACTACTACGTCATGGATTCCGACGTGTGGGGCGGGTTCCTGGAGAACGAGCACGCGTACCTGGAGAATCAAAGAGCGCTCGCAACGGCGGCGTTGAAGTACGCCGACCCGTCGGGGCCCGCGTACCTCCGTGTGCTCAACATGAGGGACTACATGGGGTGGATCATCGACAACCGCATGCTGCGCAGCGAGTGGAATCGGTTCAAGGAAGAGCGCGACCGGTCCTAGAGCTTGCCGACGGCGTCGTCGATCATCGGGACGTACCGCTCGAGCGCCCACGGCACGGTCAGCGGGTTGATGATCGAGGAACCGGTGACGAACGGCTGCTCGGTCGGAGCAACCACCGATCCGCGCGCAATCGCCGGGATCTGGTTGTACGCGGGCTGAGCCTCTGTGTCACTGCGGTTTTGGGAATCGGAATAGAACGTGAAGATCAGGTCCGAATCGTTCAGCAGGTTTGCGTTCTCGAGCCCGATGACCGACGAGTCGGTGCCCTCGGTCTCGTCGAGCGTGTAGACGACGGGGTCGACCTGCAGGCCGAGGGCCCGCACCATCGCGACGCGCTGCTCTTCGGCAAGGAAGACGCCGAGCGTGCCGGGACCGGTGTTGTAGATGTAGGAGAAGGTGAGGTCCTTGTACTCGGGATGCGCGGCGGTGGCGTCGGCGAACCGGCTCTTGATCTTGTCGATCTCGTCGGCGGCCTTCTGCTCTTCGCCCATCGCCTTGCCGATCACGGAGATCTGGTCTTCCCAGGTGATGGTCCAGGGCTGTTCCTCGTAGGCGACAACGGGCGCGAACGCGTTCAGTGAGTCGAACTGCTGTTGAGTGATGCCGGACCACGGCGCGAGAATGAGATCCGGGTCGAGCGCGAGTACCGCTTCGACGCTCAGCTCGGTGCCGCCAGTGAACTGTTGGGGCAGGTGATCGTCGTCGAGCGCCTCGTCGATCCAGGGGAGGTACCCCGAATCGTCACTGCCCCAGGGGTATTCTTCGACAGCGACGGGAACGGTCCCCAGCGCGATCGCCGTCTCGGCCGAACCCATGCCGAGTGTCACGATGCGCTCTGGTTTCTCGGTGATGACTGCTTGCCCCAGAGCCGAATCGATCGTCACGGTCTCGAAATCGCCGCCGGTCGACTCCGTCGATACGCCCTCGGTCGACGAACTACAACCGCCGATCACCAGCGTGGCAGCCAGGAATCCGGACAGCACCGCGGTGCGCCGGCGAGAAGCGAGTTGCATCGAAAGCCTTTCCTAGGGTCTGATCGAATGAAGAATAGGCTTACCTTCCCTGAAATTTCAAATACGGTGAAACTTCGGGGACGCTACGGTGGAGCGCATGAGTCTTCCCAGACCAGCACCCGATCGAACAGCAGTCGTGACCGGAGCGTCGTCCGGAATCGGCGACGCCATTGCGCGCGAACTGGCGAGGCGCGGCCATGGGGTAACCCTGGTCGCCAGACGGGCCGACAAGCTGGCGTCGTTGGCAGACGAATTGACGGCACTCGGTGTGCGCGCCGAAGTACTGCCCGCGGATCTCTCGGTCAGATCCGACCGAGCCGAGCTACTCGGTCGCGTCGAGGCGCTGGGTCTGACACCGGACATCCTCGTCAACAACGCCGGACTCTCGACGCTAGGTCCCGTAGCCGCATCCGATCCGGACGCCGAGCTCAACATGATCGAGGTGGACGTCGCCTCCGTTGCCGACCTGTGCAGCCGATTCCTGCCGGGCATGACTGCCCGTCGACGCGGAGCGGTGTTGAACGTTGCGTCGACCGCGGCTTTTCAGCCACTCCCCGGGCAGGCCGGCTACGGCGCGTGCAAGGCCTTCGTGCTGTCCTACACCCAGAGTCTCGTCGGCGAGCTGAAGGGCACTGGTGTCAGCGCGACCGCCCTGTGCCCCGGCCCGGTCGATACCGGCTTCGGCGAGGCAGCCGGCTTCGCGAAGGGCGATGCCGAAAAGGCACTGCCGCCGATGATGTGGGTCACGGCCGACGTCGTCGCGAAGACCGCGGTCGACGGCATGGCAAAGGGCCAGATGGTCGCGATCCCGGGTGTGGCCAACCGCGTGGGATCGATCTTCGCCGCCATCACCCCGCGAACCCTGATGGTGCCCATGCTTGCTCGCATCCATCCCGGACTGAAAAAGAGGTAGCTGGACATGACCCGCGAATTCACCGTCTCCGACAGCGTCGTCGTGAACGCCTCTGCCCGCGAGCTGTACGACGCCATCAGCGACCCGACACGGATGGGAACCTGGAGTCCCGAGAATCTCGGCGCCCACGTGACCAATCCTCGCGAGACCACTTATGTCGGAATGGAATTCGATGGAAGAAACAAGCGTGGCCGCGCACAGTGGGTCACCCGGTCGACGGTGACGGTGGCCGATCCAGGCAAGGCTTTCGAATTCCGAGTATTCGCAATCGGCGTGAAGTCGCCTCGGATCAAGGGCGCGAACGCGACGTGGCGCTACGACTTCGAGACGGTTCCGGAAGGTACCCGGGTGACCGAGACCTGGACCGACGACCGCCGGAAGTGGCCGGACGCAGTGTCATTGGTGTTCGACAAGATCGTCACGAGCGGTAAGACGTTCCCGCAGTTCCAGCGTCGCAACATCGCCAAGACCCTCGACAATCTACGCAAGCACTACGCCTGAGCACGTTCGCGCCGCGTCGTCGGCGGCGGGCTTGTCCGCTTGCGCTCAGGCCCTGTCGAACACTCCTCGAACGTAGGCCGCCTGACCTGCGTGCTGTAGGTCGTCGGAGACCACCGAGACAAGGCGAACGCCGAGCGTGACCGGGGGCTCCCAGTTTTCGTCGACCACCCGATCCAGATCGTCGGCGCTCAACGAGTTCACGTAGGCAACGGTTTTGGCATACACGGCGTCGTGGTAGTCACGCAACAGATCCGCTCCGGTGGTGACCGCCGCGACGTCGCTCGAAGACTGGCCGTAGCCGATCGCACCGTCGTCGAACGGCAGAGCGAACCGCTCGTTCCATCCGTCCGCGGTCCATATCTGTTCGCTGCCCGCGACACCGGCGACGTGGTCGTCCTGAACCCTCGTCAAATGCCAGATCAACCATGCGATCGTGTTGGCGTCCGAATCGACCCGGTACGTCAACGCCGGGGCAGGGATGTCGTCGAGGGTGTCGTGCACGACCTCCTTGATGCGTCCGAAAGCATCGGCCAGCACTGCAGCGTGATTCACGTAGTGGTCCCTTCATTCTCGCGGCTCC
This sequence comes from Rhodococcus sp. P1Y, assembly GCF_003641205.1. NCBI lineage: Bacteria > Bacillati > Actinomycetota > Actinomycetes > Mycobacteriales > Nocardiaceae > Rhodococcus > Rhodococcus sp. P1Y. The sequence continues at coordinate 5,101,202 of NZ_CP032762.1, forward strand.
GCCGCCCGTGAGTGCGTAGTTACCTTCGAAGGTAACTACGCGTGCACCTGCGGGGTACCCACACTCGGAATTTTCACCACCCGGACCCCTGTTGAACCCACCATGAAGGCAATCGCATACTCCCGCAACGGTGACTCCTCGGTACTGAACCTCGTGGAACGCGAGGTCCCCGAGCCCGGACCGGGCGAGGTCCGCGTCAAGGTCGTGGTCTCGGGCGTGAACCCGACGGATTGGAAGAACCGAACCGGCGCCACTGGCGAGCTGGCTTTCGACGAGGTGGTCCCCAACCAGGACGGCGCCGGCATCATCGACGCGGCAGGTCCGGGTGTCGAAGGCCTCGCCGTCGGCGACCGAGTCTGGCTCTACCTCTCCCAGCACCAGCGGCCCACCGGCACCGCACAGGAGTACACGGTGGTGCCCGCCACCCGGGTCGTCCGACTTCCCGAGAACGTCAGCTTCGACGTCGGCGCCTCCCTCGGTGTACCCGCAATGACAGCTCACCGCGCACTGACCGTGTCCGAGGACGGACCGACACATTTGGCTCCTTCGTCGTTGGAAGGCAAGACGGTCCTCGTGGCCGGTGGCGCTGGAGCCGTCGGACATGCGGCGATACAGCTGGCTCGGTGGGCAGGGGCGACCGTGATCACCACCGTCAGCGGCCCCGAGAAAGCCGCACTTGCGACGGCCGCCGGTGCGCATCACGTCGTGAACTACAAGACCGGTGACGCCGTGGCCGAGATTCGCGCAGTCGCGCCGAACGGCGTCGACCTCGTCGTCGAGGTGGCTCCAGCGCAGAACGCCGAACTGAATGCGGCAGTGACCTCGACCCGCGCGTCGATTGCCGTGTACGCCAACAACGGCGGCGACACGATCACCCTCGATGTCCGGCCGAACATGGTCCTGAACACGCGATACCAGTTCATCCTGCTCTACACCGTCGGCGAGGCGGCATTGAAAGCAGCCGAGCAGGACGTGTCCAACGCAGCTGCGGCTGGAGTATTGAATGTCGGCGAGGACGCCGGGCTGCCGCTGCAGCGATTCCCGTTGGCAGATTCCGCTGCTGCCCACGACGCCGTCGAGAACGGGTTCGTCGGAAAGGTTCTGATCGACATCTGAGCTGCGTGCGGCTCCGCCGCCCGTGCGTGCGTAGTTACCGCCGAGTGTCATTACGCACGCACGGGCGGCGGAGCCGCACTTTGCTGCTTTGGCAAACAATCTTGCGCGATACTGCGCCACCCGGCATTCTGGAAGCATGCACACACACGACGAGCCAGTATTCGACCAACCGTTCTGGGACAACCTGTACACCGAGCAGGACCAGCGCTGGAGCGGCAATGCGAATCCCGTTCTCGTGGCCGAGGTATCGAAGCTCACTCCGGGGACAGCCCTCGACATCGGCAGCGGCGAAGGCGGCGACGCCCGGTGGCTGGCCGACAACGGCTGGAGAACTACAGGAGCCGACATCTCCGAGGTCGCGATCGAGCGTGCACGCGCACATCAAGGTGGCCGCGATATCGAATGGCTTCACCGTGACCTCCTGGAGTGGGAACCGGAGAACACTTACGACCTGGTGACTGCGCACTTCTTTCAGCTTCCGCCGCACCAGACGGGACCGGCCTTCACGCGGTTCGGAGCCGCCGTCGCCACCGGCGGACATCTGCTCATCGTCGGTCACAGCCCACACGACCACCTCGCATCGCAGCACAAACACGCTCAACTGCTCTTCGACGTCGACGCGATCACGTCGCTGTTCGACGGCGATGACTGGACAGTCGTGGTGGCCGAGGATCGGGCCCGCGAATCCGCGGACCCGGACGGCACTCCGGCCGAGCGCAAGGACACCGTCGTGCTGCTTCGACGCCGCTAGAACCTAAGCTGGGCCGAATGCCGCTGAAGTATTACGTTCCGCTCGCGATCTCGGGTTTCGCGGCCCTGATCATCCTGTTCACCCCGGCGTCGGGAGTGCCGAGCGGATTCGAGCACAGCGACAAGATCATTCACTTCTCCCTCTTCGCTGCGCTGGCGTACAGCTCACGATTTGCCGCGATCGGCGTCATGAAGACCCTGACCTGGACGGTGGGTTTCGCGATCCTGTCCGAAGTCCTGCAGGCAGTGTTGCCGCTGGGCCGCAGTGGCTCCGCACTCGATGCCTTGTTCGACGTGTTCGGGGTCATTGCGGGCCTGCTGGTCGCCGTGCGCTTCGTCCCTGCCCGGTCAGCTATACACTGAGCACAATGCTCCGGGGGTCCTCGGCTCGCACAGCCGCCTCCGGAAGGGTCACCATCACCTCGACGTCCGCCCCGCACGATATCTACCTCGTACCTCCCGAGCAGGATTCCGACGACCCCGTTCTGGGCGCGTCCGCCGGCTCGACGGCGCGTCTGACGGACCGCACCGACGTCATTCCGTTCGGGGGACGATTCGCCCTTCGGATCACTTCTACAACGCCGCACCAGGCGATGGTCGAGGACCTGCTGTTCGTTCGGGACGCGCTCGACAAAGCACACATCGCCTATCTCCTGGTACGCGGCAATGACGAACGGCCGGTCATTGCGCTCGACGAAAACTCACGCGAATCGACCAAAGCTGCACTGATAGCCGCGTGCGTCTCCGAGCCGTTCTATTGCAAGACGGTCGACGTCAAGCGCGGCAAAGCGGTTCTGCTTGCCGACGGCCTGCCCGCCGACACGTCGGAGGCCCGCATCTTCCGCCTGTATCGTCCGCGCGCCGAGCCGAAGAGCGGACTGAACTACGGCGCGTCCACGGCAGTGCAGCTGGAGTTCTGGGCGTTCTCCCCATCGGAAATTTACCTACCGGTGGAGAATTCGCTCACCCGACGCACAATCAAGCCCGACGAGGCAGTCCGCGGAACCGTCGAACGATTCGGCAAGACCTGGCCGACGATCGAGAACATGTTCGCCGACCACGCGTCGGATATCAATTTCGACGTCGACATCGTGTTCTCCTGGGTCGACGGTTCGTCGGCAGAATTTCAGGCACAACGTGCTCGGCGTATGCAGAACTACGTCGTCGGAGAGGGTGACGCATCGGCCGCGCGTTTCCGGCAGATCGACGAACTGAAGTACGCGCTGCGCTCGATCCACATGTATGCGCCGTGGATTCGCCGGATTTTCGTCGCCACCGATTCCGACCGTCCCGCGTGGCTCGCCGATGACCCGCGTGTCACCTTCGTGCCGAGCGAAACCTTCTTCGTCGACACATCGGTTCTGCCGACACACAATTCACAGGCCGTCGAAGCTCAACTGCACCACATCCCCGGCTTGTCGGAGCACTTCCTCTACTCGAACGACGACATGTTCTTCGGTAGGCCGGTCGGTCCGCAGATGTTCTTCTCCCCCGGCGGGATCAGCATGTTCATCGAGGCGACGACCCGAATCGGATTGGGTTACAACGACGCCGACCGCAGCGGTTTCGAGAACGCGGCTCGGGTGAACCGTCGCCTGTTGCAGGATCGATTCGGTCTCATGACCACTCGCCACCTCGAACACGCGGCAACACCGCTGCGCAAGAGTGTGCTGCAGGAGATGGAGAACGAATTTCCCGACGAGTTCGCCTCCACCGCGGCAAGCGTTTTCCGCGCGAGCACCAACATCTCGGTGACGAACTCGCTGTACCACTACTACGCCCTGATGAGCGGCCGAGCCGTCGTACAGCGCGACGCGAAAGTCACCTACATCGACACCACCGCGCACGCCGGGTTGCACCTGATGGAGAGCATGCTCCCGAAACGGGCCGTCGATTTCTTCTGCCTCAACGACGGCAGTTTCCCCGAGGTCGATCTCGAGGTTCGCACCCGCCGCGTCACCGAGTTCCTCGACCGGTACTTCCCGATCGTGGCGCCCTGGGAAAGTTAGTGGCCGGCCTCGCTCACCGCGTACTCCGTGCACTGAACACACCGCGTGAGCAGGTCGTGTCTGCAGGAGATCACGTGCAGTAAGAACTGTTCCGAACTGTCCAGGTGGGCTCGTTGAGTGCGAATGGCCTGTATTCGGCGCTCGATCACGGCTGTCCTGCCGGGTTCGCTTCTGTGCAGGATCGACCGAATATCCGGCAGACTGATCCCCACCCGCCGGCATGCCAGGACGATGCGGAGGCGCGTGAGGTTCTCCTCGCTGTACTCTCGCTGCCCCGTCGAAGTCCGCTGGGGACTCACGACACCCATGTCGTCCCAGTGCCGCAAGACATGCACTTCCGTTCCGAGCACATTCGATACCTCGCCGATCTTCATACGCTCAGTATTCTTGACCTCAGGTCGACCTGAGGTTTTACCGTATCGGCATGTCCGAACACCTGAGTTCGCTACCCTCGCCGGTCTACGTCTCGATAGACGGCGCCGACATCGCGACCTACACCATCGAACCGCGGACGACGCCCGTTGCCGACGTCGTCTTCTGCCACGGCACTCCGTGGTCCGCCGAAGTGTGGGCAACAGCAGCACGGCATCTGGGCATGTCCCACAGAGTGTTCCTGTGGGACATGCCGGGATACGGACGCTCCACGAAGAACGAGTCCGTGCCGGTCGATCTCCTCGCCCAGATCGCCCGCTGCACCCGACTGATCGAGCATTGGGGGCTGCAACGGCCCCATGTCATCGCTCACGACATCGGTGCGGCAGTCGCCCTCGGCTCCCATCTGCTCGACAACGACGAGTACACGAGTCTGTACCTCTGGGACCCGGTGATCGTCGAACCGTGGGGATCTCCGTTCTTTCAACTCGTCGCCTGCCACACCGAGGTGTTCGCGAAATTGCCGACACCCCTGCACACCGCGCTGGTCGAAACCTACATAGCCGGGGCAGCTCACAACCGACTGACCGGCGCACAGGTCGAGATATTGAGCGCACCCTGGATCGGGGACGAGGAGCAGAGCGCCTTCTATCGTCAGATCGCGTCGCTGCATCCGGAACACACACGTCCGATCGAGGAACGACTGGGCACGGTGCGATGCCGGGTCAGAATCGGCTGGGGCGAGGAGGATCCTTGGATCCCGGCGTCACGAGCGACCGTCGTACAGGATCTTCTACCCGGACACGCCGAAATTGTGACGGTGGCAGGAGTGGGCCACCTTGCGCCCATCGAAGCGCCTGGCGTAGTCCACCGAGAACTGGAGGAATGGTTGGTCGAGACGTCAGAGGCTGACGCGTGAGTGCCGGGTGCTGTCGGCGATTCTGACGCCCGCACGCTCGAGGCGACGCGCGACCTCATCAGCGTGCACGTACTCCCCGACCGTGTCGTAGGAGCCGATAGGCACCACCGAGTGCACGACGGTGTCGTCGTAGACGTGGACCAGATTGAACGCCTGGGCTCCGTCCCTGCCCCGGATCGCGCCCGGTTCGACGTTGAGGTCCTGCGTGTAGCAGGTGGCGGACGCAACGGACACCGGGATTCCGGCGAATGTCGCGGTGGTCGAATAGTGCAGGTGACCGGCGATGATCGAACGGACATCGGTGCCGCGGACTACGTCGGCCAGGGCTTTCTGATCGAGCAGTTCGACGAGAACAGCAAGATCGAGCACAGTCGGAACCGGCGGATGATGCATTGCCAGTATCGTTCCGAACTCAGCTGGAGTGGCGAGAACTCCTGCAAGCCAGTCCAATTGGTCGCGCAGCAACTCGCCGTGATGCTTGCCGGGCACCGTCGAGTCCAGGGTGATCACTCGGAGTCCGTCGAGATCGTGAACGCGGTCGACCGTGCCGGTGCTCGGCTGCTGATCCAGAAGGCGACTGCGAAAATTCGCTCGATCGTCGTGGTTGCCCATTGCCCAGATGATGCGCGCGTCGAGGGCTTCGGCGACAGGCTCGACCAGAGCGCGGAGCCTGTCGTACGCACCTGCTTCGCCGCGATCGGTGAGATCCCCGGTGAACACGAGAGCATCCGGACGAACTCCCGACGCTTGGACATCCCCGAGCAGCCTCTGCAGAGTCGCCGTACTGTCCACGCCGCCGTAGAGATTTCCCCCCTCGACGAGGTGGGTGTCACTCAAATGCAGCAGGCAGTGATTGGGGCGTGGGTGCTCTGCCGTCCGAGCCTTCATCGGTAACTCGCTTCCGATCGGCTTTCACGTGGGCACGCAGATTGCGTGGTCCCTCTTATCCCACCCTAGCCAAGCTGCCTGAGAGTAATGCCTCGGGCACGCCACACCAACACGAAGCAAATTCCTGACGCACGCGACGGTGGCTTAGATTGGGATCACTCCCACCGAGAGGAACGCATGAAGTTCACACGATCGAAAGCAGCGGCAGCAGCAGCCGCGGTTGCCGCAAGCCTTACGTTCGGAGCAGGAACAGCATCCGCCCAGGATCTCCCGACGGTCGTGCTGGTGCACGGCGCGTTCGCCGACACCTCCAGCTGGGACGGAGTCGCCGCAGGCCTCCGCGCACGCGGCTACACCGTCGTCACCCCGGAAAATCCGCTTCGCGGACCCGGCTACGATTCGGCGGCAGTCGAGAAGGTCGTCGAGGACATCGACGGCCCCGTCGTGCTCGTAGGGCATTCGTACGGCGGAACCGTCATCACGAATGTCCACGCCGACAATGTCGAATCGCTCGTGTACGTCGCGGCGTTCGTACCGACGGCAGGCGAGCCCGCAGCGCTTGCACTCGACCCGATCCGCTTCGGACTGACGTCGTTGCTGCCGCCAGTTCTCGGACTGGGGATCGTCGACGATTCCACGAACATCCTCGGAAAGAACGTCGACGGCTACATCGCACCTGCGCTGTTCAAGCAGTACTTCGCACCGGACGTCAGCGACGAGCAGGCTGCGAAGATGATCGCGAGTCAGAAGTCGATCGCCGCCACTGCGCTGATCGAGCCGAGCGAGCCGCCGTCGTGGGCGGGCACCCCGAGCTACGCGCTGATCCCGCAGCAGGATCAGATCATCCCGCCTGCGTCGGAGAAGTTCATGGCCGAGCGCGCCGGTGCGCAGATCACCGAGGTACCGGGCTCACACGCTGTTCTCGTCTCGAACCCGGGTGCCGTGGTAGACCTCGTCGTGAAGGCCTCCTAGAGGCATCACCCAGGCGCCCCAGTGGTGCGGTTAGGTGCTCCGGAGGGGCCCTGACCGCACCACTGGGCGCAGGTCTACTTGGAGAGAATCCGCAGATGCTCTTCGACGCCACCGAGCGTGTGCTCGATGGCAACCAGGCGGGAAACATAGTGCCCGACAGGATATTCAGCAGTGACGCCGATGCCGCCGTGCAGCTGTATCGCTTCCTGACCGATCTTGCGCGACGACCGGGAAATCTGCAGCTTCGCACGTGACGCGACTTTCTGATCGACGACGTCGTCGGCCAGATTCATCGTCGAATACAAGGCCATGCTCCGTGCCAGTTCGAGCAGAACGTACATGTCCGCGGCACGGAAGGTCAGTGCCTGAAACTTCGCCAGCGGAACGCCGAACTGCTTGCGCTGCTTCAGGTAATCCGTCGTCAGCCGCAGCGCCTCCTCCATAGCACCAACTGCCTCGGCCGACAACGCTGCCTGAGCCCTGACCTCAGCGGAAGTGATGGCTGCCGACGCATCCACACCGTCGCCCAGCGGTTCGGCCGCCACGTCGGTAAGCGAGATCTGCGCGGCGCGCCCTCCGTCGTGCGTCTGGTAGGCCTTGCGCTCGAGACCGGTCGCGTCGCCGTCGACCAGGAAGAGTCCGACGCCGCCGCCGGGAAGAGCAGCACTGACGACGAGAATGTCCGCACTTCCGCCGTGCGGAACAGGGTTCTTGACGCCGCTGAGTGCCCACGACCCACCGTCCTCGGTGGCTGCGACCTTCACATCGATATCCGGCCATCGGCTTCCGGTCTCGTTGTGCGCGAACGCGAGCAACGTCGATCCTTCGGCGACACCGGGCAGAATCCTCTTACGCTGATCGGCAGATCCGACCTCGGAGATCAACCCGCCGGGAATCAGGACGGCGTCGAGAATCGGTTCCGGAGCGAGGCGTCGTCCGACCTCGGTCAAGACCGCCATGATCTCGACGGGACCGGCACCGAGGCCGCCGTCGTCCTCGGAGAAACTCAGGCCGAGAAGACCGACCTCGGCCAACTGCTTCCAGACGTCGGCCGACCAGCCAGGCTCCTCGGCGACGATCTTGTTCCGCTTCTCGGTGTCGTACGCGCGGGAGAGCACTTCACGCGTGGTGTCGCGGAGAAGTTTCTGTTCCTCGTTCAGTTCGAAATCCATTGCTCTGCCCTCACAATCCGAGAATCGTCGACGCGATGATCTGACGCTGCACTTCGTTCGAACCGCCGTAGATCGAGACCTTGCGGTAGTTGAGGTACGTCGGTACCGAGCGCTGCGCCCAGCCTGGGCTCTCGATGCTCTCGCCTGCCTCGTAGGGCAAAGAGTCGGGTCCGGCCACGTCCATCAGCAACTCGGTCGCGGACTGCTGCAGCTCCGAACCACGCAGTTTCAGGATCGACGACGCCGGATTCGGCTTGCCGTCCGCCGAGCTCGACACCAGCCGAAGCTGCGTCAACTCCAGTGCCAGAACCTCGTTTTCGAGTTCGGCGAACTTCGCAGCGAACAGCGGATCCTCGAGCAGCGTGCCGCCTCCGACCTTTGTTGCGGCCGCATATTCTTTCGCTCGTTCGAGCCGCACTTTGGTGTGCCCTACACGCGCAACGCCGGTACGCTCGTTTCCCAGCAGGAACTTGGCGTAACTCCAGCCCTGATTCTCCTCGCCCACAAGGTTTTCGGCTGGCACCCGAACGTTGTCGAAGAACACCTCGTTGACCTCGACGCTGCCGTCGATCAGCTTGATCGGGCGCACCGTGATTCCCGGCGTGTCCAGATCGATCAGCAGGAACGAGATACCTGCCTGCTTCTTCGGCGCATCGGGGTTGGTCCGCACCAGCGCGAAGATCCAGTCTGCGTACTGCCCCAGCGTGGTCCAGGTCTTCTGTCCGTTGACGATGTAGTCGTCGCCGTCACGCAGAGCTGTGGTGCGCAGCGACGCGAGGTCGGACCCTGCTTCCGGCTCCGAGAACCCCTGACACCACCAGATGTCGAGGTTGGCCGTCTTCGGGAGGAACTTCTCCTTCTGCTCCTGAGCGCCGAACGTGGCGATGACCGGCCCGACCATCGACGCGTTGAATGCCAGAGGCTCCGGCACCGACGCCAACTGCATCTCGTCGAGCCAGATGTGCCGCTGAACCGGAGTCCAGTCCTTGCCACCGAACTCGACGGGCCAGTTCGGGACGGCAAGGCCGTTGGCGTTGAGAATTTGCATAGTCGTGACCATGTCTTCACGGCTCAGTTCGATTCCCACCCTGTTCTTCTCGCGGATCTCCGCGGGAATCTCGGTGGTGAAGAACGTCCGCAATTCGTCACGAAATGCAGCTTCCTCCTCTGTCAAAGCAAGATTCATGAAAAGGTCCCTCCGGTATCGACCAACTTGTTCTTACCGCTGTGTCCTACTCGACGGTACTCCCTGGTTAACTGCGATAATCTTCTCCCCACTATGACTTTTCTGGCACTGGTTCGGCACGGAGAAACCGACTGGAATCTTCATGGCCGCTTGCAGGGCAGCTCGGACATTCCGCTCAACGCGACCGGCCGGGCGCAGGCTCGCGAGGCCGTCTACCAACTGGAGGGGCGACCCTGGGATCTGTTGGTCTCGTCGCCGCTCTCACGGGCCGCCGAAACAGCAGACATCATCGGTGAGCAGCTCGGTATTTCGCGCAGCGCCACCTACCCCGATCTCGCCGAGCGCCATTTCGGGGCGGCAGAGGGATTCACCGATTACGACGCCTACTCTCACTGGCCACACGGCCGTTATCCCGGACTCGAACCACGTCGGGACATGATCGTCCGAGGAGTGCGAGCCATCGATCGGATTGCGGCCTCACATCCTGATTCCTCGATCATCGTCGTCGCGCACGGCGGCATAATCCGCGGGATCTTCGACGCCATCCGCGGCGTGCCGTCGCCCAGGATTCTCAACGCGGGAGTATCGACGCTCGCACACGACGGGACCGAATGGACCGTCGAAACCATCAACGGTGTCCCGACGAGAAGGATGTGGTGACATGCAGATCGAACGCCGTTTGGAGGAACTCGGCTTCACCCTTCCGTCGGAAGCGCAGCCACCGGAAGGTTTCGAGTTCTCCTTCGAATGGGTTCGCGTACGCGGAAACCGGGTGTACGTCTCGGGCCATTCCCCGCAGTTGCCGGACGGCTCGCTCGCCGGCCCGTTCGGCGCAGTGCCGTCGGAAATCTCGCTCGATGCTGCCACGGATGCAGCGCGCGACACTGCTCTGGCCGTGCTCGGCAGTGTCAGCAGAGCCATCGGCGACCTCGACCGGATCAGCGCCTGGCTCACCGTGACGGGTTCGGTCAACGCCGATCACGGCTTCACCCAGACGACCACCGCGATCAACGGATTCTCCGACCTGATCCTGCAGGTGTTCGGACCCGAGATCGGCGCGCATGCTCGCACGGCACTCGGCGCCGCGGCCCTGCCGATGAACAACTCCGTTGTTGTCTCAGCGGAGATCGAGATCGACGGGTAGGTTTCGTCGATACGATTTTTCGTGTCCCTCATGGAAGGTCACCTCGAAGTGCACCGTAAAGCGCTCGCTCTGCTTGCTGCGATGTTCGCACTGTTGGCCATCGCCGGTTGTGGGTCCTCGTCCGGGCCGCTCGTCGACCAGATCAAGGACGACGGCGTCCTGGTCGTGGGCACCGAGGGGACGTACAGCCCCTTCAGCTTCCAGGGTGGGGACGGCCAGCTCACCGGATACGACATCGACATCGTCAATGCCGTTGCCGGTGAACTCGGTGTGAGCGTCGAGTTCGTTCAGACGCCGTTCGATTCCATCTTCGCGGGGCTGGAGTCGGAGCGGTTCGACCTGATCGCGAACCAGGTGACGATCAATCCGGCACGCCAGAGTGCGTACGACCTGTCCAAGCCGTACACCGTCTCCGAAGGAGAGATACTCACCGCGGCCGACGACAACTCCATCTCGTCCGTCGCCGATCTTGCCGGAAAGACCACTGCACAATCGTCGACGAGCAACTGGGCCGAAGTCGCGGCCGACGCCGGCGCGAACGTCGAGGCCGTCGAAGGCTTCGTCCAGGCGGTCACCCTCGTCAAGGACGGCCGCGTCGACGCCACCGTCAACGACAGCCTCGCCATCGCCGAATACCTGAAGGAGACCGGCGACACCGGCGTGAAAATCGCAGCGCAAACGGGAGACACGAGCTACCAGGCGTTCGCGGCCCGCAAGGACAGCGGACTGATGGACGAGATCGACGACGCCATCGACACACTCCAGGCCGACGGCACTCTCGCGCAGATCTCCGAGAAGTACTTCGGCTCGGCCGTCGCCGCACCCACAGCGGACACCGTCGCCCCCACCTCGGATGGGGAAGCAGCACAGGGGCAGTCGAAGCTCGACCTGATCCTCGACAACCTGTGGCCGATGTTGAAGGCCACCATCACGATGACGATCCCGCTGACAGCGATCAGCTTCGTCATCGGACTGGTCATCGCACTCGGGGTTGCGCTCGCCCGAATTTCGTCGAAGCGATGGCTGTCCGGGATAGCCCGCTTCTATGTGTCGATCATCCGCGGCACTCCACTGCTGCTCCAGTTGTTCATCGTCTTCTACGCACTCCCCCAGTTCGGGGTGGTGATCGATCCGTTCCCGGCCGCGGTCGTCGCCTTCTCGTTGAACGTCGGAGGCTACGCGGCAGAGGTCATCCGTGCCGCGATCCTGAGCGTGCCCAAGGGACAGTGGGAGGCGTCGCAGACCATCGGCATGGGGTATCGAACGACGTTGCAGCGCATCATCCTTCCGCAGGCGTTGCGCACAGCGGTCCCGCCGTTGTCGAACACGTTGATCTCTCTCGTCAAGGACACGTCGCTGGCGTCGACCATCCTGGTCACCGAGCTCCTGCGCGTCGCGCAGCTCGCAGCGGCGCCGACCTTCGACTTCTTCGCTCTCTACAGCGTCGCGGCCCTCTACTACTGGGTCATCTGCATGATTCTCTCGTTCTTCCAAGGCAAACTCGAAGTCCGACTCGACAGGTATGTGGCGAAATGACCGACCTCCTCGAAGTGAAGTCCCTGAAGAAATCCTTCGGCCCCATCGAGGTCCTGAAGGATGTGTCGTTCTCGGTTCCGTCTGGGACGGTCACCGTCATCATCGGCCCGTCGGGGTCCGGTAAGACGACGGTACTGCGCGCGCTCAACGCGCTGGATCCCGCAGACGCCGGAGTGATCAGGATCGGCGAAGTCACCGTCGACTTCTCGTCGAAGGTCACGCCGGCGCAGCTTCGAGCTTTCCGCGCTCAGAGCGGCATGGTGTTTCAGCAGCACAACCTCTTCCCGCACAAGACAGTGCTGCAGAACGTCATCGAAGGACCGGTGATCGTCCAGAAGCGCTCGAAGGACGACGCCACCGAAGAGGCCCACCGACTGCTCGACGAGGTCGGCCTCGACGTCAAGGCGGACCAGTATCCGTTCCAACTGTCCGGCGGTCAGCAGCAGCGCGTCGGGATCGCCCGGGCGCTGGCACTGCACCCGAAGCTGATGTTGTTCGACGAGCCGACCTCGGCGTTGGACCCCGAACTGGTCGGCGAGGTTCTCGCCGTCATCAAAGGCCTTGCCGCTGAGGGCTGGACGATGGTGATCGTGACCCACGAAATACGGTTCGCAGAGCAGGTGGCCGACGAGGTCCTGTTCATCGAGGGCGGCGTCGTCGTCGAGCGCGGCGCACCTGCCGAGGTGCTCAAGAACCCGTCCGAGCCGCGGACCCGTCAGTTTTTGCAGCGGATTCTCGCCTAGGCGCCAGTGGCGTGGTTAGGTGCCCTCCGAGGCACTCAACCATGCCACTGCGCGAAGCGGCTCGGCTGGCACGAAACGGCGGCTAGAGGTGCGGCAGAACCTTGTCCAGGGTGATGGGGAGGTCGCGTACCCGCACACCCGTCGCGTGGTAGACGGCGTTGCCGATGGCGGCGGGTGAGCCGACGGTACCGATTTCGCCGATCCCCTTGCCGCCCATGGGACTGAGCTGGTCGTCGTGCTCCTCGACCCAGGTTGCCTCGATGTTCACGGGTATGTCCGCGCACACCGGCACGTGATACTCGGCAAGGTCGTGGTTGGAGAAGCCGCCGAATTCGAGATCGGTGTTTCCCGCTTCCATCAACGCCATTCCGAGGCCGAAGGTCATCCCGCCGATCAGCTGCGACCGGGCGAGCCTCGGATTCATGACGCGTCCGATACCGAAGACTCCGAGCATGCGTCGGACACGCACCTCGCCGGTGTCGATGTCGACTTCCACCTCGGCGAACTGGGCACCGAATGCCATGCGCGCGAACTCTTTCTGCGCATCGATTTCTTCGGAGGTCTCGACGGTGACCTCAGCAGGCCCAGCCGCGTCGTCGATGCTCCCGACCTTGTCCACGAGTGCGCGGCACGCCTTCGTCACCGCCCATCCCCACGACGACGTTCCCGACGACCCGCCTGCGCCCGGAGCCTTCGGGAGGGCACTGTCGCCGAGCTTCAGTTCCACCCTGTCGGCGGGCACGGCAAGCGCGTCGGCTGCGATCTGACGCAACACCGTTCGCGCGCCGGTACCGATGTCGGTGGCCGCGACGGACACAGTGATGGTGCCGTCCTCGGACAGCGTCGCCGACGCCGAAGATGGGCTGATCAGAACCGGATAGCTGGCCGTCGCGACGCCTGTCCCGATGAGCTTGCGCCCGTCCCTTCGGTGGCCCGGTCGGGGATCGCGGTCGGCCCACCCGAACTTGGCCGCACCTTCACGCAGACATTCGACGACGCTACGAGAGGAGAAGGGGTTGCCGCTGGCCGGATCCATGTCCGGCTCGTTGCGAATTCGAAGTTCGATCGGGTCGACACCGACTGCGTACGACAATTCGTCGATAGCTGTCTCCACCGCGAACATTCCCGGCGCCTCACCCGGTGCACGCATCCAACGAGGAGTCGCGACGTCGAGCGGTGCCAGTCGGTGGGTCGTTCGGCGGTTGGGCGAGGCGTAGATGTGCCGCGAGGATTCCGCGGTCTGCTCGCAGAACTCGAAGATCTGCGAGGTCTGCTGAAACGTGTCGTGTGTCAGTGCAGTCAGTCTGCCCTGCGCGTCGGCTCCGAGCTGGACGTGGTTGATCGTCGGTGTTCGATAGCCGACTACGTCGAACAATGCCTGGCGGGGCAGGGCGAGCTTGATCGTGCGTCCGGTCGCACGTGCAGCCATCGCCGCCAACACCGCGTTCGGCCTCGTGCTCCCCTTTGCGCCGAAACCGCCACCCACGTTCTCGGCGACGACGCGGACCGATGACGGATCGAGATCGAACAGCGTTGCGAGGTCTCCCTGGACGCCCGACGGTGCTTGGGTCGAATCCCACACCGTCAGAACGCCATCGGTCCATTGGGCGGTGGTTGCATGCGGTTCCATGGGACTGTTGTGCATGGGCGCCGTCGAGTACCACCGGTCGACGGTGTGTGCGGCCGACTGCAGTGCCGAATCCGGATCGCCGACGGTCACATCCGTCGGGAACCCAGCGTTGACGGTCTCCGGCGCGTACAGGGACGAATGATCCGACGTCAGGTCGTTGTCGGGACTCTTCCGGTCTGCGTAGGTCACCCGCACCCTTGCCGCCGCCTCGCGTGCCTCTTCGAGTGAATCGGCTACGACGGCTGCGACGATCTGGCCACGGTAGGACACTCGATCCGATTGCAGGACAGCGAGTTCGGTGTCCTCGACCTCTCCGAGTTTTTCGGCATTGCCGTGCCACAGGAGCGTGACGGAATCGTCGGCCTGCACGTCGACAACTCGACCTGCAGGGATCGTGGCCGGGACGTACCAGCAGTAACCTGGCGTTACGTTGGAACGCTGCTCGACGGCGTAGCGCGCGGCGCCGGTCACTTTCGCGACGCTCTCGGTTCGCGCAATAGACTGCCCGATGGACGCTGTGCTCATTGTTCCGTTCTCCGCTCTGCCAGCTCCGTCAGCGTCTCCGTCACCAGGTTTCTGACGAGTGGAATCTTGAAACCGTTGTCTCGCAGCGGTCTAGCTCCACGAAGTTCCAGATCGATCGCTTCTCGGAAGGCCCCGTGATCGACGGACCTCCCCAAGAGATCGCCCTCGGCGGTGATTGCGCGCCACGGTTTGTGAGCGACGCCGCCCAGCGCAATACGGGCTTCGGTGACCTGCCCGTCCTCCACATTGATCACTGCGGCAACGGATGCAAGGGCAAACGCGTACGACGCGCGGTCACGAACCTTGCGGTAAGTCGACACCGAGCCGCGAGGAAGTGCGGGAATTTCGATGCCTGTGACGATCTCGTCGTGGCCGATGTTGGTATCGAGATCGGGATCGTCGCCAGGAAGCCTGTACAGATCCCCGATCGGCATCTTGTGTGATCCGCGGGGACCGGTGATGTCGACGACGGCATCGAGTGCCGTCAAAGCAACTGCCATGTCCGACGGATGCGTCGCGACACAGTGCTCGGAGGCACCCAGAATCGCGAGATTTCGATGTTCACCCTCGATAGCGGGGCAACCCGACCCAGGGTCACGTTTGTTGCACGGCTTGCTCATGTCCATGAAGTAGACGCATCGTGTGCGCTGGAACAGATTGCCACCGACGGTCGCCATGTTGCGCAACTGCCCGGAGGCGCCGGCCAGCACTGCCTGTGAAAGCACCGGATAGCGAGCACGGACCACGGGATGCACAGCGAGATCGCTGTTGCTGACCCCCGCCCCGACACGCAGCGATCCGTCGGTGAGAATGTCGATCTCGCCGAGTGGCAACCTGGTCACGTCGATGAGCGTCGACGGCTGCGCCGCCCCCAGTTTCATGAGGTCGACGAGGTTGGTGCCGCCCCCTAGAAGCGCGGAATCCGGATCCGCGACGAGTCGGCTGACAGCGTCGTCGACGTCGGTTGCCACGTCGTAGGCGAACATCTTCATTCGCTTGCCTCCATCACCGCGGGCACGATGTTCGCGTAGGCGCCGCAGCGGCACAAGTTTCCGCTCATGCGTTCGCGTACTTCTTCGCGCGTCAACCGTGGGTGGTCGTCCTCGGTGACCGCGCTCGGCCATCCCTGCTTGGCTTCTTCGATGACAGCCACGGCCGAGCAGATCTGGCCGGACGTACAGTAGCCGCACTGGAAGGCGTCGTTGTCGATGAATGCCTGCTGGACAGGGTGCAGCGTGTCACCATCCGCGAGACCCTCGACGGTGACGATATCGCGGCCTTGATAGCCGACGGCGAGGGCAAGACAGCTGTTGATGCGTCGCCCGTCGACGAGAACCGTGCACGCTCCGCACTGGCCGTGATCACAGCCCTTCTTCGCGCCGATCAGGTCGAGGTGTTCGCGCAATGCGTCCAGCAGCGTGGTGCGTACGTCGCAGTCGAGCTCATGTTCGGTGCCGTTCACCCTCAGGGTCACTCTGCTCATGCGGACGCGGTTACCCGGGCGATCAGGCGGTCAAACGCTCAAACACCTTGGCCCACAACAAAGGCCAGGCTAACCTGCGCTCTCGAGTGGCGCGGTTGAGTGCCACCTAGGGCACTCAACCGTGCCACTGAGGGTCAGGTGAACCCAAGAATCTCCTCACCCCAGGCGCGGCGGAGTTCGCAGTCCGGATCGAGGGCCTCGCTGTCGTGCTTGTCGATCAGCAACGTCGTTCGGGAGTCCTCCTCGTACGGCGCCCACGGATCTCGCCCGTACGCAAAGTCGACCCATCGCTGCCGGACACGGGCGCTCACCTGGGCTGCCGTCTTGTGTCCGCCCAGCTTGAAGGTCGGATCCTTGGGCACGACGCCGAAGTTGCCGAAGACGTACGGCACCTCGGTACCGTGCATTGCACCGAGCCTGGTGATCTTCAGGAACGGTGTCGCCTGATCGAAGCGGTACAGAAATGTCTTTGCCCGACGGCTGTGCGCCTCCGCAATCCACAGCGTCGGCATTCGGAAGGCCGCGTCGCGGGAGATCTCGAGTGCCGACCTCTTCTTCGAATGCTCCGAGTACGCCGCGCTCACCTCCGCTTCTTCGTCGGCACGCAGATCGGGATGATCGGCTGCAATCGCCTGGAACATCTCGTGCACCTTGTCCGGTGTGATCGGCATCAGCGGCGACTTCATCAGCTTGAACATCGAGGACTCGTCATGGTTGGTCCCGATCAACAACGGCACCGCGTGCTGGTAGCCCGATCGAAATGCAGCCACCGGGTAGTGCGGCACGACGTCCCGGTCGACGACGGGTGCGAGCGCCAACGTCCCCGGAACCTTCGACGGAATCTCCTGTACCAATTCTCCCGTTGCGCTGACGATCTCGCCGATGCCGAGACCCCGCAGTCCCGACGCCTCGGTCCCGACGAGTTCGAGGAAACGTTCGGCAATACTCCGTGCGCGCTCGGACCCGTACACCGAAGTGGCAGGCGAACTCTCGGCGATCACTCGATGAAAGAGCCCCTCGGCGCGAGGCGACACCATGAGCGTCGTCACGGATCCGCCGCCGGCCGATTCTCCGAACAGGGTGACCCTCGACGGGTCTCCACCGAACTCGGCGATATTGTCACGCACCCATTCGAGCGCTGCGATCTGATCACGCAACCCCAGATTGGAATCGAAATCTCCGAAGGACGAGAAGTCCAGGAAACCCAGCGCGCCGAGCCGGTAATTCACCGTCACCAAGACCACCTGGCCGTCGGTGACCAGCTTTCGCCCGTCGTAGACCTTCTGTGCCGAAGAACCCAGGTAGTAGGCACCGCCGTGAATCCACACCATCACCGGTAGATCCGCGGCGACCGTCCCACCTCGGCCGTTCCGGTCCTGAACCGGCGCCCACACGTTGAGGGTCAAGCAGTCTTCGTCGATCGTCAGACCGGGATCGATCGGGAGCGGCCCATGCTCGGTCTGCGGTGCGATGTGTCCGAACTCGGTTGCGTCCCGAATGCCCGACCACGGCATCGGGTCCTGCGGCGCCCTCAGCCGGAGATCCCCCACGGGCGGAGCTGCGTACGGAACGCCCTTCCATACCGCCACACCGTCGATGATGGTGCCGTCGACCTGCCCGTACCGGGTCTTCGCTATCACAATGCAATCATGCCTCGCACCGAACTTCGGGCGGGCGGTTATGCCGACGACGGGCGGACAGCCCGTTTGCAACACCAGTCTTCGCCCACAACAACAATTGCCGTTGTAATTCGACAATTGTGTTGTGAAAACCCGTGAGACGAATCAGCTACGGCGCGGCTTGCCCTTGAACTTGCCGCCTCCGCGTGGTCCGCCACGGCCCCCGGGAGGGCCGGAGTCCGGCGTCAGCTGGATGAGCACGCCACTGATTCGGGTGCGCCGCAGTGCTTCCACCGTCTCATCCGCGAGATCGGCCGGAAGTTCGACCAACGAGTGATCGGGACGGATGCTGATATGCCCGAAGTCGCTTCGCCGCAGACCACCTTCGTTTGCGATGGCGCCGACGATCGCACCGGGCGCAACGTTGTGACGCTTCCCGACGGCGATGCGATACGTCGCCATCTCCTGGCCAGTCTTGCGGTGGTGCGAATCTGCAGCATCCTGGTCGAACGAGCGGGGGGGCCGTGGTTCACGGGGCTCACGAGGTGCGCGCGGCGGGGCAGGCGGCTCGGGCTTGAGCAGAAGGCTTCGCCGTCGCGCGACTGCACGGCAAGAGCAGCCGCGATGTCGGCGATCGGTACATCGTGATCGCGCTCGTAATCCTCGATGAGCCTGCGGAACAGCGCGAGATTCTCACTCTCGAGGCTCGCTGTGATCGAGTCGCCGAACTTGGTCACGCGCTGAGCATTGACGTCGTCGACGCTCGGAAGCTGCATCTCGGTGATCGGCTGACGCGTCGCACGTTCGATGGCTTTGAGTAGGTGACGCTCCCGCGGTGCCACGAACAACAGCGCCTGACCTGCACGTCCGGCGCGGCCGGTACGGCCGATCCGGTGCACGTACGACTCCGTGTCGTGCGGGATGTCGTAGTTGATGACGTGCGAGATGCGGTCGACGTCCAGACCACGAGCCGCGACGTCGGTGGCGACCAAAACGTCGATCTGACCGTTCTTGAGCTGGCCGATGGTCCGCTCGCGCTGCGCCTGGACGATGTCGCCGTTGATGGCGGCCGCCGAGAACCCTCGTGCCCGCAATTTCTCGGCGAGTTCCTCGGTTGCCTGCTTGGTGCGGACGAACATGATCATCGCTTCGAACTCTTCGACCTCGAAGATTCGTGTCAGCGCTTCGAGCTTGCGCTGGTGCGCGACCTGCACGTATCGCTGCGTGATGTTCGGTGCGGTCGAGGTCTTGGTCTTGACCGTGATCTCGACGGGGTCGTGCAGATACTGCTTGGAGATCTTGCGGATCGCGGGCGGCATGGTGGCCGAGAACAGAGCGACCTGCTTGTACTCGGGCGTGTCCGCGAGGATGCGCTCGACGTCCTCCTGGAATCCCATCTTGAGCATCTCGTCGGCCTCGTCGAGCACCAAGTACTCGAGCCCGGACAGATCGAGTGTGCCTTTTTCCAAGTGGTCGATGACGCGACCCGGTGTACCGACGATGATCTGGGCACCCTTGCGCAGCCCGGAGAGCTGAATGCCGTACGCCTGACCACCGTAAATGGGCAGGATGTGCAGACCCGGAATGTGGGAGGCGTACTTACCGAACGCCTCGGCGACCTGCAGCGCGAGCTCGCGGGTCGGCGCGAGCACGAGAGCCTGAGGCACGCGCCTCGACACGTCGAGACGCGACAGGATCGGTACTGCGAACGCGGCAGTCTTACCGGTACCGGTCTGCGCCAGACCGACTACGTCGTTGCCGTTCATCAGTGGCGGGATCGTCGCCGCCTGGATGGGCGACGGACTTTCGTAGCCGACGTCACGCAACGCCTGTAGGACTCGCTCGTCGATCCCGAGGTCGGCGAACGTGATCTGCGGGGCCTCCTCGGATGGAGGGGTCGCATCGGACGACGGTGCCGACCCGTGCGAAATGGTCTCGTCGGTCGTCACGGCGGCATCCTGATTCGGCTCTGTTGTGCTCATATACAGCCGAGTTTAGTCCCTGTCACGTGTGCTGCACGACAAGAGTGCCGAGATTTCATCCAGAGCAACACGGGCGGTATAACAGCTCGGCCGTCGACCGAGCCCGACTTGCCCGGATTCGAAGGCGGTTGCCCTCGTCGACTTTCGACAGCACCAGTTATGGTGCACTCCGAGTTACACACAACTCCGCGGAACAGGTCGAAAATTCGCAAACCGGACAACCCCCGGTAGTGCGAGACGACCCGCGATGTGATGAAATGCACACCTATTACGTCATTTTCCCGGAGGGGTTCTACAGTGCGCGAATATTCTGTGCCGGCATCATTCACCATTCCCGACGACGCTTCGATGGCCGATACCGTCTTCCGGTACGAGAAGGAAGCTCCGAACCTGGTCCCCTTCCAGCGTCTCGTGAACGGCACGTGGACGGACGTCTTGGCGTCCACGTTCGCGAAAGAGGTTGCGGCCGTCGCCAAGGGCCTCATCGCCTCGGGCGTCGAACTGGGCGACCGCGTCGCCATTCTGTCCGCCACTCGCTACGAGTGGGTCGTCCTCGACTACGCGATCTGGACGGCAGGCGGCGTCACCGTCGCGATCTACGAGACGTCCTCCGCTGACCAGGCGCAATGGATCCTCGAGGATTCGGCGACCAAATTGCTCGTTCTCGAGACTCCCGCTCACGCGTCGGCCCTCGAAGAGGTCACGCGGGGCGCCGCAGATCTGCGGGAGGTCCTGCAGATCGACGCCGGTGCCATCGACGAGCTCACCACCCGAGGCGCGGGCGTCAGCGACGAAGATCTGCACACACGGCGCCATCAGGTCACCGCGGCCTCCCCCGCGACGTTGATCTACACCTCCGGCACCACCGGACGACCCAAGGGTGTTCAGCTCACGCACTCCAACTTCTACGCCGAGGTTCAAGCCACCAAGCTTGCTCTCCACGACTCGATGAAGGAGGGCAACCGCACGCTGATGTTCCTGCCGATGGCGCACGTGTTCGCTCGCGCCGTCTCGTTCGGGGCGTTCGAGTCGAAGGCCACCATCGGGCACACCTCGGACGTCACGACGCTGCTGGACCAGTTCGCATCGTTCAAGCCGGACTTCATCCTCTCCGTCCCCCGGGTGTTCGAGAAGGTCTACAACTCCGCCAAGCAGAAAGCGCACGACGGCGGCAAGGGCAGCATCTTCGACAAGGCCGCCGCTACCGCCATCGAGTGGAGCGAAGCGCAGGACAAGGGCGGCGCAGGCCTCGTGCTCAATCTCAAGCACACCGTCTTCGACAAGCTCGTCTACTCCAAGCTCCGCGCTGCACTCGGCGGCAACTGCGATCGCGCTGTCTCGGGCGGCGCTCCTCTCGGTGCACGCCTCGGACACTTCTTCCGCGGCGTCGGAATCCCTGTGTACGAGGGCTACGGTCTGACCGAGACCAGCGCAGCGATCACGGTCAACACCACAGCCGAACAGCGCATCGGCAGCGTCGGAAAGCCGATCAACGGCCACGCCGCAAAGATCGCCGAAGACGGTGAACTTCTGCTCAAGGGACCGGTCGTGTTCGGTGGCTACTGGCACAACGACAAGGCAACCGCCGAATCCATCGTCGACGGCTGGTTCCACACCGGCGATCTCGGCGCCATCGACCAGGACGGCTACGTCTCGATCACCGGCCGCAAGAAGGAAATCATCGTCACGGCGGGTGGCAAGAACGTCGCTCCTGCGGTACTCGAAGACGCACTGAGGTCTCACGCACTCATCAGCCAGACGCTCGTCGTCGGAGATGCGAAGCCGTTCATCGGCGCGCTCATCACCCTCGACCCCGAAGCCCTCCCCGGCTGGAAGGAGCGTCACGGCATCGCCGAGGACATCTCCTTCGACGACCTGAAGAAGAACGCCGATCTCGTCGCGGAGATCGACAAGGCTGTCGCCGATGCCAACAAGAAGGTCTCCAACGCGGAGCAGATCAAGAAGTACTCCATCCTCGAGCTCGACTTCACCGTCGAAACCGGGGAACTCACGCCGACGATGAAGCTCAAGCGCAACGTCATCCACTCCGAGCGTGGCGCTGAGATCGAGGCGATCTACAGCTGATCGACTCTGCCGAGATCGAGGTTGTGTATCGGAATCCACCCGGATCGGTACACAACCTCGATCTCGGCACAGGCCGAGTCACGCACAGGCCGAGTCAGAGCTAGGCGTGCGCGAGAAGAAATTCCGCGGCCTCGAGGGACACAGTGCGATGCACCTTCTCGTGCAGTAGATCGTGTCCGGCGTCCTCGAATTCACGCAGCGTAGCTCCAGGCACGTTGGGGATCCACGACCGAACTGCGTCGATCGGAGCCATTCGATCGTCGATGCCGTGCAGCGCGAGCAGCGGCACCGAGGACACACTCAAGTCCGAGGCCTTGCCGGTGGTCGACCGCGGGGTGCCGGTCAGCACCGCCGAGGTGAAACCAGAAGGGTTCTTATCGAGGGCAGCAATGGCCGTGGCCGCCCCCAACGAGTGCCCCATCAGTGCCATCGGGATTCCGGAGCGTTCGGAATGCGCGATCTCGGTGAGTTGCAGTGCGTTGTCGGCGAGACCATCGATCTGTGACGCGTCCGACAGATCGCCTTCGGTAAGTCCGTGGCCGACATGGTCGATTGCCCACACGTCGATGCCTTCGCTGTTCATGACCCGCGCGAAGCGGTGATAGTGCCCGCTGTTCTGGCCGAGGCCGTGAAGAAACACCAGGACCAGGTGTGGATGTGCTGTCGTCCACGAACGATAGTGGACGGCTCCGGTGGCTCCTTCGAAGAACGGCATTCGACTATTTTGCCTGCTTCCTAGTTCTGTCGCTGCATTCACCTACAGTTGGGCGCGTGTTCCTCTTGGGCGACCGTGTCGTGTACAGCGCAAGCGACCTCTCGGCCGCCGCAGCGTGCGAGTACGCCATGCTGCGCACTCTCGACGCGAAACTCGGCCGAATCGATGCGGTCCGCGCCGAGCCCGACCCCATGCTCGAACGCACGTCGGCCCTCGGCCTCGCGCACGAACGACGCCAACTCGAGGCATTCCAGAAGCGGTTCGGATCGGGCGTCTCGATCATGCCAAGACCCGAACGCACCGAACTCGGCCTCGCCGACGCCAACGCCGCCACCATCGAAACCGCGCTGTGGGGGTACGACGTTCTCTATCAGGCGACGTTCTTCGACGGACGATTCCTCGGGTTCTGCGACTTTCTCGTCAAGGACGGCTCCGGTTACTCCGTCTACGACACCAAGCTGTCGAGGCACGCGCGCGTTCCGGCGCTGCTTCAGTTGGCCGCGTACGCGGACGCACTGGGCAACAATGGCATCGAGGTCGCCGATCATCTGCATCTGATGCTGGGCGACGGAAGCACCACCGAACACGCGTCCAAAGATCTGCTTCCGGTCTACCGCACCCAGCGCGCCCACCTCGAAGCCATACTCGACGAGCACGTCGCCGACGACGAACCCGTCGACTGGGCCGACCCGCGCTACACCAAGTGTGGGAGGTGCGACGCGTGCGACGAGCAGGTCGTGGTCCGCGACGACCTGTTGCTGGTCGCGGGACTCAGCGGCGGCCAGCGCGCACATCTCCACGCATCGGGCATCACGACGACCGTCGATCTCGCTACATCCCAGGGCGTCGTCGACGGCGTCTCGGCCCGCATTCTCGGGAACCTGCGATCGCAGGCGACCCTTCAAGTCGCCCAAAGAAACAGCGGAAGAACAGAGTACGAGATCTTCGACGCCGAAGCCCTCGGGTCCATCCCCGAGCCAAATGTCGGCGACATCTTCTTCGACTTCGAAGGCGACCCGTTGTGGGCCGAGCCGGCGTCGTCGGAGTGGGGACTCGAATACCTCTTCGGGGTCCTCGAAACCGACGGGACATTTCGGCCGTTCTGGGCGCACGATCGCGCCCAGGAACGGGAAGCACTGGATGCGTTCTTGAATTACGTGACCGCGCGGCGCCGTGAATTCCCCGGCATGCACGTCTATCACTACGCCGCCTACGAGAAGACGGCATTGTTGCGACTCGCGGGCCGCTACGGAATCGGCGAGGAGATCGTCGACGACCTGCTGCGCCACAATGTCCTCGTCGACCTGTATCCCGTTGTCCGAGGCTCTCTTCGAATCGGCGAGCGCTCCTACAGCATCAAGAAGCTGGAGCCCTTGTACATGCCGTCGGCCCGCGACGGCGGCGTCACCAACGCAGCGGCCTCTATTGCCGAGTACGCCAATTGGTGCGATCTGCGCGACGAGGGTCGTACCGACGAAGCCGATGCTCTGCTTACGGAGATTGCCGAATACAACCGTTACGACTGCGAATCGACGATCGAGCTACGTAACTGGCTGCTGGAGCGGGCATCGGACGCAGGAATCGCACCTCGCCCACCTGCGGATTTCGACCCCGAGAACGCAGAGCAGGTCACCGAACTCGAAGAATCCCTACGCGACACCGTCGGACTCGGACCGACGTCCGGACGAACCGATACACAGTTCGCGGTCGCCCTCTACGCCGGATCCATCGGCTACCATCGCCGTGAGCGAAAGCCGTTCTGGTGGGCGCACTTCGACCGACTTCAGAGCCCGGTCGATGAGTGGCCCGACGCCGCGGACGTCCTGAAGGTCGACAGCGGGATCGCCGAGAGCGCGTGGGCGAAGACAACACCACGGCAGAAGTTGCTACGCCGACGCATCCGCTTGACCGGAACAGGTGGCGTCGACAAGTCCGTTGCACTGCTCTACGACGTGCCTGCGCCGGACGGCCTCGACCAACCGCACCCGAGTTACCGGGCCAGCTCGAAGGGCGATGTCGTCGACGTCGGTGACGACTACGTCGTGATCGAGGAGAAGCTCCCGGCGGGCGCCGCGCAGTACGAGCAACTACCCATGGCGGTTGTGCCCGCGAGCCCAATCGCCACCAAGGCCATGGAGGCCGCGATCGTCCGTGCATGCGAAGAGGTGTCGACGACGCTTCCGAAGTTGCCGCGCACCGCAGTGGCCGACCTCACTTCTCGGTCGGTACCGAGAACCCGCTCAGGCACACCGCTTCCATCGGTATCCGGTGACGACTACATCGGCGCAATCACCTCCGCCCTACTCGACCTCGACAACTCGTATCTCGCAGTACAGGGTCCTCCCGGGACCGGCAAGACCTACACGGCCGCGGCGGTCATCACCCGCTTGATCCAGAATCACGGGTGGCGCATCGGGGTTGTGGCTCAGTCGCATTCGGTCGTCGAGAATCTGCTCGAAGGGATCACACACGCGGGCGTACCCGTCGAACTCGTCGCCAAGAAGAAGCTGAGCCAGCCCACCACAGCCATCACCGAAATCTCGGACTCCGACTACCCGGGATTCGTCGCCGACGCGACTGCCGGTTGCGTTATCGGCGGCACGGCGTGGGATTTTTCGCACGAGACGCGCGTCGTACCCGGCTCTCTCGACCTTCTGGTCATCGACGAAGCCGGTCAATTCTCGCTGGCCAACACCATCGCGGTCGCAGGCTCGGCTCGAAACCTGATGCTTCTCGGCGACCCACAACAGCTGCCACAGGTCAGCCAAGGCACACACCCGGAACCTGTCGACGGGTCGGCGTTGGGGTGGCTGGCAGCGGGGCACGGCGCACTCCCGGCTGACCGCGGATATTTCCTCAGCCGCACGTGGCGTATGCATCCGGCACTGTGCGCGCCGGTGTCGACGCTGTCGTACGAGGGCAAACTGTTCTCGAACGAAAAAGCCACTCTTGCACGCTCTCTCGACGGTATGCAGCCTGGCGTGCACACGGTGAGCGTCGAACATCACGACAACACGACCGAGTCACCCGAAGAAGCCGAAGAGGTATGTCGGCAGATTCAGAAGATTCTCGGACTACCGTGGACCGACCCCGACACACACGGCGGCACCCGAGCTCTCGGGCCGAGCGACTTCATCGTCGTCGCCCCCTACAACTCGCAGGTACACCTGATTCGCGACACGCTGGACGGTGCGGGCCTCGGCGACGTACTCGTCGGCACGGTCGACAAGTTCCAGGGCCGGCAGGCGCCGGTGGCAATACTGTCGATGACGACGTCCAATCTCGGCGACTCGCCTCGCGGCGCGAGCTTCCTCTTGTCGCGAAACCGCCTGAATGTGGCGCTCTCTCGTGGACAGTGGGCCGCAATTATCGTGCAGTCGGCCACGCTGACGCAGTACCTTCCGTCGACTCCGGACGGTCTGGAAATGCTGGGAGCCTTCATGTCGATCGGTCAGCCGAAAGCCTTGCCCTCGCCCCGGTAGGTGGGTACCGGCGTGACACTGCCGTCCACCTCGACGATGTGCAGGGTGTCGAATCGCTCGCAGATCTCCCCCGCCTTCGCGTGCCGGAACCAGATGCGATCTCCTATCGCAGCATCGGCGACGACGGGCGTTTGAACTTCCCCGGCACCTTCGTTGCGCAGTAGCTTCAGGCCTCCTTGCACGACGCCCCGCACGGCACTCGACATCGCTACGGGCGACGGCGCTCTCGACTTCGAGGTCGGACCCGACGCGATGTACCCGCCTCCGAAGACGGTGGCAATCCCCGCCGTCGGCGTTCGCACCACCGGGAGCGCGAAGTACAGCGCCGGGTCGGCATCGAAGGCCTTGTATCTGTCGAACAGGCTCGGTGTGAACAACCCCGACCCTGCCGTCAGTTCGGTGACTTTCTTGTCCGCAGAGCTGATTTCGAGCGAGCCGGTTCCGCCGCTGTTCACCAATTCGAGTGGCCCGACCGCGTCGGTGACCGCGTCGATCACGGCACCTCGCCTGTCCTTCAAGTCCCGCGCCGACAACTTCTTCATCAGTTCGACGGCGAAGCCGGAGTCCGGAACACCGGCGATCTGGGCCTCGTAGAACATCAGACCCACCACGCGGAATCCTCGGTCCTTCGCCGTACGCGCAAGGTGCGCGACCTGTGCCGGGTCCCGCAAGGGTGACCGGCGGACGCCGACGTGCAGAGGCCCGAGACGCAGGGAGGCGTCGACGTCGATGCAGATTCGCGGTCTAACCCGATCGGAACCGGACGCGTTACGGATTCGATCGAGTTGAGCGGGGTCATCGACCATAAGGGTGATGCGGCCCGACAGGACGCGGTCCTGGGTGATAGTGGCGAGTGCAGCGCGATCGACCGTCGGATAGCCCATCAGAACGTCCTCGCAGCCGAGGCCGGCAAGCCAGATCGCTTCGTGCGGGGAGTATGCCATGATCCCACGAAACCCGTGGGCGGCACTGAGATCGGCACCGAGGACCCGCTCGAGCACTCCTCGCGCGCGCACGGATTTGCTGGCCACTCGCACGGGCAGCCCGCCACCTCGACGCACGAGATCTGCGGAATTCTTCATGAGAGTGTCGGCATCGACAGCGAGGAAGGGCGGTTCCAGGTGCGCGGTTGCAGCCGAGATGCGGCTCAGAGCAGTCACGTCAGAGATACTTCCTTCGGGCTTCGTCAGTCGGGGCTGGAAGTCCAAGTCAATCATCTGACGCCGCATCCTTCAGATCTCGACGGCTTTCCCGTCGAAGCGGCATCGACGGGAGTTCCTGCGCCCGAAAAATTGACCGTATCTGCGGCCCACATTCATAGTTGACCGATGACAGGGACTCGGTGGACCAACTGGGCGGGAAATCAGATCGCGTATCCACAGGCGAGATCCGCACCTCGATCCATCGACGAGCTTCGTGACCTGGTGACGCGTGCTGCGCGGCTCAAGTGCGTCGGTGCGGGCCATTCGTTCACCTCGATCGCCGTAACCGACGGGATCCAGGTGAGCCTCGATCATCTCCACGGCATCGAGTCGGTGGTATCCGCTCCCGACGGGTCCGCGGTGGTCACGGTATTGGCCGGTACACGCCTGCGTGAGCTGACTGCGGCGCTGTGGGATCTCGGACTCGCGATGACCAACCTCGGCGACATCGACGAACAGTCGATCGCGGGGGCGATCTCCACCGGAACTCACGGCACGGGCGCTCGTTTCGGCGGAATTGCAGCGCAGGTTCATGCACTCGAGATCGTGACTGCCGACGGCTCGGTCGTGACGTGTTCGCGAGAGAACGAACCCAGGATCTTCGACTCCGCTCGCGTCGGGCTCGGCGCGCTGGGCGTGATCACTCGGGTGAGCCTGCTCTGCGTCCCTGCGTTCGCGCTGCACGCGCTCGAGGCTCCGGCGACGTTGAGCGAGACGCTTGACTCGGCGGCGGAGACGGTGGAGTCCGTCGACCATTTCGAGTTCTACTGGTTTCCGCACACCGATCGCGTCCTGACGAAGACCAACACTCGGCTGCCGGCGGACAGTCCACTTGCCCCGCTGGGTCGTGTGCGCGCATACGTCGACGACGAGCTGCTGTCCAACACCGCGTTCGAGGTGGTGAACCGTGCGGTCACCAAATTTCCTCGTGCCATTCCGCGGGTCAACGCATTCTCGGCACGTGCACTGTCGGCGCGCGAGTTCACCGATCGTAGCTACCGCGTGTTCGCGTCCTCGCGCTCCGTGAAGTTCCGGGAGATGGAATACGCGGTCCCGGCCGAGTCCATCACGTACGTACTGCGCGAGGTGGAACGCTGGCTCGAGCCCTCGGGTTTCGCGGTTGCCTTCCCCGTCGAAGTTCGTTTCGCGGCGGCCGACGACATCTGGCTCTCGACCGCCTACGGGCGCGCAAGCGCCTATATCGCTGTGCACCAATACCACCGACGCGACCACCGGGAGTACTTCGACGCCGTGGAAGCCATCGCCCGTAGCGTCGGCGGGCGGCCGCACTGGGGCAAACTGCATTCCCTGACGTCCACGGAGTTCGCCGAAACGTACGAGCATTTCGGCGACTTCTGTGATGTTCGAGACGCTCTCGATCCTGAACGGAAGTTCGAGAACGACTACCTGACCACCGTGCTGACATAAGGTTTTCGGTCCCGGGCCCGTCAGCAGTGGCACGGCTGAGTGCCCCCCGGGGCACTTCTTCGAGCCACTACTTTGGACGTGCGCCTATCTTGGAGTGATGTTCAAACGCGCCCTTTCCGGGATCCTCGCAGCCGGAGTGATCCTCGGCGTCGGAGAACTCGTCGCTGTCCCGTTCGGTTCGAACTCGTCGCCGTTCTACGCCGTCGGATCCGCCGTCGTCGACGGCACCCCCGAGGCGGTCCGCGAATGGGCGATCGACACGTTCGGGACCAGCGACAAGGCGGCACTGTTCGTCGGGATGGCGCTCGTGATCGCACTGATCGCCGCGGGTGCTGGCCTGCTTCGCCGTCCCCTCGGCGCGATTCTGTTCGGTGTCCTGGGAGCCGTCGGCGTCCTCGCCGCCGTCACCCGATCGACCGCCACCCCACTCGCTGCGCTGCCGACGATCGTCGGCGTGGCCGTTGGAATCGTGGTGCTGCATGCATTGATCCGTACCCAGGAACCCGCAACCGAGGGCATGACCCGCCGAAATTTCCTCGGCCTCGCCGTCGCCGCGGGCGTCGTCGCAGTTGCCGCCGGAACTGCTGGACGGTTGATCTCCCAAGCACGCGACGTCACGGCCAACCGACTCGGTTTCAGACTGCCGACGCCGACGCCGCAGCCTCCGATTCCGGCGGGCGCGGATCTGCGCATCGACGGACTCGCCTCGTACATCACGCCCAACGAGGACTTCTACCGAATCGACACGGCTCTCGTGCTGCCGCAGGTTCAGTCGGACACCTGGTCACTTCGCATCCACGGAATGGTCGAGAAGGAACTCGAGATCACCTTCGAGGATCTGGCGTCCAGACAAGCCGTCGAACGGACCGTGACGCTCACCTGTGTGTCGAACATCGTCGGTGGTGATCTCGTCGGCAACGCGACGTGGATCGGTTATCCGCTGAAGGACTTGCTCGAGGAAGCAGGGGTCCAGGACGGCGCCGATATGGTGCTGTCGTCCAGCCACGACGCGTTCACCGCGGGGACACCGCTCGACGTGCTGCTCGACGGCCGGGATGCGTTGCTCGCCGTCGGCATGAACGGCCAACCTCTCCCCATCGAACACGGCTATCCCGCACGGCTCGTCGTCCCCGGTCTCTACGGCTACGTGTCGGCGACCAAGTGGGTGACCGATCTCGAGGTCACCCGTTTCGACAAGGTCACCGCGTACTGGACCGACCGTGGATGGGGCGCACTCGGGCCGATCAAGACCGCCTCGCGCATCGACACTCCACGTTCGGGTGCGGCGGTGGACGCGGGCACGGTCGTGATCGCTGGCGTCGCATGGAAGCAGCACACCGGCATCACCGGGGTCGACGTGCAGATCGACGAGGGTGATTGGATGCCTGCGACGTTGTCCGAGGAGTACTCGAACGACACGTGGCGCCAGTGGACCCTCGAATGGGAGGCGTCACCGGGCGATCACTCCATCCGTGCCCGCGCAACGGACGCGGACGGGGACATCCAGACCTCGATGACGGCGGACACCGTCCCCGACGGGGCCACCGGCTACCCGAAGGCGTTCGTCACCGTGCGATGAACGACGCTGTGATCGAGTTGTCGTACAAGATCTCTCGCTCGCGGTCGGTGAGGCCGACCTGCTCGGTGAGCGCCGCGAAGTTGTCGTCCACGTAGCCGCCGAAGTACGCCGGATCGTCGGAGTTGACGGTGACGATCAGACCGCGCTCGATCATCTGCCGAATGGGATGATCGGCCAGCTTCTCGATCACCTTGAGGCGGACGTTCGAGAGCGGACACACCGTCAGCGGAATCTCCTCGTCGACGAGGCGAGAGACCAGGGCATCGTCTTCCAGGCAACGGACGCCGTGGTCGATACGCTCGACCTTCAAAAGGTCGAGGGCCTCCCAGATGTACTCGGCAGGCCCCTCCTCCCCCGCATGAGCGACGACGTGGAGGCCCTCGGCTCGTGCTTTCGCGAACACGTCGACGAACAACGACGGCGGAAATCCGAACTCCGCAGAATCGAGACCGAGACCGATGATGGGTGCCTTCATCGCGAGCAGGTCGTCGAGCAACTTGTTCGCGTGCAGCACCGGCTTGTCGCGCAGAATCGACGCGATCAGGCCGCTCGTCACCCCGAACTCACGCTCGCTCGACGCCGACGCGTCGGCCAAACCCTCGACTACTGCTTCCAACGCGACCCCGCGCGAGGTGTGCGCCTGCGGATCGAAGAAGATCTCCGCGTGTGTGATGCCACCCGCCGCTGCCCGAGAAAAGTACGCGCGGGCGAGGTCGGCAAAATCCTCGGCCGTTCTCAACACAGACATGTTGGCGTAGTACAGATCCAGGAACGACTGCAGGTCTGTGAACTCGTACAACGCTTCGAGCTCACCGATGTCGCTGTACGGCAACGCAATCGAATTACGCTCGGCGAGTTCGAAAATTTGCGCGGGTTCGAGCGAACCCTCGATGTGCATGTGCAGTTCGGCGAGAGGCAACGTAGTCATCCCATGAATTCTACCTACTCGAGGGCAGCGTCATTTCCTCCACGTCACGAATCAACGTCGACACCCTGCGATCGCGAGTCAGCTTCCGTTCGAGAATGGGATTGAGGATCCCGCGTAACCAGAAGTACGGCAACCACACGGCCGGCGCGATGACGCGCGCGCGGCGTTCGCACACTGCGCCTACCACTAGGTCAGCAGCGCGTTCGGCGGAGAGCCGTCGATCGAGTGGCCACGGCAGCAGGTCACCGATGCGATGTCCGATCGGATGGTCGTCGAGCGTCTCTCGCGCAAGCCCGGTGTCGACCACTCCGAAATACGCAAGCCCCGCCGACGCTCCGACGGCAGCCAATTCGATCCGCAGCGCTCGACCCAACTGCTCGACGGCGGCCTTGCTCACCATGTACGGAGCGCCACCCATCCCCGGAGTGAATGCAGCGCACGACGCGACCAGCAGGATGTGGCCTCCGCGTTCGACGATCTCGTCGGCGCCGGCGCGGACGACGTTGAGGACACCGCCGAAATTCACCGCCATCACGTTGTCGAACACGTCGCGGTCGATCGTTCGAATAGTCGCCGGAGGCGGGGTAATTCCGGCGCCTGCGACGATCGCGTCCAGCCCACCGAACCTCTCGACCGTTCGGCGCACACACTCGACCATGGCCTCGGAATCGGTGACGTCCGCTTCCAGCAGCAGAATCTGTTCGGACGCAACGACAGTCGTCGGGAAGTCTCGGTCGACGACCGCAACCGACGCACCGGATTCGACCAATTTTCTTACCGTCGCAGCGCCGATCCCCCGCGCCCCTCCGGTGACGAGCACAACCGTACCCGGCAGCGATATCCGCCCGAGTCCGCTCATGCGACGCTCCCTTCCGATTCCATGGATGCCGCTGTACGCATGGATGCCGCTGTACGACAGCGGTAATCGTCGATGTCGACCGTCGACATGGCGTGCGTGAAGCTGCGCACCGAACCGGGCCAGTACGTCACGTTCCTGCCCGACGGGCTCAGGTAGTAACTACTGCATCCACCGGAGTTCCAGACCGAGCCCGCAAGCCGCGCATCGGTGTGCTCGGCAAATTCTCGCTGCGCGTCGCGGCTCACCTCCAGCGCGACGAGTGATCTCGAGTCCATGACGCGAAGGGCGTCGAGGATGTAGTTCACCTGGACTTCGATGGTGACGACCTGTGAGGTGTAGACCACCGAGTTCGGGCCGAGCAGCATGAAGAAGTTCGGGAAGCCGTGCACGGTCGTCCCGCGGTACGACGTCATCTCCCCTGCCGGCCACGCCTCGGCCAACGACGTTCCCGCTCGTCCGCGGATGCGTCGAAATCCCGAATGCCCCGCGACGGTGAACCCGGTTCCGAGGACGATCGCGTCGACGTCGTGTGTGCGGCCGTCGGCGGTGACGATGCCTTCCGGCCGAATCCGCGCAATCGGAGTCGTCTCCACCGAGACGTTGTCCCGGCACAGGGCGGGATAGAACGCGTTGGAGAACGTCGGCCGCTTGCACCCGAATGCATATCGAGGAGTGAGCTTGTCCCGGAGGTCTGCGTCTTTCACCTGACGCTTCAGGTGCGCACGTCCGAGTGCCGTCAGGGGCGCCAGAAGCGACCGGTGACGAATGAGACCGGGCACCAAGGCTTCTTGAAACAGGTCGAACGACCTGCGCATCGCGCGCTGCAGCACCGGGAACCGACGCAGGACTGCTCTACCCGATGCGGAGATGGGCCGGTCGGGATGCGGAAGTATCCACGTAGGAGTTCGCTGGAACAGCGTCAGGTGCAGTGCTTGCTCGGCTATGCGGGGAACGAACTGGACGGCCGACGCTCCGGTGCCGATGACGGCAACGCGGTCACTCGCCACCGAGTGTTGGTGATTCCATTCGGCCGAGTGGAAGACGGTACCGGCGAACGTGTCGAGACCTTCGATGTTCGGTCGGGCAGGTTCGCTGAAGGGCCCCAATGCGCCGATGAGCACACGGGCCGACCACGTACCGTGCGCGGTTGTGACCAACCACCGGGCCTCGTCCTCGATCCACACCGCCTCGAGAACTTCGTGACCGAACAGGATTCGGTCACGGATACCGAATCGGTCCGTGCAGTGATTGAGGTACTCCTCGATCTCCGGTTGCAGCGGGTACAGGCGGGTCCACCCTGGATTCGGTGCGAACGAGAACGAGTAGAGCGCCGAGGGGATGTCGCACTGCGCACCGGGATAGGTGTTGACGTGCCACGTCCCGCCTACTGCGTCGTCGCGCTCGAAGATCAGGAAGTCTGCTCGCCCTTCTTGTTCGAGGCGGATCGCGGCGCCGAGTCCGCCGAATCCCGCTCCGATGATGGCGACGTCTATCCGGGGTACTTGCGTTGCAGCCATGGATAAGGTGCTCCTTCTACAGATCGAGTACGAGAACGTCGCCGTCGGCGGCTGCGCGCGAGACACAGATCGCAATCGAGGAGTTTCGGTCCTCGTCGCCGAGCACACGATCGCGGTGCTCGACTCGCCCCGCGACCAGACCGACGACGCAGGCGCCGCAGAAACCCTGTCGGCACGAATACGGCTGATCCGGTCTCGTCCGACGAAGGGCGGCCAACGCGGTTTCCTGCGCGCCGACGGCGACTGTCTCGCCGGAACGACTCAGGTGCATCGTGAACGGCATTCCGTCCACCACCGCTGCAGGAGTGAACAGTTCGGTGTGGAACTCCCGGACGTTTCCCTGCCGCATCGCTTCACCGCGGAGCGCCGAGGACAGAGGCGCCGGTCCACACACGTACATCGCGCTGCCCTCCCGCGCGTATCCCACGATGTCGGCGGCGGACGCAAGGCCGTCGACGTCGTCGGTCTCGACGATGATGCGGCTGTCCGATCGCTGCGCCAGCTGTTCGAGTTCCGCGAGGAACGGCAGGCTCTCCCTGGTTCGACCGCGGTAGTACAACGACCATTCGGCCCCGTCCTCGGCCGCACGCTCGATCATCGCTCGGATCGGTGTGATGCCGATGCCCGCGGCCACAAAGAAGTACCGTCTCGCCCGAGCCAACGGAAAAGCATTGCGCGGTCCGCGGATTCGCAGAACTTCTCCACCGGAAAGGTTGTGCATCTCCTCGGACACACTGCCGCCGAGGATTCTTCGGACGGCGATACGGTAGTGGGCACCGCCGTCGGGACGACCGGCAAGCGAATACTGCCGAAGTGCACCCGACGGAGTGGTCACATCGATGTGTGCGCCGGGAAGCCATGTCGGTAGTGGACGATTCTCTGTGCGGCGCAGCAGAAACGACTTGACGTCCACCGCCTCGTCGGCGATGCCGTCGACGATCGCATCGAACTCGTACCCGACGTGACGACGCGGACGGGCCGGAGACAGCGCTGTCACGACGGTCGACTCGGCAACCAGCTTGGCGTAGACGCGGGACGCGGCGCCGATGGCACGTAGACCGACACCGGCAGTCACTGGGCCGCCAGCGCTGCAGGCGAGGTCGCCAGGTAGTGCACGGCCTTGTCGATGTCTCCCATGTCGGAGGGGTGAAAACCGGGCCGTACGTACAGGGCGAGCTGCACGAAGAGAAAGGACAGGCCTGGAATGAGATGTTTGTGCGACGCCCTGGCGAAGGCGAGCGGCCACGGCATCCGGATACCGCGAAAACGCGTCGTACGTGGTGTGGCAACAGGATTGCGGTACAGGTACGCGGCCGTGCTGAACCACAGCACCGCAAGCCCTGCACTGGCTACGACAGCGGTTCGGGCGCGCCGGAAACCGCCGCCGTCCACGTACTGGTAAGCGTCGAAAGCAACGTTACGATGCTCGAGTTCCTCGGCGCCGTGCCAGCGCAGCAGATCCAGCATCGTCGGATCGACGCCCAGCCGGTCGAACTCGGTGTTGTCGAGCAGCCATTCACCGACGACGGCAGTGAAATGTTCTGCAGCGGCGTAGATTCCGAGACGCTCATGTAGCCACACCCGGCCGGCGCGCCCGGTCAGCCCATGATCACCGAAGACCACGCCCACCGCGAAACGGATGCGGCGCAGGATGGGCTCGATATCGACTCCGTGTGCGACGAGATAGTCACGGAAGCTTTCGTGCGAGGACGCATGCGTGGCCTCTTGGCCGACGAATCCGACGACCTCTTCGTGCAACCTGCGGTCGTCGATCGACGGGAGCGCCCGGGCGAACACGTCGGCCATGGCCCGCTCGCCCTCGGGCAGTACCAGGTGCATCACATTCCAGAAGTGCGTCGCGTACCAGTCGCCGGGGATGTACTGCAGAGGAACATTCGACCAGTCGAACCGCACGGCGCGCGCGACGATCGCATAGGACTCGTCGTCGTACATATCGTTCGAATCGACCCCTGAATTGCGAGGCATCCGTTCTCCGTTCCTGTGCACGTGACCACTTCCAGTCAGTCAAGTGTTACACAGCAACAGTAAGTGTTGCAATGTTGCATTCAGGTGACCGTTAGGATCGTGCGATGCACCCCGACGGAGTCGACGGACCAATTCTCGACGCGGCGTTCGAGCTCTTCGGTGAAGTCGGCATCGCCAGGACCACCATCGGCGACGTCGCGAAACGAGCACGCATAAACCGAGTGACCGTCTACCGCCGTATCGGATCGAAGGACGAACTGGTCCAGGCCGTCATGGCGCGCGAGGCGAGACGGCTTCTCCAGTCGGTGTCGGCAGCTGCGTCGGAGCAGCCCTCCCTCGCCGACGGTGTCGCACATGGATTCGCAGCAACAGTCGACTCCGTGCGCACCAATCCGGTACTGCTGAAGATGTTCGACTCGGAGAATCCGGTAGTCCTGGAAGAACTGACCGTCAACGCGTCCGGCCTGCTCGCCCCCGCGATTTTGGCCGCAACCCACATCGCACACGGTGCGTCACCGTCGACGGCCTTCGCCATTCCGGACGGACCCGAAATCGTCGTCCGGGTCGTCCATTCGATCCTCTTGACGCCTTCGGCGGGCGCTGCCCTGGACACCTACGACGACCTGCTCGCCTTCGCCCACCGAAACATCGTCCCGATGCTGGCCGAGGCATAACCCGCGCTAGAGGGAGCGCGCAGTCCCGAGCACGGTGACCAGAACATCGGTCAGCAGGGCCTCGACCTGTTCACGATCGAGCGTCTCCCGCACCAGCCACTCACGCCCCGCCGCCTTCACCATGCCGCCGAACGCGCGAACCACCGACGCCGCCAGCACCGGATCGGCACCGTCGAACGCCGTCGCATGCAACACTCGCTCTGCCGCGAGATCGTCGGCCTCGTCCAGTATTCGAGCAACCTGCTCGTCCACACCGGATCCGCTCGACATCGAGACCCACGCCCTCCCGTGCGTCTCGATCACTCCGACCAGCCAGTGCACGCTTCCCCGTGCACGCTCCTGAAGCGAACCAGCCGGCAGATGCACATCCTCGATCGGCGGAACCGTCACCAGAAACCGAACACATTCGAGGTAGAGATCGCGCTTGCTACCGACATAGTGATTGACCAGACCCCGCGCGACACCAGCCGACGCCGCGACATCGGCCATCGAAACCTCGGCATACGGCTTGTCGCCGAACAACCGAACAGCGCTCGCCAGAATCTGCGTCCGGCGCTCGTCCGGCTCCAACCGACTCCACTTGGGAGCGTTCACCGATGCCATAGCACCCATGATCCCATCCGGCACCTCGGCTACACGGAAGGACTTACCATCAACGACCCGTGTACGTCGCCTTCCCCGGGCCGTCGACGAGGAAACTCTGCACCGCTCCGCGAAGATCCTCGGTCTCGAACAACGCCCCCGACACCTCGGACGTGATCTCGTCCGCATGAGCAATACCGCCCGAACGCCACGCTGCCACAATCTTTTTGGTGGCAGCGTGAGCCACCGTCGGACCGGAGGCCAACCGCTCGACCAGGGCACGGGCAGAGGCGTCGACGTCGTCGTGGATTTGACCCACGACGCCCCACTCCTTCATCGTCTGCGCGTCGTACAGGTCTCCCGTCATGACGAGTTCGCGTGCACGACCCGAGCCGGCCCGCTCGGCAAGGCGCTGCGGACCACCCATCGACGGGGTAAGCCCGACGACGGTTTCGACGAGTCCGAATTTCGCTTTCGGGCTCGCGAGAATGATGTCGCACGCCAGCGAGATCTCGAATGCGGCCGTCAAGGTGAGCCCGTGGGCGGCGTAGACGACGGGGCACGGAAGCGCCTCGAGCGGGTGGGCGATATCGGCGAACAGCTGCCGCCAGAGGTCGGCACCCTGCTGTGCGCTGAGACCGTCGAAGACGTGCACGTCGACGCCTGCTGAGTTGACCTTGCCCTCGGCCCTCAGCAGCACTGCCCTGGGCGGATTAGCGGTGAGATCGGCCACGTCCTTCGCCACCGAATCGAACATGGCCTGATCGAAGAGATTGAGCGGGCCGTGGTCGAAGGTCAGCACCGCGACCTCTGCGCCTGCATCCGAGGTGTACCTGACGAGGGAGGTGGGTTGGTCAGCCATGACTGCCAGAGTGCCATACGCTGCGAAGGACCTTGTTACCGGCGAGTATTGTGCGCACTGGATTACCGTTATCTGGAGGAACACACATGAAGCGCAGCTTGTTCGACGAGGACCACGACGCGTTCCGCGCATCCGTCCGCGAATTCGTCACCCGCACGATCACTCCCCGTGAAGAGAAGCTCGTCGAGCAACGCTTCATCGATCGCGACATCTGGCTAGAAGCAGGCAGGAACGGCTTCCTCGGGCTCGAGGTTCCCGAAGAGTACGGCGGCAGCGGCGCCGACGACTACCGTTTCAACGCGGTACTCGGTGAGGAACTGTCTCGCTCGAGTGCGGCAGTGGCGTCGTGCTTCGGTATTCACTACGACATCGTGGCGCCGTATCTGGTGAAACTGACCACCGAGGAGCAGAAGAAGCGCTGGCTGCCCGGGTTCTGCAGCGGCGAGATCCTGACGGCGATCGCGATGACCGAGCCGTCCGGCGGATCCGATCTTGCCGCGCTGAAGACCACGGCTGTCAAAGACGGCGACGACTTCATCATCAACGGTTCGAAGACGTTCATCACCAACGGAAACAGTGCCGACCTCGTCATCGTGGCCACGCGCACCACGCCGGAGAAGAAGGCCAAGGGCATCACGCTCTTCGCCGTGGAGAACGGCACCGAAGGATTCTCGCGAGGACGCAAGCTCGACAAGGTGGGTCAGCCCGAATCCGACACCGCCGAACTCTTCTTCGAGAACGTTCGCGTGCCTGCATCCAACATGATCGGTGAGTTCGACGGCGGCTTCATCCACATGATGCAACTGCTCCCCCAGGAACGGATCAGTTGTTCGGTAGCGAACCTCGGACATGTTCGCCCGATTCTCGAGGACACGATCCAGTACGCCAAGGATCGCAAGGCGTTCGGTCAGCAGATCGGGTCGCTGCAGTGGAACAAATTCCTGATCGCCGAGCTGGTCACCAAACTGGATGTGGCACAGGCATACATCGACAACTGCATCGTCGCCCACGGCAAAGGTGAACTCACGGCGATCGATGCCGCCAAGGCGAAATGGTGGAGTTCGCAGGTGCAGAACGAGATTCTCGACCACTGCGTCCAGCTGCACGGCGGCTACGGCTTCATGAACGAATACCGCGCCGCCCGCGCGTGGAAAGACGCTCGCGTCACCAAGATCTGGGCAGGGTCGAACGAAATCATGAAGGAACTCATCGGCCGGGATCTGGGGCTGTAGGCGCCTTCGGCGCACGTGAACGGAAATACACAGCGGGCTGTGCATTTCCGTTCACGTGCGTGGATCTATTCGAACGCGGGCCTGGCGTAGAACGAGACGGCCACCATCCCGATCAGCAACACGATCGCGGGCAGCACCAGGGACTGAGCCATCGCCGACGTGAAACCGTCGCGCAGCATTTCCGGTACGCGCCCACTGAATTCGTTGGCACCTGCCGCGTCGGACCCGGGGATCTCCACTGCCAAGCGCGACTGAATGAGCGCGCCGATTCCGGCACTACGGAGTACGGACCCGATCATGCGGGTCGTGTTGTAGATGCCGGCGCCAGCACCCGCCTGACTCATCGGCAGGTTGCGAGTTGCAGTGGCCGCCAACGGAGACCAGATCATGGCATTGGCGACGCCCATCAGCGCAACGGGAAGCAGGAGCTTCCAGATCGCGGTGGTCGGCGTCATGAGCGCGGCAAAGGCCAGTAGCGCGATTGCGAGCAAGAACAGGCCACTACCGGCGATGTAGCGCGGATGCATTCGGTCGACGAGCTTGCCCACATTCGGAGCCAATGCCCCGGTCAGCACTGCCATCGGTACGAACAGCAGGGCCGAGCGCGTCGGACTGAGCCCGGTAACGCTCTGGGCGTAGAACATGATCGGTAGCATCATGCCCGACATCGCGAATCCCATTGCGGCGATACCGATGTTGGACAAAGAGAAGTTGCGATCGCGGAACAGGGCGAGCGGAACCAGCGGCTCGTTCCTGTTCTTCGCTTGCCAGTAGACGAACGCCGCGAAGATGACGATTCCCGCCACGATCAGCGACCAGACACGTCCATCCCAGTCGAACTTTTGGCCCTCCTGAATTCCGAACACGATGCAGAACAAGCCGATACCGCTCAGCGCGACGCCCAGGAGGTCGAACTTGTGCTCGTTCGTCGGCAACACCGGAACGAACTTGAGCGCCAACACTATAGCGACGACACCGACGGGCAGGTTGATGAAGAAAATCCATTCCCAGCCGAGTGAATCGACGAGCACTCCGCCGAGGATGGGCCCGACGAGAGTGGCGACGCCGGCGACGGCGCCCCATGCACCCATCGCCGTTCCACGCTTGTCCGCCGGGAACACGCGGGTGATGACGGCCATGGTCTGCGGGGTGATCATCGCAGCTCCGACGCCTTGCACGGCGCGGGCTGCGATCAGCATTTCGATCGAGCCGGACAGACCACACCACGCCGAAGCCAATGTGAACACGACCAAGCCTGCAATGTAGAGATTCCGCGGACCGAATCGGTCACCGAGGCGTCCGGTCACGAGAAGTGGCACGGCATAAGCCAACAGATACGCACTGGTGACCCAGATGACGTTGTTGATATCGGTGTTCAAGCCCTCCAGAATTGCAGGCTGAGCAACCGCGACGATCGTCGTGTCCACGAGGATCATGAAGAAGCCGAGACACAGCGCCCACAGGGCGGGCCACGGTTTGATCTCGGTATCGGGCACGACTACTTCGGTTTGCACAGGTCTCCCCCATTGTTCGATGTGTGTCCTGCGCGTCGGGCTGCCATCTCGGATGCCATGTCCTCGGTAAGCCAGGGAATTCGGCCCGTCTCGATGTCGTCGACGAATTTCTCGAGCCACGCGATCTCGCCGGCGATCATGGCCCGCATGAATCTCAGCCCGACGTAGAAGATCGACGGGACCGCCCGCGCGGTGACGGCGCTCTCGATCACCGCCAGCTCGGCGTCCTCAGTCAATTTGTGTCGGATTCGCCTGCGCACGCACGAGACAGCGTGCACGGCATCGATATTGTGAATCTCCGACAGTGCGAGTACGAACTGTGGATATTCCGGTATCGGCTCCGCGACGATCTCCGAGATTCTTGCCGCCAACGCGTCACGCCCGGAGTCGGTGACCTCGTACGTTGTCCGCTCGGGCCGGTTGCCTTCCCGTTCTGTGCCGACTTCGCGCACCAAGTCGTTCTCGACGAGCCTGTCGACGGCGTGATACAGCGAACCGGGTCGCACTTTGACGATTCGGTCTTCTTTTCGCGACATCAACAGTTGATACATCTCGTACGGATGCATCGGCCCCTCGTTGAGCAGCGCAAGCACTGCGATCCCGAGCGGCGTCAAAGTTTTCCCCGCCATCAAGATCTCCCAACTGAATTATTCCAGTTGGAATATTAGCGCATGCCTGTGAGCGCGTAGATCCCGCCGGTGCCAACTACGCGCGCACGGGTGGCGGAAGCACAAAAAGGCCGGACACTCGGAGCGAACTCCGTGTATCCGGCCTTTTCAGTACCTGAACTGAAGACAGCATTAAGCCGTCAGCAATTTCGGGTGGCGATCCTTTAGGGGATCAGATAGCGCGAACGCCTGTGGCCTGGGGGCCCTTCTGGCCCTGGCCGACCTCGAACTCCACGCGCTGACCCTCGTCGAGCGACTTGAAGCCAGTTCCCTGGATCTCCGAGTAGTGAACGAACACGTCAGGTCCGCCACCGTCCTGCTCGATGAAGCCGAAGCCCTTTTCGCCGTTGAACCACTTAACACTGCCCTGCGTCATACTGTAAACCTTCTGTAAGCGAGCTAGCTCTTCACGTCGAAGCACTAATCTCATTTGCGATACTGCCATTGATCACGCCTCAGCGAAACAGCAGGGGCAAAAAAATTTTTCAGGTTGGTTCCACAGACGGCGCGATAGCGTCTATCCGGTGGATTCACATCATCACGACATCATTCGCCTGGCGTGGTCGAGACGCCTTGGCCTGCAGGATTCTGCCCTGACCCCATTCGGCCGATATATCGAAGTCAGGCCTAGTGAGACTTCGGTCACATTCGTTCAACTCGGCGGTGCGTCCGTGCTCATCGGGCCCGAGGAAGCAGTTGCCTCCGCGGCACAACACACGGACGACGAACTGTCTCGTCGCGGGTTCTTGGCCGAAAAGCTGCAGGGACGCGGCCACGGGCCGGTGATTCTGTCGTTCGCGGGCGACATCGGCACCACCCTCGACCGACACGATCCGTTGATTTCGCACGACCTCGACCATGTCCTCGCCCTCGAAGCTCTGTGCGCGCCTGATGACGTCCTCGCGGCCGAGCTGACCCGAAAGCGTTCCTGGTTCACCCTTCTCAGCGACAACGAACCGGCCGACACCGCGCCGCCGCTGTCCGGCGCGGCCTATCTGGAATGGGAAGGCGTGCTCGCGGACGTCGGTGTACTGACCGCACCCGCAGCCCGACGGCAGGGGAACGGACAGGTCGTTGCCCGTCTCGTCACCAACGACGCATTCGACGAGGGCATGATTCCGCAGTGGCGCACGAACGCGGAGAACACGACGGCGAGGCGACTCGCCTCGCGTCTCGGATACGAAGAATGGGGCGTGTTCGTCACAGTGGACATCTCGACATAAGTAGGTTGAAGGTATGAGCTACGTCGAGAACGGCAAGGAATTCACGCGCGACACCAACTACATCGAGACGCGCGTGACCGCTGACGGTCGCGACGGTTATGCCGTCGAGCCAGGTCGCTATCGGTTGATTGCCGCGCGTGCCTGCCCGTGGGCGCATCGGTCGATCATCGTCAGGCGGCTTCTCGGTTTGGAGGACGCTCTGTCGCTGGGGATTCCAGGGCCGACCCACGATCCGCGGAGCTGGAACTTCGACGAGGAACCCGGCGGGATCGACCCGGTGCTGAAGATCGAACGGCTGCAGGACGCGTATTTCGCGCGCTTCCCCAACTACCCGCGCGGCATCACCGTGCCTGCAATCGTCGAGATCGAGACGGGGCAGGTGGTCACCAACGACTACCCGCAGATGACGCTCGACTTCTCGACGGAGTGGACGCAGTACCACCGCGAGGGCGCACCCGACCTGTATCCGGAAGCCCTCCGAAGCGAAATCGACGACGTGGCGCACCGGGTGTTCACCGAGGTCAACAACGGTGTCTACCGCTGCGGATTCGCCGGATCCCAGGACGCCTACGACAAGGCGTACGACAGATTGTTCACCGCACTGGACTGGCTTACCGGACGCCTGAGCGAGCAGCGCTACCTGGTGGGTGACACCATCACCGAAGCCGACGTGCGCCTGTTCACCACGCTCGTGCGTTTCGATGCCGTCTACCACGGTCACTTCAA
The DNA here is from genome assembly GCF_003641205.1 of Rhodococcus sp. P1Y. Taxonomy (NCBI): domain Bacteria; kingdom Bacillati; phylum Actinomycetota; class Actinomycetes; order Mycobacteriales; family Nocardiaceae; genus Rhodococcus; species Rhodococcus sp. P1Y. Next base: position 5,144,510 of record NZ_CP032762.1, read on the forward strand.
GTGCAATCGCACCAAGCTGAGCGAGATACCGGTGCTGTGGAACTACGCGCGCGACTTGTTCCAGACACCGGGCTTCGGCGATACCGTCGACTTCGACCACATCAAACGGCATTACTACGTGGTACACACCGACATCAATCCCACCGGGATCGTGCCCAAGGGTCCCGACCTGCACGGCTGGCTTGCGCCACACGGCCGCGAGTCACTCGGCGGCCGTCCGTTCGGCGACGGCACTCCGCCGCCGCCGCCGAAGGACGAGGAGATCGTGCCCGCCGATCACTGGGTGCCGGCGTAGGTTCCGAAGCTCCAGAAGACACCTTCGGGGTCGCGGCAGGTGAAGCCGCGGCTTCCGTAGTCCTCCTCGCGTAATTCCTGAGTGACGGCGCCTCCAGCGGCCACCACGCGGTCGTGGATCGCGGCGGGGTCACCGGTGACGACGTAAGCCGACCCCACCCCCGCGGGCAGCCCGGCGATCGCACTGTCGGGCCTTACGCTGCCGAGCATGACCCCGCCGCCCTCGGGCCAACGGAGTTCGGCGTGCTCGACCTGTTCCCCCTCTCCGTAGACAGCGGCTTCGGTGAATCCGAGTACGTCGACGAGAAAACGGATGGCTGCGCGGGCGTCGTCGTATCGGAAGCAAGGCCACACGCTGTTCGCTGTATCAGTCATGTAGGCAATCCTGCTCGCCTCGCTCGTCGGCGTCTTGGACGAATGCGAACTCCTCTTCCCGACGCCACCGCGACGGCGACAGACCCGCTAGGTCACGCCACTCCCGAGCCATATGGGCCTGGTCGTAGTACCCACACCGAGCGGCGACGTCGGCGAGAGGCGGTATCTCAGGTCGTCGCAGAAACTGGTGCGAGCGGTCGAATCGGGCAATGCGCGCCGAGTCCTTCGGGCCGACCCCGAACTCGGCGGTGAACCGGTTGACGAGATGCCTGCGGCTCCAACCGATGCTCGACGCCACGTCACCGACCCGTTCTCGGCCGTGGGATCCCACCAGCAGAGTCCACGCCTGCGCCAACGTCGGATCGATCTCGCTCTCCTTCAGCGAGCGACACAGGATCTCGTCGACGATGTCGAACCTGGCGTCCCACGAATCCTCGGCGCCGATCCGGTCCGTCAGCTCCCGCGCACCGGGCAGCACCTCCGACAGATCCACCATCCACTCCCCCAGCGCCGACGTCGGAACACCGAACAGAGCCCGAGCACCGGCAGGAGTCAACGACAGCTGAATGCCGTGCTGGCTGCCGTCGTGTGCGATCGTCACCGGTTCGGTCGAGATTCCGCTTGCCAGAGTTTCGAACGTGCACGAACCCTGATGAGGTGAATTCGCGATCTCGAGCTTCGAGTCGATCGACAGGATCACCGTCAAATTGGGACTCGGCATACCGACGTGGGTGCCCGCCTCGAAGCCTTTCAGTCGATACCCGTCGTACGACGCCACGTAGGGCCGCAGCCGTGCCGTGGGAGGTCGTTGTGCGCCGTCCGAGACCCCGGTCATCTACGCAGGGTAGAACCGTAGGCGAACGGGTACCAGCCCTGGCGAGGAAACATCGAACGCGAGCGGAGCACGAATGGCGAAGAGCAAGGACGACAAGGTCGACGTGATCAAGGAGGGCGGGCGGCTCGAAAGCGCGCTCGTCAAGATCCTCGACAACGCCAGCCGCCTGCAGGGACCGGCCGTCGAAAAGTACGTCGGCTACATGCGTCGGGCGCACCCGGACGACACCCCCGCCCAATTGATCGAACGTCTCGAAAACAGATTTCTTCTCGCCGTGACAGGCAGCGGCAGCGCCGTCGGCGGCGCGGCAGCGGTCCCCGGCGTCGGAACGATCGCGTCGATTGCGGCGGTCGGCGCAGAAACCGCGTTCTTCATCGAGTCCTCGGCACTACTGACCCTGTCCGTCGCATCGGTTCACGGCATACCGGTCCACGATCATCAGCAGCGGCGGGCACTCGTGCTGTCCGTGGCGCTGGGTGAATCGGGAATGCAGATCGTGCAGAAGACCGTCGGTAGTTCGGCGAAGAACTGGGGTCCGCTCATCACCTCGCGCATCCCCGGCGGCGCGATGACGAACATGAACAAGTCACTGGTCAAGAAGTTCGTGCAGAAGTACCTCGCCAAACGCAGCGCTCTGCTGTTCGGCAAGTTGCTTCCAGCAGGAATCGGGGCGGTGATCGGCGGCGCGGGCAACCGGGTCATCGGCAAGGGCGTCATTCGCAATGCGCGCGAAGCGTTCGGTCCGGCGCCAAGGGCCTTTCCCGAGACGCGCATCATCGACGCCGACCCCATCGACGGAATTCTCGAGCAATGATCGAGCGTTGGGGGAAGGTATGAGCACCGACACACCAGAGACCGGCACACTCGGAATTTGGCGTCATTTCTCGGGAATCCCGCCCGAGCTGGCGCGGCTGATCGAATCCTCGGGCTACGGCACGATCTGGCTGGGCGGATCGCCTCCGGCTGATCTGACGTCCGTGGAAGAGGTTCTCGACGCCACCGAATCCGTCATCGTCGCAACCGGAATCGTCAACATCTGGTCCGCAGCCGCACCCGAGGTAGCCGAGTCGTACCACCGCATCGACAAGAAGCATCCCGGACGCTTCCTCCTCGGCATCGGAGCCGGACATCCCGAAGCGACGCAGGAGTACCGGAAACCGTACGACGCCCTGGTCGAATATCTGGACGCTCTCGACGAGGGCGGCGTCCCCGCGTCGAGGCGAGTGCTCGCTGCCCTCGGGCCGAAGGTGCTGAAGCTCGCAGCCGACCGAACCGCAGGTGCACACCTACTTGACGACGCCGGAGCACACCGCCGAGGCCCGCGAGATACTCGGTCTGGACAAGATCCTCGCACCCGAGCACAAGGCCGTCCTCGAGACCGACCCGGCGAAGGCTCGCGAAATCGGCCGACCACCGGTGAACAATCCTTATCTGCAGCTGCGCAACTACACCAACAACTTGAAGCGGTTGGGGTACAGCGACTCCGAGATCGGAAACGGGGGAAGCGACCGACTCATCGACGCCCTGGTGGCGCACGGTGACGCCAACGCCATCGCCGAACGACTCCGCGAGCACATTACTGCTGGTGCATCCCATGTGACGTTGCATTCCCTGCCCGACGGTGACGACCCGTCGCGCACCTACCGAGAGGTCGCAGCCGCGTTTCTCCACCGGTAGGTGACACCGGAACCGACCGTAGAACCCGTAATCTCGTACCGGGCCGGATCATCCGGCCCGGTACGGCAATCTCATCGGTCGGGGGAATCGCACATATGACGTACGGCTTCGGCGGTAACGCACTCGAGACGCACGGCCTCACCAAGAGCTTCGGAACGATTCGAGCTGTGTCGGATCTGACTTTCGCCGTGCCACGAGGGTCCATCACCGGGTTCCTGGGTCCGAATGGCTCGGGGAAGACGACCACGCTGCGATTGATCTTGGGCTTGTCGAAACCGACAGCGGGAATCGGCCTTGTCGCGGGCGCGCCGTTCTCCGCGCTGACCAATCCAGCGAAGACTGTCGGCGCCGTTCTGGACTCACGCAGCCTGCACCCCAAGCGCACCGCGGTAGGCCATCTGGGCATCTTCGCCTCGGCGATCGGCGTGCCCGATTCCCGTGCGGACGACGTACTTCGCCTGGTCGGACTAGCGGATGCAGCGCGGCGCCAGGTCGGCGCGTTCTCCCTCGGTATGCGGCAACGGCTGGCATTGGCCACCGCCCTGCTCGGCGATCCGGAGATCCTGGTTCTCGACGAGCCTGCCAACGGACTCGATCCCGAAGGCATCGCCTGGTTGCGCGACTTCTTGAAGTCCTTCGCGTCGAGCGGTCGGACCGTCCTGATCTCGAGCCACCTCCTCCGCGAGGTCGAAGCGACCGTGGACAACCTGGTGATCGTCAGCGCCGGATCGCTCGTCTACCAGGGCAGCATCGAAACGCTCCGCGCATCGAGGCCGAGTCGAATTCTCGTCACGGTGTCCGATCCGGCGGCGCTCGCCTTGGCTCTGGCATCCCGTGGCGTCACCAACACCCAGTTTCTGCCCGACGGTCGACTCGCCGTCGCAGGCAGTGACGGCGACACCATCGCTAGCGTCGCAACAGACGCCGCGGTGACCGTGTTCGGGACCACCCACGAACACGTCGATCTCGAGCAGGTGTTCCTTTCCATGACGGCAGGCCAGTTCGCTGCACCATCGCCTGGCTACGGGCCGCCCTCGGGCTATCCGACTGCCCCCGGCTATCCGACTGCCCCGGGCTATCCGACTGCCCCGGGTTACGGACCGCCCCCGGGATACGCTCCCGCCCCGGGGTACGGGCCGAGTTCTGCCTACCAACGACCGCTGGGCTACCAACCCCCGCAGGGATACCCGCCACCGCAGGGCTCGCCGGCACAGGGCTCACCATCACAGGGCTCACCATCACAGGGCTACGGCCCGTCGACGGATCAGCCCGGTCCGACAAGCTGGGACGGGGGCCGGCGATGAACTCTCTCCTGACATCCGAAATTCGCAAGGTCACCACGCTCAAATTCTGGTGGGCCCTGGCTCTACCCCCCGTGTTCGTCGGTGTTTGCGCAAGCGCGATCTCGTCAGCGGTCGCGACCGGCGCGGACGAGCTGACCGGCGGGGACGTCGACGGGATCATCGCCGCCGGCCTCTTCGTTGCGCTCGGATTCGCCATGGTGTTCGCGGCAGTGTTCTCCGCGGTCAACGCCGGCACCGAATTTCGACACGACACGATCACCACGTCGTTCCTCACCACATCCGGCCGTGATCGAATCATCGGTGCGAAAGTTCTGGTCACTGCTCTGTTCGCGCTCGGATACGGACTCGTGGTGTCGATCGTCAGCATCGTGTGTCTGCTGTTGTTCACAGCTGGTCGGTTCTCCTTGACCGGAGACACGATGTCCTACGTCGCTGCAGGCCTGTTCGCCATCGTCCTGTGGTCGATCATCGGTTCGGGCCTCGGCCTCCTCTTCGGCTCGCCCACATGGCCGTCGATCATCATCGTCGGTTGGTTCCCCGTCGGCGAACTGATCACCCTGGGAATTCTGTCGGGCCTCGGAATCGAGGGCGCCTGGTACGTCACCCCCGCTGCACTGACCATGGCGGTCACCGCGGCAGGAAACTTGGACGACACCGGCGGGTTCACGACCTGGCCGTGGGCACCGATCAGTCTGACGCTGTGGGCAGCGATCGCACTCGCCACCGGATGGCTCAGGACGAGGGAGCGCGACATCAACTGAGGGTCTGTCGGTAGCACGGACTACCGTTCGTTTCGATGGCGAAAATCGGTAGCGCGCAGCCCCCGACGGGATGGATACGTCGACTCGCAGCTCAGTGCTGGATCCATCGCAGAACGGCAGCGGGCGCGCTGGTGGTCACCATGATCGCCGCCGCCATCGACATTTCGTTCCCTCTGCTGACGCGGATCGCAGTGGACGACGCAGGTGCAGGCGACAGCAGTGCGATCAAAGTGGTCGCGTCGGCCATCGCAGGCCTCGCCGTCGTGCGGTTCGGGTGCCAGTACGGTCGGCGGCTTCTGGCGGGCAAGCTGTCGATCGACGTGCAACACGATCTGCGGCTGGGGTTGCTCGGCTCACTGCAACGTCTCGACGGGCGACGCCAGGACGAAATACGCACCGGTCAGGTGGTCTCGCGGTCCATCACCGATCTGCAGCTGGTGCAAGGCCTGCTCGCCATGGTGCCACTGGCAGCGGGCGCTCTGTTGCAGTTCGTCCTCGCGCTGGTCGTGATGGCATACCTTTCCCCGATTCTCACCCTTGTCGCCCTGCTCATCGTGCCTGCGGTGTCGTTGGTGGTGTACCGAATCCGTCCCACTCTTTATGCCGCAACCTGGTCCGCCCAGCAGCGGGCAGCCGATCTCGCTCAGCATGTCGAAGAAACGGTGACGGGTGTTCGCGTCGTCAAAGGCTTCGGCCGCGAATCCTGGGCAGTCGACAGACTGGAGTCACTCGGACGGACACTGTTCGCGGAACGGATGCGGTCCGCCAAGATCAACGCACGATTCTCGCCGTCGATGGCCGCAATACCGCAACTCGGATTGGTCGGGGTCATCGCGCTCGGCGGGTACCTCGCCATGCAGGGGCACATCACCATCGGCACGTTTCTCGCGTTCGCCACCTACGTCGCAACGCTGTCCGCGGTTACCCGAACACTGTCGTCCGTCGTCATCCTTGCGCAGCTGTCGCGCGCCGCAGTCGAGCGTGTCTACGGGGTCATCGACACCGAACCGTCGGTTCCCGAACCCACACACCCTTCTCGGCTGCCCGACGGCCCACTCGGAATCGACCTAGCCGGAGTCACCTTCGGTTTCGAGCCCGACCGCGACGTCTTGAAGTCGTTCGACCTGACCGTCTCAGCGGGCGAAAGTGTGGCAATCGTCGGACGAGCGGGAGCCGGCAAAACTGCGCTGTCGTTGCTTCTCCCCCGCTTCTACAGCGCGCGTGACGGATCGGTCGCGCTCACCGCGGACGGACAGCGATTCGACGTCGATCGTGTGAGCGCCGAGCAATTGCGTGAGGCAGTCGGGTTGGTCTTCGACGAACCGTTCCTGTTCTCGGACACGATCGCCGCGAACATCGCGCTCGGGCGTCCCGACGCCACCGCAGAGGAGATCCGAGATGCCGCCGGGCTAGCGGAGGCCGCCGAGTTCATCGAGGCATTGCCCGAGGGGTACGACTCCATCGTCGGCGAGCGTGGGCTCACGCTGTCCGGCGGTCAGCGCCAACGCATCGCACTTGCCCGGGCACTGCTCACCGATCCGCGAATACTCATACTCGACGACGCAACATCTGCGGTCGACGCCGCAACGGAAGCCAAGATCTTCACCGCGCTCAAGCACCTGCGTCGCCGCACGACGGTCGTTCTCGCGCACCGCCGGTCGACGCTGTCCCTCGCCGACCGTGTCGCAGTGCTCGACGAAGGCCGCATCATCGATATCGGGACCGTCGACGAACTCGACGAGCGATGCCCGCTGTTCCGGCAGCTTCTCGCAGCCGATGTCGACGAGGAATCGGTCTCCTCCGCGCCCGTGCGCTCAGCGGAATCCGACCACGACGACACATCCAGCATTGCCGGTACCGGCAGCATCGGTGGTACCGGCACGCTGTGGCCGGACGCCGACCAGGAGGCCACGGATGCGCAGACGACGCGTACGCAGGTCTCCGGCGGCGGCGGGCCCGTCGCGGGGGCGCTGGGCAACGCAGTCTCGACGCCGGGGCTGCGCGCAGCAGTCGCAGCCCTGCCTCCGGCCGATGAGCACCCGGTGGCCTCGTCGCCCAGCCTTCGCGTGGCAGATCCACATTTTCGAATCTCGCGCCTCCTCTCTCCCGTCCGGACACTTCTGATCGCCGTCGTCGTGCTCCTCGCTCTCGACTCCCTCGCTTCGATCGCATTCCCGTCCATCGTCCGATTCGCAGTCGACGACGGAGTCTCGCGCGGCGATGCGGGCGCGCTGTGGACAGCCACGTCCATCGGCGTCGCACTCGCAGTCGCGGGCTGGTTCGTCATCGCGGCGACGACCACCATCACCGCGCGTGCCGGGGAGCGGGTTCTGTTCGGCCTCCGGGTGAGAAGCTACGCACACATCCAGCGACTCGGTCTCGACTACTACGAACGCGAGCTGTCCGGCCGCATCATGACCCGGATGACGACCGACGTCGACGCGCTGTCCACGTTCATTCAAACCGGTGCGTCGACTGCGGTGGTCAGCCTCATCACCGTGCTCGGGATCTCGGCTGCGCTGCTGATCACGGACTTCGCTCTCGGCCTCGTCGCTCTAGCCGTCGTTCCGCCCTTGATCGTCGCGACCCTCGTCTTCCGCAAGATCTCGTCGGCGGCGTACTCCGAGTCGCGGGAGCGGATTTCCGCCGTCAACGCCGACTTCCAGGAGAACATCGCCGGTCTCCGCTCCGCGCAGGCCTATCGCCGCGAGCAGTTCGCTGCAGACCGGTTCACCCAGCGAGCCGACCGCTACCGCGTCAGTCGCATGCGGTCACAGCGAGCCGTCTCGGTGTTCTTCCCGTTCATCACTTTCCTGTCCGATCTCGCCCTCGCGTTGGTCGTCTTCGTCGGGGCTCATCAGGTCTCCACCGGCAACGCCTCGGCCGGCACACTCGTGGCGTTCGTGCTGTATCTCGGGCTGTTGTTCGGACCGATCCAGCAGCTGTCTCAGGTGTTCGACGGATACCAGCAGGCCCGTGTCGGAGTCAGCCGAATCGGCGATCTGCTTCGAACCCCGAGTTCGATCGATGCCGCCTCCAATTCCGATGCCGCCGCTATCCCCGGCGGCGGCCTTCGAGGCGACCTTCACTTCGACAATGTGGGCTTCAGATATGCCGGATCCGACACCGACGCGCTCACTGAGGTGAATCTCACAATCCCCCAGGGCGCCACCGTCGCGCTCGTCGGTCAGACCGGAGCAGGCAAGTCCACAGTCGTGAAACTGCTCGCACGGTTCTACGATCCGACGACCGGATCGGTTCGCGTCGACGGCACCGATCTCCGGGACTACACGCTCTCGGAGTACCGACACAGACTGGGCGTCGTGCCGCAGGAAGCCCATCTTTTCACCGGCGACGTCGCGTCGAACATTGCGTTCGGCAAGCCGGACGCGTCGCGTACGGAGATCGAGAACGCAGCGCGAGCCGTCGGCGCTCTGGACACCATTGCCGCCCTTCGCGGTGGCATGAGACAGCCTGTCGGCGAACGCGGGCAGGGGCTGTCGGCTGGCCAACGTCAGCTGATCGCGCTGGCCAGAGCCGAATTGGTCGACCCCGATGTGCTGCTCCTGGACGAGGCCACCGCAACTCTCGATCCAGCCACCGAGAGGACGGTCCTCGACGCGAGTCGACGTGTACTCCGCACACGCACCGCCGTGGTCGTCGCCCACCGACTCGCTACTGCAGCCACTGCCGATCTGGTCGTCGTCGTCGACCACGGACGCGTAGTCGAGACCGGCAAGCACGATGACCTGAGAGCGCGCGGAGGCTTCTATGCGCGCTTGTGGGATGCGGCCGAAACATCCGGCAGCGATAATTCGATATACCAAGGAGTCGTCAGTACCAGTTGAAAAGTTACTCGCGAGTACATACCACAGCTACGTCCCGGACGTTCGCTCTACCTCAATGAGGTCTAGCCTGGGGGTGTACGCGCGTTTCATCGGGAACGAAGAGAAGAATCGAGGCGAACTACTGCCGTGAGCAGCAGCTCCACTACCCAATTCGGACAAAATCAATGGCTGGTCGACGAGATGTACCAGCGATTCAAGGACGACCCGTCCTCGGTCGACGCCAGCTGGCACGAATTCCTCACCGATTACGACCCGGACGCGCCGGCGGGTGACGAGACCGCATCAGTTCCGAACGGAAGTGCGCCCGCCGCCAACGGCAAGTCCTCACCCAAGACCGCTGAGCCCAAGAGCGCCGCGCCCAAGGCAGCCGCACCCAAGGCCGAGCCGAAGACCGCCGCCAAGGCTGAGCCGAAGACCGCTGCAAAGCCTGCGGCCGAGGCCGAGGCACCGAAGGCCGCTGCCGAGAAGCCTGCGCCGACCGCGAAGCCCGCTACGTCGAAGGCTGCGGGAGCCAACCCGTCCGCATCCGCTGCGAAGCCCGCTGCCGCTGCCGCTGCCGCAGAGGAATCGTCCAAGGTCCTCCGTGGTGCTGCTGCGGCCGTTGCGAAGAACATGTCGGCGTCGTTGCAGATCCCGACTGCGACCAGCGTCCGCGCAATTCCGGCCAAGCTCATGGTCGACAACCGCCTGGTGATCAACAACCACCTCGCTCGTACGCGGGGCGGCAAGATCTCGTTCACGCACCTGCTCGGCTACGCCATCGTGCAGGCCGTCAAGGCGTTCCCGAACATGAACCGCCATTTCGCCGAGATCGACGGCAAGCCGAACGCGGTCACGCCGGCTGCCACCAACCTCGGTCTGGCAATCGATTTGAAGGGCAAGGACGGCAGCCGCAATCTCGTCGTCGCCGCCATCAAGAACACGCAGGAGTTCTCGTTCACGCAGTTCTACAACGCGTACGAGGACATCGTGCGTCGCGCTCGCGACGGCAAGCTCACCGGTGAGGACTTCCAGGGCGTCACGCTCTCGCTGACCAACCCCGGCGGAATCGGAACCGTGCACTCGGTCCCGCGCCTGATGAACGGTCAGGGCGCCATCATCGGTGCCGGCGCCATGGAGTACCCGGCCGAGTTCCAGGGTGCGAGCGACGAACGTCTCGCCGAACTGGGCGTCGGCAAGCTCATGACGCTGACCTCGACGTACGACCACCGCATCATCCAGGGTGCCGAGTCGGGCGACTTCCTTCGCACGATCCACAACCTGCTGATCTCGGACGAGTTCTACGACGAGATCTTCCACTCGCTCAAGATCCCGTACGAGCCGATCCGCTGGCGCAAGGATCTGCCCGAGGGCACGGTCGACAAGAACACCCGTGTGCTCGAGCTCATCGCGGCGTATCGCAACCGCGGCCACCTCATGGCCGACACGGATCCATTGCAGTTCACGAAGGACAAGTTCCGGATGCATCCGGATCTCGACGTGATCAGCCACGACCTGACGCTCTGGGACCTCGACCGCGAATTCAAGGTCGGCGGATTCCACGGCAAGGACAAGATGCGTCTGCGCGACGTACTCAGCGTCCTACGTGACTCCTACTGCCGCCACGTCGGCGTCGAGTACACCCACATCCTCGAGACCGATCAGGTCGCTTGGCTGCAGGAACGCGTCGAGGCCACCCACGTCAAACCGACTGTGGCACAGCAGAAGTACATTCTGAGCAAGCTCAACGCCGCAGAAGCGTTCGAGACCTTCCTGCAGACCAAGTACGTCGGTCAGAAGCGCTTCTCGCTCGAAGGTGCCGAGTCGGTCATCCCGATGATGGATGCCGTCATCGACCAGAGTGCCGAGCATTCGCTCGACGAGGTCGTCATCGGTATGCCTCACCGTGGCCGTCTGAACGTGCTGGCCAACATCGTCGGCAAGCCGTACTCGAAGATCTTCACCGAGTTCGAGGGCAACATGAACCCGGCTGCCGCTCACGGCTCCGGCGACGTGAAGTACCACCTCGGCGCCGAGGGCACGTACATCCAGATGTTCGGCGAGAACGACATCGCAGTCTCGCTGACCGCCAACCCGTCCCACCTCGAGGCCGTCGACCCGGTCCTCGAGGGACTCGTTCGCGCGAAGCAGGATCTGCTCGACAAGGGTGCCGGCGAAGGCGGATTCTCCGTCCTACCGCTGATGCTCCACGGTGATGCGGCATTCGCAGGCCAGGGCGTCGTCGCGGAAACGCTGAACCTTGCACTGCTGCGCGGTTACCGCACCGGTGGCACCGTGCACATCGTCGTCAACAATCAGGTCGGCTTCACAACCGCACCCGAGCACTCGCGCTCGTCCGAGTACTGCACCGACGTCGCCAAGATGATCGGTGCGCCGATCTTCCACGTCAACGGTGACGACCCGGAAGCATGTGTGCGCGTCGCACAGCTCGCAGTCGACTTCCGCGAGAAGTTCAACAAGGACGTCGTCATCGACATGATCTGCTACCGCAGGCGTGGACACAACGAGGGCGACGACCCCTCGATGACGCAGCCGGCGATGTACGACGTCATCGACACCAAGCGCAGCGTCCGCAAGAGCTACACCGAATCCCTCATCGGTCGCGGCGACATCTCCCTGAAAGAGGCAGAGGACGCACTTCGCGACTACCAGGGCCAGCTCGAACGCGTATTCAACGAGGTTCGCGAGCTCGAAAAGTACACCCCCGAGCCCAGCGAGTCCGTCGAGCTCGATCAGCAGTTGCCTGCCAAGCTCACAACGGCAGTCGACAAGTCGATCCTGCATCGCATCGGCGACGCCTTCCTCGAGGTTCCCGACGGCTTCAACGTGCACCCGCGCGTCAAGCCGGTCCTCGAGAAGCGCCGCGAGATGGCGTACGAGGGCAAGGTCGACTGGGCGTTCGGCGAGCTGCTCGCACTCGGGTCGCTCGTGGACGAGGGACGCAATATTCGTTTCTCGGGCCAGGACACCCGTCGCGGCACGTTCACCCAGCGCCATTCGGTCATCATCGACCGCAAGACGGGCGCCGAGTACACCCCGCTGCACAACATCGGCAGCGAGAACCCCGGCAAGTTCATGGTGTACGACTCCGCGCTCAGCGAGTTCGCGGCTGTCGGATTCGAATACGGCTACTCCGTGGGCAACCCGGACGCACTCGTGTTGTGGGAAGCGCAGTTCGGCGACTTCGTCAACGGCGCTCAGTCCATCATCGACGAGTTCATCAGTTCCGGTGAGGCCAAGTGGGGTCAGCTCTCCGACGTCGTTCTGCTGCTGCCGCACGGCCACGAGGGCCAGGGACCGGACCACACGTCGGGCCGCATCGAGCGCTTCCTGACGCTGTGCGCCGAGGGCTCGATGACCGTCTCCGTTCCGTCGACGCCGGCGAACTACTTCCACCTGCTGCGTCGTCACGCACGCGATGGAATTCGTCGCCCGCTCATCGTCTTCACCCCGAAGTCGATGCTCCGCAACAAGGCCGCGGTGTCCAACATCGAGGACTTCACCGACGGCAAGTTCCACTCGGTGTTCGACGAACCGACCTACGACACCGGCACCGGTGATCGCAGCAAGGTCAAGCGCGTCCTGATGGTGAGCGGCAAGCTCTACTACGAGCTTCTCGCCCGCAAGCAGAAGGACAACCGCGAAGACGTCGCCATCGTGCGCATCGAGCAGCTGTACCCGGTTCCGACCCGTCGGATCACCGAGGCGATCAACAGCTACCCGAACGCCACCGAGTTCCGCTGGGTCCAGGAGGAGCCGGCAAACCAGGGTGCGTGGCCGTTCTTCGGCCTGGCATTCCCGGAGCTCATGCCCGACGTGCTGAGCAACATCAAGCGCGTGTCGCGTCGTGCGATGTCTGCACCGTCGTCGGGTTCGAGCAAGGTGCACGCTGTCGAGCAACTCGAAATCATCGACGAGGCCTTCGCGGGCGTCGGCGAGTAGATCTAGGCAGTTTCACCCGGTTTCGGCCGGAGCGAACGGCGTATTCGGTCACCTCACGGGTGGCTGGGTGCGCCGTTCGGCGTTTCGGGGTGTACCGGGTCGACCGAACGACTCATTCGGTCACTCAGAGTGACCGAATGTCTGTTTCGGTCACTCACAGTCTGTTTCGGTCACTTCGCACCGGGAATCGCACCCATTCCGGCAACCCCAGCCGCAACCGCACTCGTTCCAGACAACCGCTCACGTTGCAACCAGTGCGAACAACCGAAAAGGGTGCGACACAATCATCGGGTGAGCGAATGACTCATTCGGTCACCCCTGAGTCCGAACCCAGCATCGCTCGGATGGTCCATTCATACGAACAGATGGCTACTGCGGTCCATTCAAGCGCGCAGGCAGGCGGACGGCCGAGCGCGCGTGCAGGCAGACGGCCGAGCGTGCGAGCAGGCGGACGGGCACTATTCCGCCGCAGCCCTAGCCCCAGCCCTGCCCTGCCCCTGCCCCGAGGTGCGGCGATCATGTTCGGCGCAAGGGCGACGGCCGGGAGTGCGCCGACGTTGAGCTGAATGAGCTCGTCGCGGGAGATGCTGGGGTCACGGAGCCAGGTGATGGTGGTCTCTTCGACGAAGGCGATCCATCCTCGAACGGCGAGTTCGGTGGTGGGGTTGGCTTCCACGTCGAGCTTGTAGAGGTTGACGACGGTGCGGTCGGCCATTGTGCTTCGTGTCTGTTCGAACACCTCGCGCATGTCCTGGTCGCCGGTGGCCGAGCCTCGCAACAGTGAAATGAACGTGTCGCGGTTCTCGGTGACGTAGTCGACGTAGTTCGCGATGGACTCTCTGAGGATTTCGTACGGATCGAGCGTCATGTCAGGCGCCGTGCGTTCGAGCATCGTCTTGCTCGCTTCGCGCACGATTGCGAGGTGAAAGTCCTGCTTGGACGAGAAGTAGTGGAACAGCAAACCGCGCGACACGCCTGCCTGGTCGGCAATGTCCTCGACCGATATCTGCTCCAGAGGCCGGTCCGCCAGCATTTCCGTGCCGAGCTCGATGAGCTGCGCACGCCGCTCGTCCGGGCTCATGCGCGTTCTCTTGATTGCTGGGTTGTTCACACCGGCCATGCAACCAGCTTACTGAATGTTAGTCAATAACTATTGACTCACACTCAATAAGCTCCTACGCTCACCTGCATGAGTCTTTCCGTAACAGATACTTCGGAGCGCGTGACGGCGCCGCGCCAGGTCGACACAGTCATCATCGGCAGCGGCTTCGCCGGTCTTGGGTTGGCCATCAAGCTGACCCAGAAGGGCAAGAACAACTTCCTGGTACTCGAGCGCGGCAGCGATGTCGGCGGCACGTGGCGTGACAACACGTACCCGGGCGCAGCGTGCGACGTGCCCTCGCACCTGTACTCCTACTCGTTCGCGCTCAACCCCGACTGGACTCGGTCGTTCTCGACTCAGCCGGAGATCCAGAAGTACATCTCGTCGGTCGCCCGTAAGTACAACGTGCTCGACAAGCACGTATTCGACTCCGACGTCACCTCGGTCACCTGGGACGAGAACACCCGCCGCTGGAACATCGTCGCCAGCACCGGCGAATACACCGCGAAGGTTGTCGTGACGGCCGTCGGCGCACTGTGCGAGCCGAACCTGCCCCCGATCAAAGGCATCGAAGGCTTCGAGGGCGACGTCTTCCACTCCGCACAGTGGAACCACGACGTATCGCTCCAAGGCAAGCGCGTCGCCGTCATCGGCACCGGCGCGTCGGCGATCCAGATCGTGCCGGCAATCGCGGACAAGGTGAAGCACCTCGACGTCTACCAGCGCACCGCGCCGTGGATCCTCCCCCGCTTCGACCGTGAGTACACCGGTCTCGAAAAGTTCGCGTTCAAGCGCATTCCCGGATTCCAGCGTCTGTCCCGCACCGCCATCTACGCCGCACGCGAGACACAGGTCGTCGGCCTGGCCAAGAAGCCGGCCCTGATGCGCATCTTCGAGTTGATCGCCAAGCAGCAGATCAACAAGGGCATCACGGACAAGTCGCTGCGCAAGAAGGTCACACCGAACTTCCGCATCGGCTGCAAGCGCATGCTCATCTCCAACGCGTACTACCCAGCGCTCGACCGCGACAACGTCGATCTGGTGACCGACGGCATCGCCGAGGTCAAGGCGAACTCGATCGTCAGCGCCGACGGCACCGAGCGCGAGATCGACGCCCTCGTCGTCGCGACCGGGTTCCACGTCACGGACTCGCCCGCCTACCAGGGCATATACGGAACTGGCGGCAAGACGCTTGCGCAGACGTTCGAGGAAGAAGGCCAGCAGGGCTACAAGGGTGCCGCGGTCGCAGGCTTCCCCAACATGTTCTTCCTCGTCGGACCCAACACCGGCCTGGGACACACCTCGATGGTGTTCATGATCGAGTCGCAGCTCAACTACGTCGTCGATGCGTTGGACACGATCGAAAAGCACGACATCGGACAGATCGAAGTCCGCAAGGACGTGCAGGACGAGTACAACGCCGACCTGCAGAACCGAATGGCGGACAGCGTCTGGATGAACGGTGGTTGCGCCAGTTGGTACTTGGACAAGCACGGGAACAACACCACCCTGTGGCCGGACTTCACGTTCCGATTCCGTGCGATCACCAGAAACTTCGACCTCGCGGCGTACCGTAGCGTCGCGGCAGCCGATCTCCCGACACCAGCCGTCGGCGCCACCACCGACAACGACATCGAGGTAGCAGCACAGTGAGCACAGCATTCGTAGGCAAAGTTGCCGTCGTCACCGGCGCCGGTTCGGGGATCGGCCGCGCGCTGGCCCTCAACCTCGCTCAGCGCGGCGCCAAGTTGGCGTTGTCGGATGTCGATGTGAACGGACTTGCCGAAACGGTCCGTCAGGTCGAAGCCCTCGGCGGCGAGGTGGAATCGCAGTTCCTCGACGTGACGCAGCGTGAGACCGTCCTCGATTACGCCGAGACCGTGAAAACCAGATTCGGCAAGATCAACCAGATCTACAACAACGCCGGTATCGCGTACCACGGTGATGTCGAAGAATCATCGTTCAAGGACATCGAGCGCATCGTCGACGTCGACTTCTGGGGAGTCGTCAACGGCACCAAGGCTTTCATCCCGCACCTGCAGGAGTCGGGCGACGGCCACATCATCAACATCTCCAGCCTGTTCGGGTTGCTGGCCATGCCGTCGCAGGCCGCGTACAACGCAGCCAAGTTCGCCGTTCGCGGATTCAGCGAAGCGCTGCGCATCGAGCTGCTGATCGCCAAGGCGCCGGTAAAGATGACCGTCGTGCACCCGGGTGGAATCAAGACCGCTATCGCACGCAATGCGACAGTCGCCGAGAACTACGACCAGCAGTCGGTAGCCAAGTTCTTCGACTCGAAGCTCGCGAAAACCACTCCCGATCAAGCCGCCAAGACGATCCTCAAAGGCGTCGAAAAGGGCAAGGGACGCGTACTCATCGGTTCCGACGCCATCGCACTGGACCTGCTCCAGCGCATCACCGGCTCGAAATACCAGCGGGTCATCGCGACGATCGCTGGCCGCGCTATGCCGAAGAAGAAGTAGACAGCCGTGAAGTCCTTCTACCTTCCGCTTCCGCTCGTCGCAGCCGCACTGAAGCCGTTCTACCGCGTCGCGTTGTATGCGAAGTTCCCCTTCACGGTCCAACGCACGCTCTTGAACCTCGCCGCACCGATCCAGACGCTGCCGGAAGGCACTGTGGTGCAGCCACTCATGCTCGCCGGACGGCGGGCAGAGCGCGTCACCGTCGGCGCCACCGAACGCACGACCGCGGTGCTCTACCTGCACGGCGGTGCGTACACGATCGGGTCGATGGCCACGCATCGGTCGCTCGCCGCTCACTTGGCTCGCGAATCGTCGAGCGCGGTATACGTTCTCGACTACCGGCTCGCGCCGGAGAACCCGTATCCAGCTGGCCTCAACGACGCCGTCGCGGCCT
This sequence comes from Rhodococcus sp. P1Y, assembly GCF_003641205.1. Taxonomy (NCBI): domain Bacteria; kingdom Bacillati; phylum Actinomycetota; class Actinomycetes; order Mycobacteriales; family Nocardiaceae; genus Rhodococcus; species Rhodococcus sp. P1Y. The sequence continues at coordinate 5,161,525 of NZ_CP032762.1, forward strand.
ACCGTGAGCTGATCAAGTCTCACGGCTACTCCGCCGATCGCGTTGCGATCGCAGGTGATTCCGCCGGCGGCGGACTGACCGTCGCTACCGCTCGACACCTCGTCGACGACGGCGTGAGCCCTGCTGCTCTCGGTTTGATCTCACCCTGGGTCGATCCGGGCGCTCGCGACGCACAGTTCGATCGCGACATCGTGGTGAACACGGCGTGGTCCTACGCTGCGGCCGAGGCGTATCTCGGCGACGGCGATCCCCTGGATCAGGGGTTCGCTCCTCTCCAAGGCGATCTCACCGGCCTCCCTCCGATCGTGATGCATGTGGGTACGGCGGAGGTTCTGTACCCGCAGATCGTCGCGTTCCACGAGAAACTACTGCTCTCGGGCGTCGAGGTGAACTACGTCGAGTACGAAAAGTTGTGGCACGTAGCCCATTTGCAGGCGTCGATCCTCCGCGAGGCAGCGCGGGCCGTCCACCATATGGGTTCGTTCCTTGCGGCACGCCTCGACAAGTCAGAGGTTGTGCTCCCCGAGCCAACGCGCAGCGATATCGCCTGAGTCGCCGCCACCGCGGGCCTCGCCGATCATGTCGGCGAGGTCCGCTGTCGTCAGTTCACCGGCGACGACGCTCAGGGTCGCGATAGCCGCGTCGTCCAGTGAGCCGGCGCGAATCAGCGGAACGACGTTCTGCGCAGGAAACACGCTCTCGTCGTCTTCGAGTGTGGTGAGGTCGGCGGCCAACGGCCCGAAAGAGGCCGTCGTGAAGGCCAGCGCCTCGACCTCGCCCGAGTCCAGCGCGTCGACGGCGTCCTGAGCGTTTGCATAGACGGCAATGTCCTCGAACCCAGCTCCCGTTCCGGGCGGCGCCAGACGCATACCGACCTCCAACGGGTCTGGTTTCGGTGGATCGCCGACGACTCCCCACTTCGCAGTTCCACGCTTGTCCACGAAGTCCGAGATCGTCGACAGTTCGGCAAGAGGACCCGTCGGCGACACGGCAAGGGCCGTCCGATCCTCGGCCAGGGCATAGTCGCCCACCGACAACCCCTCGGGCAACGACCTGTTCAGGTCGACGAAGACGTCCTCTGCCTCCGTTGCCCCGGATTGCGAATCGAACTGGTTCAACAACGCCCCGGTGAAGTCGGGCACCAACGTGACCTCGCCGCGGTCGAGAGCCTCCAGATAGTCCGCTCGTCCGCCCAACCCCGACTCGACGTCCACCGTGACACCGGCGGATCGAATGGCGCCTGCGTAGATGTGCGCAAGCAACTGGCTCTCGACGCCGTTGCCAGCGCCTACGATCACCTCGGATCGGCCGGATGGCCCAGCGCTGCAGCCTGCCAGTGCCATGACGAGCACCGACGCACCAGCGAGCCACCTCAGACGCGTCGCAAACACGCTCACTCCGTTCCACCTGCTCGCCGGAGCAGGTTTACCGATTCCGTTCGCCGGGAACTAGAGCGAACGAGCCGATCTTCGTACCAACCCTATGACTATGCTTGTAACTCCTGTTCGTCCACGTCCCAGCGACCCGCCGTCAGCCGCCCGAGAAGCGCTGCCGATCGAAAGGGATCCCCTTGAACGTCTCCAGAACTACGCGAGTCATCGCTGCGCTGTCCGTCTCGGCCATGGCCCTGGCCGCGTGCGGTGGAAACAGCGATCCCCTCTCCTCCGGCGGTGGTGACGACACGAACACCGACCCGAATTCGATCGTCATCGGCTCCGCCAACTTCCCGGAGTCCGAGACCGTCGCCAACATCTACGCAGAAGCATTGCGCGCCAACGGCTTCGAAGTGAGCACCAAGCTCAACATCGGCAGCCGCGAGGCGTACATCCCGGCAGTACGCGACGGATCGATCGACCTCATTCCCGATTACACGGGCAATCTTCTTCAGTACTTGGACGAATCCGCTACCGCGACGTCCTCCGAGGACATTCTCGCGGCACTACCCGAAGCGCTCGGCGACGATCTGACCATCACCGCCCAGGCCCCCGGTGAAGACAAAGACGCCGTCGTCGTGACACGGGCAACCGCGACGGAACGCAATCTCACGACGATCGGCGACCTCGCGCCCTTCTCCGCCGAGCTGAAGTTCGCCGGCACTCCCGAGTTCCAGGAACGTGTTGGAGGTCTGCCGGGGCTCGAGTCCAAGTACGGCCTCGCCATCGCGCCGCAGAACTACGTCTCGATCAACGACGGCGGAGGACCTGCGACGGTGCAGGCACTGGTCAACGGCGATGTCCTGGCTGCCGATATCTTCACGACGGCGCCCTCGATCGCCCAGAACGATCTAGTGGTGCTCGAAGACCCCGAGAACAACTTCGCCGCGCAGAACGTCATCCCCGTCCTGCGTACGTCGAAGCAGTCCGACAAGCTGACCGAGGTGCTCGACGCCGTGTCGGCACAGATCACGACGGACGAGTTGATCGCACTGAACACCTCGGTATCGGGTGACGCCAAGATCGAACCGGCCGCGGCAGCCAAAGCCTGGGTCGCCGACAAGGGACTGGACCAGCCGGTCAGCTGATGATCACATTCGACGGCGTCAACAAGACCTACCCGGACGTTCAGGGTCGTTCCGCAGGCTCCACTCCCGGCCACACGACCGCGGTGGAGAATCTCGATCTCGTGATCGAACCCGAGTCGTTCACCGTGTTCGTCGGACCGTCCGGGTGCGGCAAAACAACGTCGATGCGGATGATCAACCGCATGATCACGCCCACGTCGGGAGTGATCACGGTCGACGGAAAGAACATCGCCGACACCGACGCCGTGAAGCTGCGGCGGGGCATCGGTTACGTCATTCAGAGCGCAGGCCTGCTGCCGCACCGGACGGTCGTCGACAATGTCGCGACCGTGCCGGTGCTGCGCGGCCAGACGAGACGCGCTGCCCGCAAGGAGGCGTTGAGCGTTCTCGAACGCGTCGGCCTCGATCCCGCATTCGCATCGCGGTACCCAGCGCAACTGTCGGGCGGTCAGCAGCAGCGTGTCGGGGTTGCGCGTGCGCTCGCGGCCGATCCGCCCATTCTGCTGATGGACGAGCCGTTCAGCGCGGTGGACCCGGTGGTCCGCGAGGATCTTCAGACCGAAATGCTGCGCCTGCAGGCCGATCTGAAGAAGACGATCGTGTTCGTCACGCACGACATCGACGAGGCCGTCCGCCTGGGCGATCACATCGCAGTCTTCGGCCCGCACGGACGTCTACAGCAGTACGACCGCCCGCAGACAATCCTCGCCTCACCCGCAACACCTTTCGTCGCCGGCTTCGTCGGACGCGATCGTGGGTACCGAGGGCTGTCGTTCCGGTCGGCTCAGTCGGTCACTATGCACCCGATCGACACCGCAACCGAGGACGAGGTGAAACGTCTCCGGTTGGACCGAGGCCAGTGGGTTCTCGTGGTCAGCTCCGAGCGTCGCCCGCTCGGATGGATCGACGCCACCGGGATCGAAAAAGTGCGCGACGGCTTCTCACTCGACGAGAGCACAGCGGCGGGTGGTTCCCTGTTCCTCGAGGGAGGCGACCTGCGTCAAGCACTCGACGCCGCAATCTCTTCGCCGTCGGGAATCGGAGTCGCGGTCGATTCGACCGGGGCGGCCGTCGGCAGCGTCGATGCCGCGGAGATCCTCGAACACCTTGCGGTACAACGCAAGTCCGAGGACGAAGAACGCAACCGTCATCACTTCGAGAAGGATGCCGACCGGTGAAGTGGCTGGTGGACAACTTCGACGTCGTCCTCGGTCTCGCCAAGACACACCTGTACCTCTCACTCGTGCCGGTGCTGATCGGACTCGTCGTCGCCATCCCGGTCGGTACCGTTATTCGGCGTTCGTCGTGGATCCGCAAGATCACTCTGACCGTGGCAAGCGTCGCATTCACCATTCCGTCGCTTGCCCTCTTCGTCGCGGTTCCCGCGATAGTCGGTCTGCCGGTCCTCGATCCGCTGAACGTCGTCATCGCGTTGGCGGTGTATTCGTCCGCACTGCTGATCAGGGCGGTACCGGAGGCGCTGGACTCGGTGCCGTTCGCCGTCGTCGATTCGGCCGAGGCCATGGGCTATTCGCCGCTGCGACGAGCAGTGGCAGTGGAACTGCCACTGTCGCTTCCGGTCCTCATCGCGGGCATCCGAGTCGTCGCCGTCACCAATATTTCGCTGGTATCCGTCGGGTCGGTCATCGGCATCGGCGGCCTCGGTCAGCTGTTCACTCAGGGATATCAGCGTGACTACCCCGACCAGATAGTGGCGGGCATCATCTCCATCGTCTTCCTTGCTCTGGTGTTCGACGCCGCCCTGTACCTGCTCGGCCGTTGGCTCACACCGTGGACCCGGTTGGGAACTACGAAGAAGCCGAGAAGCTCCAACAAGAAGGCCGCGGCATGAACCTGTTCTCGGACGCGTTCTCCTACATCTTCGACGGCGGTAACTGGGCAGGCCCGACCGGAATCGGCGCACGAATCATCGAGCACATTTGGTACAGCCTGCTCGCTGTGCTGATTTCGGCGGCCATCGCTGTCCCGATCGGATTGCTCATCGGTCACCTGCGCCGAGGTGAGGCCTTGGTGGTCGGGTTGGTCAACGCACTTCGATCACTGCCGACCCTGGGAATTTTGGTGTTCCTGGTGCTCGTCATCGGCCTCGGCCTGATGCCCCCGATCATCGCGCTGGTCCTCCTCGGCATTCCCCCGCTGCTCGCCGGAACCTATTCGGGCATAGCGAATGTCGACGCCAATGTCGTCGACGCTGCCCGAGCGATGGGGATGACCGAGCTGCAGGTGCTGTTCCGAGTCGAGATCCCGAATGCCCTGCCGCTCATAGTCGGAGGACTTCGCAACACGACCCTTCAGATCATCGCCACCGCGACCATCGCCGCCTACGTCAACCTCGGCGGGCTCGGGCGCTACATCTTCGACGGCCTTGCTCTCTACGACTACGGCCGCGTGCTCGTCGGCGCGATCTTGGTCGCTGCGCTCACACTCGTCGTCGATTCACTTCTCGCTCTTGCGGTCTGGGCCTCGGTTCCGGGCACCGGACGACTGAGTCGAACATGGAAAGCGCCCCGGACCACCGCCAGGTAAGGCGGGTTCCGGGGCGCTCGTTTTCCCTGTTTCCTACGCGACACCCTCGGCTCGCGCTGCTGCCGCGACTGCGTCCGCAACGGCTGGGGCGACGCGTGGGTCGAGCGGGCTCGGCACAATTTTGTCCGCAGCCAGCTCGTCGCCGAGAACCGAGAGGATTGCCTCGGCAGCGGCGAGTTTCATGCCTTCGGTGATACGTCGCGCTCCGGCGTCGAGCGCGCCTTTGAACACGCCGGGGAAGGCGAGCACATTGTTGATCTGATTCGGGAAGTCACTGCGTCCGGTCGCCACGATCGCGGCGTATTTGGCAGCGGTGTGGGGGTGAATCTCCGGGTCGGGGTTCGACAGCGCGAAGACGATCGACTCGGGAGCCATCGACGCGATGTAGCTCTCGTCGATCTGCCCGGCCGAGACGCCGAGAAACACATCGGCGCCGAGCAAAGCGTCTCCGGCGCTGCCCGAGAGCGCACGCGGATTGGTACGAGCTGCCAGATCGACCTTGACGGAATTGAGGTCGGCGCGATCGGCGGACACGATGCCCTTCGAGTCCAGGACCACCACATCCGAGATTCCCGCCGCGAGGAAGATGTTCGCGCACGCGACGCCTGCTGCTCCGGCGCCGGAGATCACGATCTTCAACTCGGCGATGCTGCGTCCCTGGAACTTCGCCGCGCCGTTCAGAGCCGCGAGGGCGACAATGGCCGTTCCGTGCTGGTCGTCGTGCATGACCGGGCAGTCGAGCGCATCGATGACGCGACGCTCGATCTCGAAGCAGCGGGGAGCGGAGATGTCCTCCAGATTGACGGCACCGAAGCTGTGGCGAAGTCGCACGATGGTATCGACGATCTCGTCGACGTCGTTGGTGTCGAGAACGATCGGGATGGAATTGAGGTCGGCGAACTTCTTGAACAGTGCTGCTTTGCCTTCCATCACGGGAAGAGAAGCGCGTGGGCCGATATCGCCGAGACCGAGCACCGCAGAACCGTCGGAGATAACGGCGACCAGGCGGTTCGTCCAGGTGTACTGCTTGGCCAAATCGGCATCCTGCGCGATTGCCCGGCTGACCTGCGCGACGCCCGGGGTGTAGGCGATGGACAGGTCACGCTGAGTCTCGAGCGGCGCCGCCAATTCGACGGTCAGTTTGCCTCCGACATGGCCGAGGAAAATTTCTTCGTCGGTGATGGCCGGCAGATCTACGGTGTTGCTTGTCGGTTCGGTCACAGTCGTCACGTTATAGCCCCCAGGAAACAATTCGATGAAGATGTCTCCGTGCGCGCCCATCCGCGGCTGCAGAGAAATCGAAATGATGACGTGAGGCGTGTGCGCCGTCGCGTTACGAGCTCGGCGCTGTGGCGCCTGAAGCTGCACTGGGATTCAGTCTGCCACCGGATCGGCGAACTTTGCAAACATCAGCTCCACCACTGCGTCCACAGGAGGATGCCTGCGACCAGGAGGACCAGGATCGATGCGAAGGCCGAGGCGGCTCGTCGACGGTGATCGGCGAAGTGCTGGATCACGATTGCGACGATTGCCGCGGCGATGTGTGCCGCGACCGATACCGCGCCCGGCCCTGGGAACCCTCGCTGGCTACCGAGGTACTGCGCTCCCCCGACGACGACTGCCAGAACGACGAGACCCGCGGTGACGGCCCCACTCAAACCTCGTAGCAACCGTCAGCCTCCCGTGATGAATCCGCGGACGGAATCCGCGATGAGCTGGACCGCGATTGCGGCCAGCAGTAGACCGGCGATCCGGGCGAGCAGTGTGATGCCACCTTCGCCCAGGATGCGGATGAGAACAGTCGAGAATCTGAGAACCAGAAAGAACACCAGGTGGATGGTCACGATGGCGAGTGCGACCGCGATGAGCGATCCGGGATGTCCGTCGGCTTGGCTGACGTAGACGATGACGGCTGCGATCGCGCCAGGGCCCGCCATCAGTGGTGTACCGAGAGGCACGAGGGCGACGTTGACATCCTCCGCCTCGGATCCGCCGCCCGCGCCGCGACCGGTGAGCAGCGACAGCGCGATGATGAGCAGGAGCAGTCCGCCTGCTCCCTGCAAGGCGGGGATCCCGATGTGCAAGTAGTTCAGGATCGCTTGCCCGCCGATGGCGAACACGGTGATGACCGTCAGTGACACCGCGGGTGCCTGCCAGGCGGCCTTGTTTCGCGCTTCTTTGCTCTTTCGTCCCACGAGCGAGAGGAACACCGGGATTGCGCCCGGCGGGTCCATGATCACGAAGAGCGTGATCAGCACCGTGAGGTAGAGCGTCGTATCGAAGCTCACGGCACTCTCGATGCCGCAGCCAGAATTCGGTCGTACTGGTCCACCTCGGTGGTGTGTTCACCGAGCTCGAGGACCTTGTTCTTCCCGTGGTAGTCCGAGGATCCGGTGGCGATGAGGCCCAACTCGTCCGCTAGGTCACTCATGAACCGGGTGTCGTCGGCGTTGTGGTCGGCGTGAAAGACTTCGAGGCCGTCCAGTCCGAGAGTGGCAAGCTCCCTGATCTGGGTGGGGTCGAGCAACCTCCCCCGGCTGCGAGCACGAGCATGTGCGACGACGCTGACTCCGCCGGCGGCCGCGATCATCTCGACCGCGAGTTCGAGGGGCGTGTCGATCTTGGCGACGTAGTAGGGGCTGTCGGTCGCCAGGTGGGAATCGAACGCCTCTTGCACACTCCCGACGATCCCTGCGTCGACGAGCGCTCGCGCCAGGTGCGGGCGACCGGCCGATTCGCCCGTGGCCGCAAGGATCTCGTCGGGCACGATCGCCGGATGGTCCGCGGCGAGCAACTCGGCCATCAGTCGGATCCGCTCAGCTCGTTCGCTTCGGAGCCGTTCGAGCTCACCGGCGAACACCTCGTTGTTCGGGTCGAACAGGTACGCAAGCAGGTGCACCGGTACGGGGTCGCCGTCTTCCCCACGCCCGACGCACGACATTTCCATACCCGGAACGACAACCAGACCGGACGGTGCGGCGCTGAGCGCCTCGTCCCAACCTGCGGTGGTGTCGTGATCGGTGATCGCGACGACGTCGAGCCCCCGATCTCTGGCCGCTCGGACGAGTTCCGATGGACTGTCGGTTCCGTCGGACACCGAGGAGTGGGTGTGGAGATCGATGAGCACGAGAGCCAGTATCGCAGGCGTACGATTCGCCGCATGCCGTCTCTACCGCCGAGGCCGTCGCTTCCGTCGCTTCATGCACTCCGACCGTCCGCTCGCGGCCAGGCCGCCGGGCCCAAAGTTCCGGTTCCCACGGCACGCGCCATCGTCGACTGCGCCGTCTATGTCGAGGGGGCTCGTCTGCCCGGCAGATACACGCATTCGGCTGCCATCGCGGAGGTACGCAAGCGCGGCGAGGGATTCGTCTGGCTCGGACTCCACGCGCCGGACGAGGGGCAGATGAACGGTGTTGCCGAATGCTATGGCCTCCACGAACTCATGGTCGAAGATGCCGTGCACGCGCATCAGCGCCCGAAGCTCGAACGATACGACGACGTCGCGTTTCTCGTCCTGCGTACGGTCAGTTACGTCGAGCACGAATCGGTGACGACGGCCAACGAGATCGTCGAGAGCGGGGAAATCATGGTCTTCCTCGGCCGGGACTTCGTGATCACCGTCCGCCACGGTGAGCATTCGGGCCTGTCCGGAGTTCGCCTGGGACTCGAGGAGCACACCGAACGGCTTGCTCTCGGCCCGTCGGCAGTGTTGCATGCCGTCGCCGACCACGTTGTCGACGAGTATCTGGCGGTGACGAGTTCGATCGAGCGGGACGTCGACGCCATGGAGGAAGAAGTCTTCTCACCCAACCATCACGTGCCGATCGAAAACATCTACCTGCTCAAGCGCGAAGTCGTCGAGCTGCGCCGTTCGGTGTCCCCGCTGTCGACGCCGCTCAGTCAGTTGGTTTCCGGCGTCGACACACCGGTGCCGAAAGCGGTGAGGCGCTACCTGCGAGACGTGCAGGACCACCACACCCTCGTCGCCGAACGGGTGGCCGAGTTCGACGAGGTTCTCAGCTCACTCGTCGACGCGGCGTTGGCGCGGGTGACAATGCAGCAGAACATGGACATGCGAAAGATTTCGGCGTGGGTAGCGATCGCTGCAGTCCCGACGATGGTGGCGGGCATCTACGGTATGAACTTCGACAACATCCCCGAATTGCACTGGAAATACGGGTACTACCTCATGCTCGCGGTGGTCGCATCGTTCTGCGTCGGGCTGTTCGCGACTTTCAGGCGCAACAACTGGCTTTAGCGGACGAGCGCGGCTCTAGAGGTTCACGGCCGATCGGCCGGGGTCTCGCACGTCGATTCCAGCCTCGGTCCACGCCTCACGTAGCGCGTCCGCGCCGCGAAGACGAACCCATGCCGCTTCGGTACCGGTGATGGGCACGACTTCGTAGAACGTCACCGGATCGGCCGGTTCGGGCAGTTCGAGATCGGCGATATCGCTTGTCCCGAGCAGCACCGCGGTGAACGGGGCGCCTACCCACAGCGGCTCGCCGAGATCGAGCAGAGCGTCGCCGACGAACACAACTCCCTCGACGGCCGGGGAGGCTGCAAGAATCGCCAGCTTCTTGTGCACGCCGGACGCGGTTCCGGCGCCGCCGCGAAGCGTGAGCACGAGTTCCGCACGCGGTCCCCTGGACGGATCGGCAACCATGTCGCCTGGATCTGCCATGGGATGCCGCGAGCATCCCAGGCTCACGTATCGGACCAAGTCCTCGTCGCCCGCGGAGAATCTCAGCACGTCGAGCGCTTCGAGACCGAGGAACGTCACCGATGCCGAGGAGGGATTCTCGTCCCCGAGTTCAGCGACGAGATGCGCCCGCACTCGGGCAATTACATTGCCGATGCCACTCTCGCTCACGAAGTCCATCCAACACCACGGCGGCCCGGTAGCGTCGTCCGCGTGGTCTCTGTTCTTGCCGTCTCCGACGAAACGATCGAAAGCCTGTGGAATCCGCAGGTCCGATCCTTGGGCGTCGACCTGATTCTGGGGGCGGGCGATCTGCCGTTCGACTATCTGGAATACCTCACCGATGTTCTCAATGCCCCGTGCGTGTTCGTTCCCGGCAACCACGACGCGGACCTGACCGGGTACTCCGCCGGCCGTGCCGGATGGATGCGAGCGGGACTGCCGAGTACGTGGCCTGGACCTGTCGGCGCGATCAATGCCGACCGCCGCATCGTGACTGCTGCGGGACTTCGCATTGCGGGGCTCGGCGGATCGATCCGATACAACGGCGGGCCCAACCAGTGGACCCAACGCCAGCAGCGCCGTCGGGCGCGGTCATTGACCCGTACTCAGGCGTGGGCCGAACGAGCGCGCGGGGATCGACGCGGGATCGACGTTCTGTTGACCCACAGTCCGCCGTTCGGGGTGGGCGACGGCACCGATCCAGCGCACGTCGGCTTCGAGTGCCTGGACGACGTGGTCAGGTCCCTGCAGCCGCAGATTCTGCTGCACGGCCACATCCATCCCCACGGACGGACTCCCGACGATCTCGAGATGCACGGATCCGCCGTGGTCAATACCGTCGGATACACCCTTCTCGAGATCGAGCCCGGCCGAGGGCGACTGGATGCAGGGGCACCCACGATCCTGAGGCGACGCCATGGCACGTGACACCGGCTTCCCCGCGGCCGATGCGGAGAACGATTTCACCCGTCAGCGACGGCGCGCCGACATCGCGCGCCTCGTCGGTTGGCTGCGTCGCCAACCGGACGACGTCAACACGATCCTGCCGTTCGACGAGGTTGTCGCCGCGCTCGGCAAGGTCGGTGAACGACAACTGGGCATACAGGTGATCCGCGTCGACTCGATCGTCGGAAGCGTCGATCGCACACGAGATTTCGACAGGTTCTTCAGGCCGACGTCGGCCCGGAGCCGTGAGCGTTGGCAGCGCCTCGCCGCAGCTCAACGACGCGGTGAATCGATGCCGCCGATTCAGGCCTATCGCATCGGGTCCATGCATTTCGTACTCGACGGCCACCATCGGGTGTCGATTGCATTTGCCATGCACCGCACGACCATCGACGCTCTCGTCACCGAAATCGTCACTCGTATCTCCCCTGAAGGGATCACTCGACGCGGCGATCTGCTGATCAAGGATCACCGACGAATCTTTCTGTCCCGGGTCCCACTCGTCGGGAAGGCTCGTGAAGCCGTGACCGTCACGGATCCGTTCGACTACGCCGAGCTCAGCGAAAGTGTCGAGGCCTGGGGGTTTCGGCTGATGCAGGAGCTGTCGGAATTCGTCGACCGTGCGACGGTTGCCCGGCGTTGGTTCGGCGAGGAATTCCTCCCCGTCGTTCGCATGGTCCGCGCGGCCGACATCCTCGAAGGCCAGACCGACGCCGAGGCGTACCTGTGGATGATCCGCGAGCGCTATCGCCTTGTCCGCGAACATATCTGGAACGACGAAATCGTCTCGGAGCTGAGAGAGCGGGCGCGAACTACCGGGCCTCGCTGAACGTCACCTCATGCTGATCGACATCGACATCGGAAACGGCGAACCTCGACATCCGGCGCGCTTCTGCTGCGATCGAGGCCATGGCAGCTTTCGGTAGTCGCCGGTACGGCGTAACGGTGATCACCGACGACGTCTTCGTCGTGGTCATCTTCAGCTGCCCCACAACCTGGCCACCGACGAGCACGACCGGCGGGAACACGCCGTTGACAGTAGAGAGCTTGGCTTTGGCCTCCGCACTCAGGATCCTCGACCGATCCGAATGCGCGAGGATCACATTGTCGAACGCAGCCACGATTCTCACCGGAATACGTGTATCCGGATCAGGCCGCGGCGCGTCGGGGAGATCGAACAGTTCCGCGCCCGATTCCGCGGTGAACGTCACCAGCCGAGGACGTATACGCTCCATCACCTCGGACAACTTCGTCAGACCGGACCATGTCTGGGCGTCGGCGACCGAAGCCGGGCCGAACGCGGCGAGGTAGCGAAACAGCAGCCGCTCGAGAGACGGTGCTACGTCGAGGGCGACGCCTGCCCACTGCTCCAAAGGCACGAGTCGGACCTGGCCCGATTTTCCCCACACCGCTCGCGGCGGTGCCTGCACCACCGGGATCAGGTTTCTCACCGCATGCACGAGCGAAGGTTGCGCGATTTCGGGAAACAGCGGCGACAGGTGGGCTCCCAACTCTGTGGTCGTACACGGACCGTCCGCCATCTTGCTGTTCGCAGCACGGACGATGGCCGGCAAGTCAGCCCCGTCCAACGCATGCCTGTGCAACTGATTGGTCAACAGGTCACCGTCCATGATCGGCTGGACGAGCGGCCGGAGGAAGGCTGCGTCGCGGGCGCTGACCAGATGCACGGTCCCCCGCATCGCCACGATGCGCACCACTCGAGCAGTATCGATCAGCCCCGAGAGCTCCTCGGGTCGGAAGTTCGCGATGCGCGACCACAGCCCGAAGTACGGCGGGAACGGCGCCTGGGCCTGCATTCCGACGAGGTGCTCGATCATTTTTTCGGCAGGCATGTCGACGCGTTCGAGCAGATGCTGCCGCGCCAGCGTGGCGACGCCCACAGCGCGGGTGGAGATAGGTGGTGAGTGTCCTGCCCCGCGCATTCTCGCCTTCCCAGGCCGCGCCAAACCTGATAGTTACTTAGATGCGCACATCAAATTGTTGTAGTTGCTTTGTAAAAATGTAACGAGGTTTTCCCGAATGTCGACCCCTGCTCGCCTCGACGAGCTCAGGCCTGGCCGCCTGTTGCTTCCCGGCCTCTGCTTCGTGGTGATGACGCTGTCCGTCCTCCAGACGATGGTCATTCCCATCGTCGGAACCATCGGCACCCAGCTCGCCGTCAGCACGACGGCCGCCGGGTGGGTGTTGACCGCCAACCTTCTCGCGGCCGTCGTCGCCACTCCCGTCATCGGACGGTTGGCCGACCTCCATGGCAAACGCCCGGTGCTCCTCACGGTGCTGATCGTCGTGCTCGTGGGATCGGTGATCGCGGCGGTGACGCATTCGCTGGCTCTGCTGCTCGTCGGACGGGTCATGCAGGGAGTGTCCTACGCACTGTTCCCGATCGCGCTCGCCCTTCTTCGCGACGAGATGCCGCCGAGGAAACTCGTGGGGGCGATGGCAATCCTGTCCGGAACCCTCGGCGTGGGCGGAGGATTCGGACTCGTCCTCACCGGCCTGTTGACCGCTGACGGTGCCGACTACCACCGCGTGTTCTGGCTGACGGTTGCATTCGTGGCGATCGCAATCGTATTCGCGTGGTTCGGGGTGCCCTCCCGCCCACGGAACGGCTCGGGATCCGTCGACTGGTGGGGTGCCGCGCTGCTTGCCACCGCACTCGTTCTGTTGTTCCTGGCCCTGACGCAGGGGCGGTCGTGGGAATGGACATCGGCGGCGACGCTCGGATGCGCCATCGTCGGCGCGGTCGTGCTCGCACTGTGGTGGATCGTCGAGAACCGCATTTCGGCCCCACTCGTCGCACCGAGGATGCTCAACCACGGTCCCCTGTTGGCCACCAACATCGCGACCGTGTTCGTCGGAGTCGGTATGTTCGTGAACTTCCTGGCGTGCTCGTATTTCGTGCAGACGCCGCGGGAGGTAGCCGGCTACGGATTCGGTGCGGACGTTCTGTCCGCCAGCGTCGTGTACCTGCTGCCGGGGGCTGCGCTCGGTGTGGTCGCCGCAACCCTCAGCGGCGGTCTCATCCGGCGATACGGCCCGCGCCCGATCCTGATCGCGGGCGGCGTCATCGGCATCGCGGGCTTCAGCTTCTTCGCGTTCTTCCACGCCACCTCGTGGCAGGTGATCGCCGCGTCGGCAGTAATCAACGTGTTCGTGTCCTTCGCGTTCGCGGCGATCCCCAACCTGCTGATGGCCGAAGTGTCGGCCGCCGACACCGGGGTGGCCAACAGCGTCAACTCGATCGTCAGGACCGTCGGAACCTCCATCGCAAGCGCGCTACTGACGACCATGCTCGCCACGTACACGATCGCCGGAACCTCGGTGCCGCGGGAAGTGGTGTACACCGCTGCGTTCGTGGTCGGCGCTGTTGCGTGCACAATTGTGACGTTGTCCGCCTTCGCAATTCGGGTGCCCGGATCTCCGGACAGCACACTCACAGCAAGTTCGGTGCGCGAGGGCGCGTCAATCCAGGCGAAACGCTGAGAAACTGCAGGTAGAGCCGTGCTGGTAGAGGACTGCTGAGGTTCTGGGAGAGTGCGGTTTTCGCTTTCGCAGCTCTGAGTGCGTCCCTAGATTCGAGTCGTACGCCAGTTACTCGAAAGGGATTACCACAATGAATGCTCGCACGATCTTGACCCGCACCGCAGTCACCGGCGCCTTGGTCGCAGTTCCGCTCGTCGCCGTCGTCGGAACCGCCTCGGCCGACCCGATCCACGACAACCAGGACCGACAGAATCAGGGGCAGCAGCAGAACCAGCCGCAGCTCGAGATCCCGCAGTTCCAGCTGCCCAATCTGTTCCAGCCGCAACCGGCACCGCTGCCGGCCCCGACTGCGGTGCCCACCTTCGCGCCGAACTTCTTTCAGGGCTTCTCCACCGGTTCCGCGGCCTAGGCGCTACGCACCAGTGGCGCGGTAAGGGCCCCTGTGGGGCACCTAACCGCGCCACTGGCGGCAAGCCGCCCTACAGCGTCAGATTGTCACCCGACGCCGCATCGAACACCGAAATCTTGCCCGGGTCGAACCACAGCTCGACCTCGCCGCCCTCGGCCGCTTTCGACTCTGCGGCCAGACGAGCGACAACCTGCGCACCGGTATCGCCCAGGCCCGCATCGGCAGCAAGCTCCTGCAGTTCTGCCGACTGAACCTTGCTGCCCTTGGATTCGAAGTAGACGTACTTGTCGCTACCCATCGATTCCATCACGTCGACCTTGGCGGTGAAGGTTGCGCCGCTGAGCTTCTGGTACGAGTCGATCAGACCCGCGTCTTCGAAGTGCTCGGGGCGGATACCCACCACGACGTCCCTGCCGGGGTTCTTGTTCTGGATCGCCGAGCGGCGCTCGGCCGGGAGTTCGAATGTACCCAGCTCGGTAGCGACACCGTCGCGGGTCAGCGTTCCCGGTACGAAGTTCATCGACGGAGAACCGATGAAGCCTGCCACGAACAGGTTTCGCGGCTTGTCGTAGAGCTCCTGCGGCGAACCGATCTGCTGCACCAAACCGCCGCGCAGGACCACGACGCGATCACCGAGCGTCATCGCCTCGGTCTGATCGTGCGTGACGTACACCGTCGTGGTGCCGAGGCGCTTCTGCAACCGCGAGATCTCTGCCCGCGTCTGCACTCGCAGTTTGGCGTCCAGGTTGGACAGCGGCTCGTCCATCAGGAACGCCTTCGGCGTACGAACGATGGCTCGGCCCATGGCGACTCGCTGTCGCTGACCACCCGAGAGGTTCGCGGGTTTGCGGTCCAGGTGCTGGCTGAGGTCGAGAATCTTGGCAGCCTCTTCCACCTTCTCGTTGATCTCGTTCTTGCTGAGCTTCGCGAGGGTCAACGGGAACGCGATGTTCTGACGCACCGTCATGTGCGGATACAGCGCATAGGACTGGAACACCATGGCGATATCGCGGTCCTTGGGCGCGCGTTCGTTCACGCGTTCGCCCGCGATGCGCAGTTCGCCGGAGGAGATGTCCTCGAGCCCGGCGATCATGTTGAGCGTCGTGGACTTTCCGCAACCGGACGGACCGACCAGAATGATGAACTCACCGTCGGCGATGGTGATGTCGACGTCGCTTACCGCGGCGGCACCGTCGGGGTAGAGCTTAGTGACTTTGTCGAGAACGATTTCGGCCATGACGGTTATCCCTTCACTGCGCCGGACGTCAAGCCCGCCACGATACGTCGTTGGAAGAAGAGCACGAAGATGATGATCGGAATGGTGATGACCACAGCAGCTGCGGCGATCGACCCGGTGGGCTCCTCGAATTGCGAGCTACCGGTGAACTGCGAGATCGCGGCGGGCACCGTGATCGACCGTTCCGTAGCCGTCAACGAGATGGCGAGGAGGAGGTCGTTCCACGCGAAGATGAACACCAGGATCGCGGCGGTCACGATGCCTGGAGCGGCAAGCGGCGCAATGACCTTGCGGAACGCTTGGGCCGGCGTCGCACCATCCATCTTGGCTGCCTTCTCCAGCTCCCACGGAATCTCACGGAAGAACGCCGACAGCGTGTAGATCGCCAACGGCAGTGCGAAGGTGATGTACGGGATGATCAGGCCGGGCCACGTGTCGAACAAGCCCAGCTTGCGCTCGATGTCGAACAGTGGTGTCACGAGGGAGATCTGCGGGAACATCGCGATGAGCAGTGCCGCTCCGACGAGCAACTTCTTGCCGGGGAAGTCCAGCCGTGCGACGGCGTAGGCCGCCATCGTGCCGATGACGACGGCGATGACCGTGGTGATCAAGCCGATACCGATCGAGTTGATCAGTGCCGAGGTGAACTGGTTGGTCGAGAAGATGCCCTTGTAGTTCTCGAAGGTGAACGATTGCGGAATGAATCTGCCGTCGGCGATGGTGGCCGTCGATTTGAACGAGAGGCTGATGATCCAGGCCAGCGGAACCAGCGCGTACAGAAGTACGAGCGTGTTGATGACGGTCCAACCGACCTTCTTGCGAGGCGTCACGGTCGTCATTACTTACGGCCTCCGTCGTCCGAGCCCGGCGCCGAGGCACCGAACAGCTTGATGAACACGAACGCGATGATGGCGACGCAGAAGAAGATCAGAACGCTGATCGCCGAGCCGAGTCCGAGATTGAATGCGCCGAACAGATTGTCGTAACCGAGGATCGACACCGAGCCGGTACCGTTGCTGCCCTTGGTCAACACGTAGATGTTGTCGAAGATGCGGAATGCGTCGAGGGTACGGAAGAGCACCGCGACGAGGATCGCAGGCTTCATCAGCGGAATCGTGATGCGTATCAACCTCGTCCACGCACCAGCCCCGTCGACCTGTGCCGCCTTCAGCAAATCGTCCGGCACGAGTGCGAGACCGGCGAGAAGCAGCAGCGCCATGAAGGGCGTCGTCTTCCACACTTCGGCGAGTACGACGATGGCGAGCGAGGGAATCTGCTCGGTCAGCGGCGCACTGCCGTCGGGAAGCAGGTTGGCGAGATATCCCGTGCCGGGTGTCCATGCGTAGTACCAGCTGTACGCCGCGGCGACGGTCACGATGCCGTACGGGATCAACACCACGGTGCGGACGAGCCCACGTCCGAAGATGGTGCGGTGCATGATCAGTGCCACCACGAGACCGAGCACGAATTCGATGATGACCGAGATGATGGTGATGGCGGTCGTGACGCCGAAGGCCGTCCACCAGTACCCGTCGGAGAGAACCGTGACGTAGTTCGAGATGCCGACGAACTCACGGTCGTCCGGGAATGCCAGGTTGTACTTCTGCAGGCTGAGCCAGAAGGCATAGACGATGGGATAACCGGTGACGGCGAGCATCATGATCGCGGCGGGAGCGATCAGAAGCAGTCCGAGCCTTCGCTCGGCCTTCTTGCCGTCGGACACGTTCTTCAGGACTGCTTCTTTGTCCAGCGTTTCGCTCATGGAATCAGCCCTTCGGAATTGACTGCCTTGGACACGAGATCGGCGAGCTTGTCCACGTCGGCCACCGGGTCGATGTTCTGCGGCGGGTTCAGCGCATCGGCGAGGAGAATCGAAATGCTCTGGTACGCCGGGGAGACCGGACGAACCGCGGCGTTCTCGATGGAGTTGAGCACTCCCTCCCATGCGGGGTAGACGGCCTGGAACTCGGGATCGGCGTACAACGACGCGATGACCGGAGGCACGCCGCCGTTGACGGCGTTGTTGCGCTGGTTGTCCTCGTTCGTCAGGCACGCGACGGCTTCCCAGGCAAGGTCTTCGTGCTTGGTTGTCTTGGCGACGCCGATGTTGAACCCGCCGATCGTGACCTTCGCCGGAGTATCGGGGACGACCGCGGGATACGGCGCACTGCGGAACACCTCGGCGACTGCCGCATCTTGTTGATCCGCCGGGACATTCGTCAGATCGAGAAACGGAACGGCTCCTGCCGCGGCGTTCTCCTTGATCCCGGGAAGCACGAACGGGTAGTTCACCTGGAACGCGGAGTTGCCTGCCTCCATGCCGAGGCGTGCCGTCGCCTCGTCGGTCTGCGAGATCGACGGGTCGTGTCCGTCGGCAGTCGCGACACGCTTCATGATCTCGAGTGTCTTCTCGGTCGCAGCGCGATGAGCCGGAGTGTCGTTCAGCTCGACGGTGGTGCCGTCCTCACCGACGACCTGTCCCCCGGCGCTGACGAGAAGGCTGTTGAACCACACCATCAAGCCTTCGTACTGCTTGGCCTGAACTCCGATGTAGGCGGGCTTTCCTTGGGCCGCGTTGGATTCGGCCGCGTCGATCAGCTCGTCCCACGTCTGCGGTGGTTGGCCACCGGGCACCTCGTCGGGCCGATACCAGAGCAGCTGAGTGTTCGAGTTCAACGGAACCGCGTACAGCTGGTCCTGCCACTCCGCGGTCGCGAGGGGCCCTTCGAGTGTCGAGCCGTCCCTCAGCTTCGCCGACAGGTCCTCGGGGACGGGCAACGCCCATCCCGCCTCCGCGAACTCGGCCGTCCACACGACGTCGAGCGTCATCAAATCGAGCGAATCATCGTTTCCAGCAAGGCGACGCGCCAGCTGAAGTCGTTGATCGTTCGCGCTCTTGGGAAGAGTTCTCTGTTCCACCTTGTAGCGGCCACCCGACGCAGCCGAGCACGCTTCCGCGGCGGCGGCGTACTGTTCCGCGCCGTCAGCCGCTGTGTAGAAGCTCAGCACCGGAGTGCTGCTGTCGGACGATCCGCAGGCAGCAAGTAGCGGGCTGGCAACCAAGGCCGCGGCAGCCAACACGCCTATTCTGGTTGCGCTTCTCGGCCTCGAACCACCATGCCCACGACTACGTTGTCTCGGCATTCCGCCTCCGTATTCTCGATTACGTGTGCAAAGCTCCCTCGAGCAGACTGCCCTGCACGTAAAGAAACGTAACCGAACTACACGGGCGAAAAGCGAAATTGGGACAATTCCGTGATCTTGACGCGGCGATACTTCTGGGTCAGATCGACAGCTTCGCGAGCATGTCCCGCGCCTTCTCTGCGCTCTTGGGTTCGCACAACACGTCGTACCGTCCCGCGACCAACTGCATGCTCGACGCGAAGTCGCGCTGCCCCTTGGTTGCCGCGTACGGAATTGCCGCCGAGATCAGACCGAAAATGATGCCGCCGATGATGCCGATGATCAACGCTCCGAGGATGTTGCCATTGGTGAAGATGCCGAGAACAAGGCCCAGGAACAGACCGAGCCATGCACCCGAAACTACGCCTCCACCAATTACTTTCGCCCAGGTCAACCGTCCGAGAACCCGCTCGACCTGCATGAGGTCGACACCGACGATGGTGACGTCCTGCACCGAGAACTCCTGATCGGAGAGGTAGTCGACTGCCTTCTGTGCCTCGGCGTAGGTCGGATAGGAACCGATCGGCCAACCGGATGGAGGCGTCGGGAGCCCCTGGCCTGGGCGACCGGGCTGCGAAAGAGGATTCGTCATTCCTCTATTGTGCCCCGTCTCCTACAACTCTCCTAGCGCGCTGTTGTTCGTCTTTCACAGGGGCGAATCCGGCGAGGTGCGAACCATGCCGGCGGCCCGTCCCTTACCCGAGACCACCAACGCCATCTTGCGCGACGCCTCGTCGATCATCTCGTCACCGAGCATCACGGCGCCGCGGCCACCGCCTGCATCCGACGTGTGAAATTCGTACGCCTCGAGAATGTCCTCGGCCTTGTCGAAGTCTGCCTGGCGCGGACTGAAGATCTCGTTGGCAGCGTCGATCTGGGTCGGGTGCAGAACCCATTTGCCGTCGAAGCCGAGCGCGGCTGTTCGCTGCGCTGCGCGCCGGAAAGCATCGACATCACGGATCTGCAGGTACGGTCCGTCGATTGCCTGCAACCCGTGAGTTCGAGCGGCGAGGAGAATGGTCATCAGTATGTGGTGGTAGGCGTCTCCGGTGTCGTACCCCTCGGGCTGCTCGCCGACCACGAGGGTGCGCATGTTCACGCTCGCCATCAGATCCGCCGGACCGAACACCAGCGTCTGTACCCGTGGGCTTGCGGTTGCGATCTCGTCGATGTTGCGCAGACTCCGGGCGCTCTCGATCTGCGGTTCGATGCCGATGGCACCGACGTCGAGACCGCTCGTCTTCTCCACCTGAGTCAACAACAGGTCGAGCGCCTGCACGTGAGCCGCCGTCTCGACCTTGGGGAGCAGGATCGCGTCGAGATTGGCACCCGCACCGGAGACCACGTCGATGACGTCACCGTAGGTCCAGGGCGTCGTCCAGTCGTTGACGCGCACCACCTTGAGTTGCGAACCCCACCCATCGGAATTGAGGGCTTCGACGATCGCACCGCGTGCCTCGACCTTGGCGATCGGCGCGACGGCATCCTCCAGATCCAGAAAGACTGCGTCCGCGGGCAGGCCCTTGGCTTTGCCGATCATCTTCGCGGAGCTGCCGGGTACTGCGAGTACGGATCGACGGGGACGGCCCTGCTGCACCGAACTCATGGATGTCTGATTCTCCTCGTCGATTCTCGTCTTGACACCGGGACCGCTTAACCTTGCCATCATGGCAGCTCTGAGTAAGGTATTCGCGGCCAGGCTCGCTGGTCTGGTCGTTCTCGGCCCCGACGGCGAATCCATCGGGCGCGTCCGCGATCTCGTGGTCTCGATGCGCGTCGGCCGCGCCCAACCCCGCGTCCTCGGTATCGTTGTCGAACTCGCCACTCGCCGAAGAATTTTCGTGCCGATGCTGCGCGTGACGTCGATCGAACCGAACTCTGTCCAGCTCACCACAGGCAACGTCAGTCTCCGAAGATTCTCGCAGCGGGCGAACGAAATTCTGGTGTTCGCACAGATTCTCGACTCCAAGGTTCGCGTCGACGACCCAGAACTCGAGGAACTCCACGATTCGGATTCCATCGTGGTCGATCTCGGTATCGAACTGACCCGCACCAGGGACTGGCTCGTCGCCCGCGTCGCGGTTCGTCGTCAACGCGGCAGGCTTGCTCGCCGCGGCGCCATCCACGTCGTCGACTGGCAACACGTGCAGGGGCTGACGCAGAACGAACTGTCCCTCCCCGGGCAAGGCGTCGCACAGTTGTTGATGCAGTTCGAGGATCTCCGTGCCGCAGACGTCGCCAACGCGATGCGCGAATTGCCCGTCAAGAGGCGCATGGAAGTGGCTCACGCACTCGACGACGAGCGGCTCGCCGATGTCGTGCAGGAGCTCCCCGACGACGATCAGGTCGAGATGATGCACTACCTCGGCGTCGACCGCGGAGCCGACGTGCTCGAGGCCATGGACCCCGACGACGCGGCCGACCTCCTCGGAGAGCTGCCCGAGACCGAGGCGGAATCGCTGCTCAGGTTGATGGACCCCGAGGATTCGGCGCCTGTCCGACGATTGCTCGAGCACTCCCCCGACACCGCGGGCGGTCTGATGACCCCCGAACCGGTGGTGCTCACGGCGTCGACCACGGTCGCCGAGGCCCTCGCCCGCGTCCGCAACCCGGACCTGACGCCTGCGCTGTCGTCGCTCGTGTTCGTCGTGCGACCTCCGACGGCTACCCCGACAGGCGCGTACCTCGGGTGTGTTCACCTTCAACAACTGTTACGAGAACCGCCGGCCAGTTTGATTGGCGGCGTTCTGGACAAGGCGCTGCCGCGACTGAGTCCCGAGGACAGCCTCACCGCTGTCACACGATATTTCGCGACGTACAACCTCGTCTGCGGGCCCGTCGTCGACGACGAGGATCACCTCGTCGGAGCCGTCACGGTCGACGACGTACTGGACCATCTTCTTCCCGAAGACTGGCGTGATCAGGAGGTGGCAGGACAGTGAAGGACTCCGCACGGCAACGGATGGACACCCCACAGGGGTCACGTCTGTTCAACTTCCATCTCGACGTCGACCTCGGAAAATCGGGCGAACGCGCCGCACGTTTCCTGGGGACCGGCCGGTACCTGGCAATCCAGACGATCATCGTCATCGTCTGGATCTTCCTCAACGTCGCCGTCGTCGCACTTCGGTGGGATCCGTACCCCTTCATTCTGCTCAACCTGGCGTTTTCGACGCAGGCCGCCTATGCGGCTCCGCTCATTCTGCTCGCGCAGAACCGCCAGGACGACCGAGACCGTGTCTCGCTCGAGGAGGACAGGTCGAGGGCGCAGCAG
This sequence comes from Rhodococcus sp. P1Y, assembly GCF_003641205.1. Taxonomy (NCBI): domain Bacteria; kingdom Bacillati; phylum Actinomycetota; class Actinomycetes; order Mycobacteriales; family Nocardiaceae; genus Rhodococcus; species Rhodococcus sp. P1Y. Next base: position 5,183,850 of record NZ_CP032762.1, read on the forward strand.
ACGAAGGCCGACACCGAGTTTCTCGCCCGCGAACTCGCGTCGCTTCGCATCGCCGTCGGCGAGGTCGCCACACGCGACTATCTGCGACGTGAACTCGATGAAATTCGAGAACTTCTGGAACAGGCGACTGGCCAGACGTCCTCGCCGTCGAAGAAATCGCGGAAGAAGTCGCGCCAGCCATCGATCGACGAGGCGGATGATTCCGAAGTGCAGAACGCCCCCAAACTGTAACGTGTTCTCATGCGGCCGACGCGACGAGCTGGGATTCCCCTTCTCGCGTCGGCTGTTGTGCTGACCGGGGCCGCAGCCGCGCTCGCGTCCGCATCCGTACCCCCGAAAGCGCCCATCGTTGCGGCGCAGCAGGCGCCGCTGCCGCCATCGGCGTCCATACCCGGGTTGGCGACGCCGCCGACCCGGGCCTGGCCTGCGCTGAGCGCGCCGGTTCCCGCGGCGCCGGTGGTGTCCGAGCCGGTGCCGGTCCCATCCGCAGTCCCGAGGGCGACGATCCCGACGCCCGTGATCGGCGCCCTGGGCATTCCCGAGTCCGTACTCGACGCCTATCGTTCGGCCGAGGCGGCGTTGGCGTCGGACATGCCGTCGTGCGGGCTGGCCTGGAATCTGCTCGCCGGGATCGGCCGGATCGAGTCCGGGCATGCACGCGGCGGCCAGGTGGATGCCGACGGGACCACAGCCACGCCTGTTCTGGGCCCCGTCCTCGACGGCTCTCTCGCGGGCAATACTGTGATAGTCGACACGGACGGCGGCGACCACGACGGCGACCGCGCCCACGACCGCGCCGTCGGACCGATGCAGTTCATTCCAGGGACGTGGGCCCGATACGCCGCCGACGGCAACGGCGACGGCGTATCCGATCCGAACAACGTGTACGACGCCACCCTCGCGGCTGGGCGGTATCTGTGCTCGGGTGGGCTGGATCTGACCAAGCCGGCCGACGAGGCCGCGGCGGTGTTTCGGTACAACAACTCGGCTGCGTACGTCGCCGACGTGCTCGCTTGGTCGGCCGCGTACCGAACGGGCGCCGAGTCCGTGAAGGACACCGGGGCTACTTCCGTACCCACGCCGACGACCGGTCCGGCGCAGCCGACCACGCCCGTACCGACCACACCCGTGCCGACTGCCGACCCGCCCGCCCCACCACCGATGCCTGCGATCGTCCTGCCGACTCTGCCACCCTTGCCGTGCCTGATTCTCTGCGCTCCCACACCCGCACCCGTCGGTTGATAACGGCGAGGTAACGGAAGCATCTCGAATCAGGTACCCTCGACTCCGGTTTCAAAACAAGCTGGAGGTATCAAGGCGTGGGACGTCACAGAAAAGCATCGAATTCCACTGTTCGCCGGAATTCGGTGATAGCTCTGACCGGACTGGTCCCTGCCGGACTCATCACCGCAGCCACGAGCGCAGGCGCGACCGAATACATCCCGTTCATGACGACGAACTCCAGCGCACAACAGGCCAGCACGGTCGTCGAAACACCGGAACCCCTGCCCGCGGAGACCGAAGCACAACCGGTCGCCCAGGGAGAAGCACCCGTCGCGCTCGCCGCGCCCCTGCTCCCCGGTTCCGGAGATCCCCGACCCCGAATTGCCGACGAACCTCGCCGCGAGCCCCATCGCAATACCGACCGTCAACGTGTCCGCCTACAAGAACGCCGAGCGGATCCTCGCCGAGGTCCAACCCGCGTGCGGCATCAGCTGGACCGTCATCGCAGGAATCGGACGCGTCGAGTCGACGCATGCGAACAACGGCAAGGCCGACGATCTCGGCAAGCTTCTCGAACCCATCCTCGGCCCCCGCCTCGACGGCAGCCTTGCAGGCAACAACGTCATCGCCGACACCGACGGAGGGGCGCTCGACGGCGACCCGAACTTCGACCGCGCAGTCGGGCCGATGCAGTTCCTTCCCGAAACCTGGAACCGCTACAAGGCCGACGGCAACGGCGACGGTATCTCCGATCCGCAGAACCTCTACGACGCAGCCCTCGCCACGGGTGACTACCTGTGCGACGGTGGCCTCAATCTTCGCGATCTCGGCCAGACCACCACGGCGATCCTGCGCTACAACAACTCGATGGCCTACGTCGCCAACGTCCTCGCCTGGTCCACCGGTTACGCCACCGGCATTGTCCCCACTTCGGATCAGTTGCCGCGTATTCACTGAGGGTCATTCCGCAGGCTCCACTCCCGGTTCACTAGCATGGACACATGTCAGTACTGACGGAATCCGACGTTCGAAGCGCACTCTCGAAGGTCATCGATCCGGAAATTCGCAAACCGATCACCGACCTGGGAATGGTCAAGGGCGTCACCATCGGCGACGGCGGCGCCGTCGACATCGGCATCTACCTCACAACTGCTGCATGCCCGCTGAAGACCGAGATCAGCGACCGCGTCACCAAGGCCGTGGCCGACGTTGCAGGCGTCGGAGCCATCACCGTCGAGCTCGACGTCATGAACGACGAGCAGCGCACCGAGCTTCGCAAGTCCCTGCGCGGCGATTCTGCCGAACCCACCATCCCGTTCGCTCAACCCGGCTCGCTGACGCGTGTGTACGCGGTCGCGTCGGGCAAAGGCGGTGTCGGTAAGTCCTCGGTTACCGTGAACCTGGCGGCGTCGTTGGCCCGGCGTGGACTCTCGGTGGGTGTGCTCGACGCCGACATCTACGGCCACTCGGTTCCGCGGATGCTCGGCAACGACGCAAAGCCGACCCAAGTCGAGAAGATGATCATGCCGCCTCAGGCGCACGGCGTGAAGTTCATTTCCATTGCACAGTTCACCTCCGGCAACACACCTGTCGTGTGGCGCGGTCCGATGCTTCACCGCGCACTTCAGCAGTTCCTCGCCGACGTGTTCTGGGGCGATCTGGATGTGCTCCTGCTCGACCTCCCACCCGGCACAGGCGACATTGCAATCTCGGTTGCTCAGTTGATTCCCGGCGCCGAAATCCTCGTCGTCACAACTCCGCAGCAGGCTGCCGCCGAGGTCGCCGAACGTGCAGGCGCGATCGCACTGCAAACGCGTCAACGCATCGCAGGCGTCGTGGAGAACATGTCGTGGCTCGAACTTCCCGACGGCAGCCGGATGGATATCTTCGGATCCGGTGGCGGACAGGATGTTTCGGACCGTCTCACCAAGGCCGTCGGCGCCCCAGTTCCACTGCTGGGCCAAATCCCGCTGGACACCGCTGTTCGAGAAGGCGGCGACGCAGGTACGCCGATCGTCCTCGGCCACCCGGAGACACCGGCCGCGCAAGCATTGGAACAGGTGGCCCAGAAACTCGCGGTACGAGAGCGCGGTCTGGTCGGTATGTCGCTGAACATCGACACGACCCGAAAGGGCTAGTACCACCCGATTACAGACCTGTCGAGGGTTCCCGTCTTATGATTTGCCAAGAATCATTCCCTCGATAGAGAGTGGCCTGCATGAAGACGCCGCATCGGAGCAGGCCGGTATTCGTACCGATACTGCTCGCACTGTTCGTGACACTGCTGGGCTCGCTGCTCGGCCCTGGCCTCGCGTCAGCGCAACCAGACCCCTCGGTTCAGAATTACCGTATTGCAACGGATACCACGTTCGCGCCCTTCGAATTTCAGGACGAGAGCGGGAACCTCGTCGGAATCGATATGGATCTCCTCGCTGCTATTGCAGCCGATCAAAATTTCGACTACACCGTCGAGCAAGTCGGTTTCGACACCGCCCTTCAGGGCGTCACGAGCGGACAGTTCAACGGCATGATCGCCGGAATGTCGATCACGGAACCACGGAAAGCCACCTTCGATTTCTCGGACCCCTACTTCGAATCCAATGTTCAGATGGGGATCTTGGAGGACAACGAAGACATCAAGGGCTACGAGGATCTACGCGGCAAGACCGTCGCCGTCAAGACAGGCACCCAGGGCGCTGAATTCGCCGCCTCGATCGCGGACCAATACGGTTTCACGGTACGACCTTTCGACGAGTCGGCAACGATGTACGAGGAAGTCAAAACACGCAATTCGGTAGCTGCATTCGAGGACTATCCGGTCCTGCAGTACGGCATCAACCAGGGCAACGGATTCAAAATCGTCACGGACAAGGAATCCGGCGCCAACTACGGGTTCGCAGTTGCGAAGGGCAGCAACGCTCAACTTCTCGAGCAATTCAATGCCGGACTCGAGAACATCCGAGCCAGTGGCGAATACGACAGGATCGTCGACACGTACATCGGCGCGGAAGCGACCACCTCGGACACCTCGATTCCCGGACTCATCGCCAGCAGCTGGCAGCTGCTGCTGAAGGGCCTGTGGCTGACGATCGTTCTGACGGTCATCTCCATCGCTATTGCTCTGGTACTCGGCGCGATCTTCGGCCTGTTCCGGGTCTCGACCAACATCGTGCTCCGCGGAATCGGAACCACGTATGTCGACATCTTCCGTGGGACACCGCTTCTGGTGCAGGCTTTCTTCATCTATTTCGGCGTCCCCGCTGCGCTCGGCTTCCAGATGTCCGCCTTCACGGCAGGCATCATCACGCTCTCGCTGAACGCGGGCGCGTACATGGCAGAGATCGTCCGCGGCGGTATCCTCGCCGTCGACAAGGGCCAAATGGAAGCATCACGAAGCCTCGGTATCAGCTATCTCAAATCGATGCGACGCGTCGTCATGCCGCAAGCGATCCGCACGATGATCCCGTCCTACATCAACCAGTTCGTCATCACGCTGAAGGACACGTCGCTGCTGTCGGTCATCGGCCTCGCCGAACTGACTCAGACCGGACGTCTGATCATCGCCCGCAACTTCGAATCGTTCAACATGTGGCTGATCATCGGCGTCATGTACTTCATCATCATCATGGCTCTCACCAAGCTGTCGAACCGGCTCGAGAAGAGGATCAACAAGTGAGCACCAAGATTTCGATCAAGGCGCTGGAGAAGGCGTTCGGCGACAACACCGTCCTCAAGGGCATCGACGCCGAGATCACCAACGGCGAGGTCGTCTGTGTCATCGGGCCTTCGGGATCCGGCAAGAGCACATTCCTGCGATGCCTCAACAAGCTGGAAGAGATCACCGCAGGACACGTCGTCGTCGACGGCATCGATCTCACCGACAAGAGCGTCAATTTGGACAAGGTGCGGCAGAACATCGGCATGGTGTTCCAGCACTTCAACCTCTTCCCGCACATGACGGCGCTCGAGAACGTCATGCTCGCGCCCGTCGAGACGAAGAAGATGTCGAAGTCTCAGGCGAAGGAAGCGGCGTTGAAGCTGCTCGAGCAGGTGGGGCTGTCCGAGCGGGCGAACTACAAGCCCGCCAACCTCTCCGGCGGACAGAAGCAGCGCGTCGCGATCGCTCGCGCTCTCGCGATGAGCCCGTCGATCATGCTGTTCGACGAAGCCACGTCGGCGCTCGACCCCGAAATGGTCGGCGAAGTCCTTCAGGTGCTGCGCGATCTGGCCACGGGTGGAATGACGATGGTCGTCGTGACACATGAAATGGGCTTCGCCCGCGAAGTAGCAGACCGCGTCATCTTCATGGCCGAAGGCGTGATCGTCGAGGAAGGAACACCGGACCAGCTGTTCGGCAACCCGCAGAACCCTCGCACCCAGGACTTCCTGAACAAGGTGCTGTAGGTTTCGCCGACCCCGTATCGCTTGAATGGACCGTGCACACTATCTGACCGTATGAATGGACCATTCAAGCGATACGGGAGCCGAACCTACGTGGCGTCGGAATCGATGGGCGGATTCTGGCCCGACGGAAGACTCGTGTTCGACGCCGTCCCGCTCGGTGATGCCTTGTCCAGTGACGGCTTGTCCAGTGACGGCTTGTTCAGTGAGGACTTGTTCAGGGACGGTGTGTTCGGGGTGCCGTTCGAGCTACCTCCCGGCCCCTTCGTGTCGAAGTTGCCGGTGAAGATGGAATCGTCCCCGTCGAGGAGATGCTTGGTGATGACGGCGCGCGGGGTCATTCCGCGCAGCTGATTGAGATCCGACAGTGGTTTGCGGAAGTCCTCGAAGTCGGTGCCGAGTTCGTCCTTGAGTTGCTGGCTCGCGCCGTTGGCGTAGTCCTTGACCTGACGAATGGATTTGGTGACCCAGGAGATTGCGCCGGGAAGCCGGTCAGGCCCGAGGATAACGAGTGCGGCTACCAGGAGAATCATGAACTCTCCCCAGCCGATGTTGGCGAACACGTCGGCCAGTCTAGTCCGAAATCGGAGTGACGGTGACGTCGACGAGTCGGCCCGAACGAACCAGCTGAACCGGCGTCGACTGGCCAATCTCGCTGGCCTGCACGGCAACGACGAGTTCGTCTGCGCTTGTAACTGCGCGGTCACCGACCTTGGTGATGACGTCACCTTCGACGATGCCTGCCTGCTGTGCCGGGCCGCCGGATCGAACGTTCGCGACTTCGGCCCCCGAGGTGGCGTCGTTGATCACCGAGCGAGCGTTGACGCCGATGTCCGGGTGCTTCATTTCACCGGTAGCGATGAGCGACTGTGCAACCTTGGTTACATCGTCGATGGGGATGGCGAAGCCGAGGCCGACCGACCCACCGCTCTCGCTACGGATCGCCGAATTGATGCCGATGACGCGCCCTTCCGCGTCGATCAGCGGCCCCCCGGAGTTGCCAGGGTTTATTGCTGCGTCGGTCTGTACCGCGTCGATGACGGCATCCGTGTCGGTGCCCTCGCCGGACAGCCTGACCGGTCGGTCGAGCGCGCTGACGATTCCGCGAGTCACCGTTTTGCTCAAGCCGAGCGGTGAACCGACCGCAACGACGTCCTCGCCGACCTGAACGTCGGCGGAGTTGCCGAGTTCGGCGACCGTGAGGTTGCCGACATCGGCCTTGAGCACCGCGAGGTCGGTCTTGACGTCTCGGCCGACGATGTCGGCGGGGACCTTGGTGCCGTCCGAGAAGGTCACCTGCAGCGTTGCGCGGTCCGGGTTGGTGGCTGCCATGGAGATGACGTGATTGTTGGTGACGATGTAGCCCTCGCCCGCGATGACCACTCCCGATCCGGTGCCTGCGTTGTCTCCGAGCGTCACCTGGATGGACACCACGGACGGCAGCACCGCATCGGCGACCTTTGCGACCTGGCCTTGCGGGAGATCCTCGCCCGTCGACTGGGCCAGGTTCACTTTTTGGCTGGTCAACGCGCCGGTGACCTCAGCTGTTTCCCTGCCGATCAAGCCTCCGACAAGGCCGATGGCGAGCGCGAGAACACCGAGTACGACGAGTGACTTCGGAGCTACGCGCTCACCGAACAGGACCTCGCGGACGCCGAGCTTGGGGCCGACCGGCTTCTCGGGAGGGACGGGCGTTTCGGCGGCCGCTGCGCCGAGCCGGACAAGGGAGGTGGGGTCGCGCCACGGGTCTTCCGGTTCCGCTTCGGGGGCGGGGGGACCGGTGGGCGCATCCGGATCGCGCTGGAGGGATTCCTCGGCGTCGTCCGGCCGTCCGAACGCCTCTGCGAGGACTGGATCAGGGGAGCGCGAGGTGATCTTCGGGGACGGAACGGAACGACCGGCCGGCGGAGTGAACGAGCCCTCGACGTCGCTCGGCCGTCCGAAAGCAGCGGCAGACGCAGGGTCGACCGCGGGCCGATACAGCGGCCGAGGAGGCAGTCGTGGTGCATCTGGGTCAGTAGTGGTGCTCACGCGTTCCCGGTACCCCTCGCTTACGTCGGTCACAGCGGCCAAGGTTACACAGCGCCGCAATCACCTGCGTCGTCTGCGAAGGCTTGCAACCGATGTCACGATGACTCGACGCCTTCGTTCGACGTCGCCTTTTGCCTCCGCAGGCTCGCACATGGGGATCTGGTTGAGAAGTCCGAGAAGAGAATGCGGCATCGAGACCTCGCCGGAATCCTTCAATGCGCTGCGGGCCTGTTGCTGGGCATCGACTTCGGCGGCACACTCGGGGCACTCGGCGATGTGCCGGGCCGCGCGCAGGTAGGCCGCCATCCGCAGTTCACCGTCAGCGAAGGCCGCTACGGCCTCGCTGGCCAGATGCTCGGTGGAGTTGAACCGCCGTGGCTTGTCAGCCTGCGTCATCCAACCCTCCTGATGGCTAGTGGGCACTTGCGTGAGAAGAGTCGACCTTCCCGTTCACTCGAAGGTACTCCCGTAGTGCCGCGCGTCCCCGATGGATCCGGCTACGAACCGTTCCCAGCTTGACTCCCAGTGTTGCACCGATCTCCTCGTACGACAGTCCTTCGATGTCACACAGCACGATTGCCGCACGGAATTCGGGTGCCAGCGAGTCGAGCGCCGACTGTAGGTCAGGATCGAGTCGGGCGTCGTGGTAGATCTGCTCGGGGTTGGGTGTCTCGGACGGAACGCGGTCGTAGTCCTCCGGAAGGGCTTCCATTCGGATGCGATTGCGGCGACGAACCATGTCGAGGAACAGGTTGGTGGTGATGCGATGCAGCCAGCCTTCGAAGGTGCCTGGCTGGTAGTTCGACAGTGAGCGGAAGACACGAATGAATGTGTCCTGCGTGAGATCCTCGGCGTCCTGTGCGTTGCCGGACAGGCGGTAGGCGAGACGGTAGACACGGTCGCCGTGCTCACGGACCAATTCGTCCCAGGACGGCATCGTCGTGGCTTCGCCGGTAGCGTCGAACACGGCCGTACCGCTGAGGTCCTCGACCGAACCCTCGGACTCTGCCCCGGGTAAAACCGAGGTGTCGCGATCTTCGTTGATCTTGTAGATGGCTGGATCCTCCTGCTCAGGAACACGTACCGGTGCGGCTCCCGTTGCCGTGTACAACCCCCGGCACCGTCGAGTTGTTCCTGTTCGTGTTGCTTGTCGATCAAGCGATCACAAGTAGCCTCTCCCACCCGCGTGTGGCACAGATATGAATTAGCTGAGGCGCTGCTGAGAAAATCTCCGCGCAATCATCCGAGTCACTCCGCAGGCTGCGCTCGGGCCACGCTAACCTCGCCTTGTGTCGACAAACGCCGAGAAGTTGCTCGCCTACGCCGAGGATTCCGCTCAGGAGGACGAGGTACTGGTCTCGGCCAGGGAACGCGCCGAGGAACTGGGCGCGTCTCCCGTTCCCGCTTCGGTCGGCGCAATCCTGAGCATCTTCACCCAGATGCTCGGCGCCAAAACCGTCGTCGAAATCGGAACCGGTGCAGGCATCAGCGGACTCTGGCTACTCGACGGCATGCGCGACGACGGCGTCCTGACCACGATCGACACCGAACCTGAGCACCAGCGCGCAGCCAAAGACGCCTTCCGCGCCGGAGGCATCCCCCCGTCGCGCACGCGCCTGATCAACGGCTGGGCCCTCGACGTGCTGCCGCGGCTCGCCGACGACACCTACGACCTCGTGTTCATCGATGCCAGCCCGGTCGACCACTTGCATTTCGTGCAGGAAAGCGTTCGCCTGCTGCGTCCCGGCGGCGTGCTCGTTCTACACAACGCCCTGCTGAACGGGCGTGTGCCCGACTCGACCCAACGGGACGCGACGACCGTCGCCGTGCGATCCGCAGCCCGCGCCATCGCCGAGGACGACCGTCTGACAACGGTCCTTCTCCCCCTCGGCGATGGGCTGATCTGCGCTTCGCGCAGCTGAGTCGGGCCAGCTAGATCCAGACGCCCTTACCGACCGACACGACGCCGCCCGCGGAGACGTTGAAGCGTTCCTTGTCGCGTTCGAGGTCGACGCCGACGATCTCGCCGGGCCCGACCACGACGTTCTTGTCGAGAATCGCCCGACGCACGACGGCACCCTTGCCGATCTTGACGCCCGGCATCAGAACGCTGCCCTCTACGGTCGCGCCGTCGTCGATCATGACGTTGGAGGACAGGACCGAGTTGCGAACCGTTGCGGCGGACAGGATGCACCCGGCGCCGACGACGGATTCCTGCGCGAGACCGCCCTGGACGAACTTGGCAGGAGGGAGGTTCTCGGCCGCGCCACGGATGGGCCAGCGGCGGTTGTAGAGGTTGAAAATCGGGTGTACGGACACCAGATCCATGTGTGCGTCGTAGAACGCGTCGATGGTGCCGACGTCTCGCCAGTAGCCACGATCGCGTTCGGTCGCTCCGGGAACGACGTTGTCGTTGAAGTCGTACACCGACGCGACACCGGCTTCTACGAGCGCGGGAATGATGTCGCCGCCCATGTCGTGATCGGAGTCGGAATTCTCCGAGTCCGCCTTGATCGCGTCGATCAGGACCTTCGTCGTGAATACGTAGTTGCCCATCGAGGCGTAGGTGACATTGGGGTCGTCGGGAGTGCCCGGCGGTTGCGCGGGCTTCTCCAGGAACTGCGTGATCTTGCCGTTCTCGTCGCTGTCGATGCACCCGAACGCGAACGCTTCGCTTCGTGGCACCCGGATACCTGCCACGGTGACGCCTGCGCCGGAATCGATGTGCTGCTGCACCATCTGTTCCGGATCCATGCGATAGACGTGGTCCGCACCGAACACCACGATGTACTCGGGGTCTTCGTCGTAGACGAGGTTGAGTGATTGGAAGATGGCGTCGGCGCTGCCGGTGTACCAGCGTGGACCGAGTCGCTGCTGAGCCGGCACAGGAGTGATGTACTCCCCCGCGAACCCGGACAGCCGCCAGGTCTGCGAAATATGACGGTCGAGCGAATGCGACTTGTACTGGGTCAACACGCACAGCCGGAGGTAACCGGCGTTGACGAGATTGCTCAGTACGAAGTCGATCAGTCGATATGCGCCGCCGAATGGGACGGCTGGCTTTGCTCTGTCCGCGGTCATCGGGTAAAGCCGCTTACCCTCACCGCCGGCAAGCACGATCCCTAGTACGTGCGGTTGTGTCCTCACCATGCCAACCTATCCGCACCGGATGAACCTTGCTAGCAGTACACGCGTTTCGCCGAAGGAATGTAGGTTGACAGTTGTGCGCGTGGCAATGATGACTAGGGAATATCCACCTGAGGTGTACGGCGGAGCAGGTGTGCACGTCACCGAGCTTGCGGCGCAGTTGAAAGTGCTGTGCGAGGTCGACATCCACTGCATGGGAGCACCGCGCGAGAACGCGCAGGTGCACGAGCCCGATCCCGCACTCCTCGGCGCCAACGCGGCTCTCACGACCTTGTCCGCCGAATTGCGCATGGCCAATGCAGCTGCAGGCGCAGACGTCGTCCACTCGCACACCTGGTACACCGGGCTCGCCGGTCACCTGGCCGCCGAGCTGTTCGACGTCCCGCACATCCTGACGGCTCACTCGCTGGAGCCACGCAGGCCGTGGAAGGCCGAACAGTTGGGCGGCGGTTACCGCATATCGTCGTGGTCCGAGAAGAACGCGATCGAGTATGCGGATGCGGTCATTGCGGTCAGCGAGGGTATGGCCAAAGATGTTCTCGACGCCTATCCCCGACTGGATCCGACGCGAGTTCACGTGGTACGCAACGGGATCGACACCGAAAACTGGCATGCGGGGCCGGCGGCCGACCCCACCGATTCGGCGCTGCAGGCAATCGGGGTCGATCCGAACCGGCCTATCGTCGCCTTCGTCGGACGCATCACCCGGCAGAAGGGCGTCGGACATCTGATTGCCGCGGCGCACCGATTCGACCCGGCGATCCAGCTGGTCCTGTGCGCAGGCGCGCCGGATACTCCGGAGATCGCTGCCGAAACCGAGCGCGCGGTCGAGGAATTGCAGCGCAGCCGCACCGGCGTGTACTGGGTACGTGAGATGCTGCCGACCGAGAAGATTCGCGAAATTCTTTCCGCTGCACAGGTATTCGTCTGTCCTTCGGTGTACGAACCGTTGGGGATCGTCAATCTGGAGGCGATGGCAGCCGAAACAGCAGTCGTTGCTTCCGATGTCGGCGGCATACCCGAGGTCGTCGACAACGGCGTCACCGGGCGGCTCGTGCATTACAACTCGTACGAACCGCAGGCATTCGAGGAAGCGTTGGCGAAGACGGTCAACGAGGTCGCACTCGACCCCGAGACGGCGGCCACGATGGGTCGGGCAGGGCGTGCGAGGGCCGTCGCCGAATTCTCCTGGGCAGCCATTGCTCAGCAGACTCTCGACGTCTACGAAGCCGCGCTCGCCAGACGCGCATAGACCCCGACCACGACCGATGCCGTCACGGTCGTCGTCGCCGGTAGGGCTGCGATCGACGCCTGGCGTGAGGCGTCGGTCGTGTGACGCGCAGACGGCCCCATCGCGACCAGGCTGGCCACATCCGCATGGCTCAGTTCCATCGCGAACTCGACGACGTCTCGGGAGGCGAGTTCGAACTTGCCCGCGAGAGAGTCACCGAGCCTGCGCGCTTTCTCGTCATCGACGCCGATGAGTCCGAGGGCGCCGATCAATTCCTGCTGATGACGCGCAGTCGGCGTCACGACGATCAGTACACCGCCCGGCTCGATCACCCGCTGCAACTCCGTTGCGTTGCGTGGGGAGAACACGCACAGGGCCGCGCCCAGCGCACCTGACCGAACTGGCAGACCGTTCCAGATGTCGGCAACGATCGAGCCGAGACCAGGATGTGCCCGGGCAGCACGACGGGCAGCAGCCTTGGAAACGTCCACGCCGATACCGCGGCCGCCGGTCTGCTCGAGGACCGCGGCCGAGTAATAGCCACTCCCGACCCCGACCTCCAGGACCACCTCACGCCGACCGACAGCATCGACGACGGCATCGCGGATCGGTGTGAAGTGTCCACCGCCGAGAAACATCTCGCGCGCCGCGATCATCTCGGCCGAGTCGCCGAGAATCCCGCCCGCGTTCCCGGGCAGGAGACTCACGTACCCCTGCCTCGCGACGTCGAACGAGTGTCCGCGGTCGCACAGGATCGTTCGGTCCTCCATATCTAGATCGGCCGAACAATGCGGGCAGATCAGCAGGTCCATGACGTCAGCAAGCACGAGCCGACACCTCCGACGACCGCCGCATTACTAAGCCCCGCCTGCCGGAAGGGCAAGCGGGGCTAGGCACAGAAGAACACGGGCAGTTAACCGGTGACGCCCTTCAACTCTTCACCGAGTGCAGCTGCCTCGTCAGGGGTAAGTTCGACGACCAGGCGTCCACCACCTTCCAGTGGCACCCTCATCACGATCCCTCGTCCCTCTTTGGTTGCTTCGAGGGGACCGTCCCCGGTCCGGGGCTTCATCGCCGCCATCCTCTGCTCCCTCCAGATCTGCGCCACTCGAGCTCTGCGCGTCGGCCAAAAAAGATGTTCTCGCCGTGAGCGGCGAGGTTCTTGAGTCCTATTCTTCCCTATGGAGGGCCATACCGGGAACCGGAGTCGGTATTCGGCGTCGTCACGAGGCAGCCGGACAGGTGATCGTTCACCATTCCGGTGGCCTGCATCAACGCATAGGCCGTGGTCGGCCCGAAGAACCGCAGCCCGCGGCGCTTCAGTTCTTTGGCCATGGCCTTGGATTCCTCGGTCACCGCCGGTACATCCGATACGGAAACGAGACGTTGCGGTCGCGGAGTCGGAGCAAAAGACCAGAGCACGGCGTCTAGATCCATCTCGGACACGATGCGGGCATTGCCGATAGCGGCCTCGATCTTGGCTCGATTCCGCACGATGGACGCGTCGGCCATCAGACGCTCCACATCGGCGGGTCCGAACGCCGCGACTTTCTCCGGATCGAAGCCCGCGAACGCACGTCGAAAATTGTCCCGCTTGCGCAGAATCGTGATCCACGACAGACCTGATTGGAAAGCCTCGAGGCACAACCGCTCGTACAGCGCGTCCCGGCCGTGAAGCTCGCGGCCCCATTCCGTGTCGTGGTACTCGCGGTAGAGATCGTCCTCGGTCGCTCCCCAGGGGCACCGCAGCTTCCCGTCGGGACCCGGCAGCACGGTCATTCTTCTTCCGGCCCTGATTCTTCCAGGCGCGATCTCAGCAGGTCGATCTCGGCACCCAACCGGTCCAGTGCCCAATCGACTTCGCTCGGCTTGTAACCCCGCAGGGTCTGCTGGAACTTCAGGTCTCGGACGTCGTCACCGGTCACGCCCTCGGCGGGAAGGACCGTCGCCGTCGTGCCTTCGGGAAGAGGTTCGAGTTCCTCACCGCGACCGAAAACGGCACTTGCGACGAAGAAGAGCAGGGCTGCGACGACGGCAATGATGACGACGTACAGCAGGAGCGTCAGCATTGCTGGATCTTCTCACGCAGCCCTGCCCGTCACACGTGCAAGGTGTTGATGGCCGGTCGATCCGCCAGTGATACCTCGGTGGAGAACGGCACGAACGAGTCGCCGTCGACCCGGAACTGCATCAGGCCTGCCCCCGAATCGACCATCCCGCACCGGTTCAGCATCGTCCCGACGATCTGACGACTCATTGCGCCGAGCTCGACGAGCGGACGATTTCGGTGCTTCCGGACGCCCAGATTGACCTGACCGATAGCGCCGAGACCGAGCCTGTCGTAGGTGTCGAGAAGAAGCCCGATCTCGACGCCGTACCCGGGCGCGAAGGGCACCGCGGACAGCAACTCTCGGGTTCCTGCGTATTCGCCTCCGAGAGGCTGAATTACACCGGTCAGCTCAGGACGCAGCGCGGCGAGAAGGGGTCGGGCGACGAGTTCGGTCACGCGTCCTCCCCCGTTTGCGTCCTCGGTCCCGCTGGTGCGCAGCGGACGCCGGTAGTAGCCCTTGACGAGGTGGATCCCGTCGCCCATCAGCAGTGGGCCGAGAAGCTTCGGCACGAACGCCGGGTCCGGGTTGATCAAGTCGGAGTCGACGAAGGCGATGAGATCACCGGTCGACGCGGCAACCGAACGCCACAGGACTTCGCCCTTTCCCTTGACCGGATCGAGCCCGGGGATGGCTTCTTCGCGGCTGATGACGCGTGCCCCCGCGGCGATCGCGCGCTCGGCGGTGGCGTCGGTGGACCCGGAGTCGAGCACGATCAGCTCGTCGACGAGCCCGCCCAGCAACGGGTGGATTGTGTCCACGACCGCCGCGACGGTCTCCTCCTCGTTGAGCGCAGGGAGTACGACAGATACGGTGCGGCCTGCCTTGGCCGCCTCCAACTCGGCGAGGGACCACGACGGGGTGTCCCAGCCGTTGGTGTCCGCCCACGATTTCATCACGGTCGTTCGGTCGGCAAGTGTCATGCGAGGCCCCTCACTGTCCGAACCGGAACCCTCGTCCCCTGTATCGCCGCAACCATGTCGACGACTCTTCTTGTCGACGCAACCTCGTGCACCCGGAACATTCGGGCTCCGCCTGCTGCGGCCAATGCTGTCGCTGCCAATGTTCCCTCCAACCGGTCGGCGAGTTCTACCCCTAGAGTCTCGCCTATAAAATCCTTGTTGCTCAGCGCCATGAGCACTGGCCATCCGGTGTTTACAAGAACGTCCACGCGACGCAACAACTCGAGCCCGTGATAGGTGTTTTTCCCGAAATCATGGGTCGGATCTATCAGAATCGAGTCCCTGGCGACTCCGGCTGCAACAGCTTTTTCGGCCGATGTCGTCACCTCGGCGACGACATCGGCGACGACATCGGTGTATCGAACCCGATGCGGTCGGGTACGCGGCGTAGCGCCGCCGGTGTGCGAGCAGACGATCCCGACGCCTTCCTCGGCCGCGACAGCCACGAGGTCTGGGTCCGCTCCCGCCCAGGTGTCGTTGATCAAATCCGCGCCGGCACCGCATGCGAGCCGAGCGACCTCGCTGCGCCAGGTGTCGACACTGATCAGCAGGTCCGGGTATGCGCTCCTGATCGCCTCGACGAACGGAACGACGCGGCGGGTTTCCTCGGCGGCGTCGACCAGAACCCCCGGCCCTGCTTTGACGCCGCCGATGTCGACCATGTCGGCACCCTCTGCGACAGCCCGATGCACCGACGCCATAGCCGCTTCGTCGGTGAAGTTGGCGCCCTTGTCGTAGAACGAGTCGGGGGTGCGGTTGACGATCGCCATGACGAGTGCGCGATCGTCTGCCACCGGCTTGCCGCAGAGAGTGCTCATGAATCCAATATTGGCACGGGCCTAGCCCTTGGGCGCCTTACCAGCGGCGACCTCGTCGACGTACCCGTCGTAGGCCTTGTCGTATCCGCCGGACTTGCCACGCAGCACGTACAGCTCGCTGTCGCCGTCTTCTTCGTAGCCGAGTTTGCGGAGCGCAACCTTCTGGCTCTTGAACGTCGAAGTCTGCTCCAGGCTGTCGACGACGCGGACGAACAGCGGGACCGCGTAGGTCGGAAGCTTGTCGTAGAGATGTTCGGCGACAGCTTTTCCGTCGAAGGATTCACCCTCGCGCAACGTCACGGCCGCCATGCCCGCCTTGCCGTCGGTTCCGTCGATGTCGACGCCGTAGACCACGGCACCGTCGACGGCCGGATGCCCACCGAGCGCGCCCTCGACCTGCGTCGTCGCGACGTTTTCGCCCTTCCAGCGGAATGTGTCACCGAGGCGGTCGACGAAAGCGACGTGCATCCAGCCCTGTTTGCGGACGAGGTCGCCGGTGTCGAACCACGCGTCACCGTCCTTGAATCCATCGCGAACGAGCTTCTTCTCGGTTGCCTCGTCGTCCGAGTAACCGTCGAACGGCGCGCGATCGGTCACCTTGGACAGCAGAAGCCCGACATCACCCGCCCCCACCTTGCGGAGCTTGCCGTTGCTGCCGCGTTTGGCCTTGCCGCTCTCTTCGTCGTACTCGACGACGGCATACGGCAGCGGGCAGATTCCTGCAGTCTTCTTCATGTTCAACGCGTTGACGAAGGCGATGTTGCACTCGCTCGCACCGTAGAACTCGGCGACGCGTTCGATCCCGAAACGCTCGGTGAACTCCTCCCAAATCTCCGGGCGGAGGCCGTTGCCGACGATGAGCTTGATCGTGTTGTTCCGGTCGGTGTCCTTCTTGGGCTGTGTCAGCAGGTACCGGCACAGTTCGCCGATGTAGGTGAACGCAGTCGCCTTGTTGACCTCGACGTCCTGCCAGAAGTTGCTGACCGAGAACTGCGCGCCGATCGCCATCGTCGCGCCGCCCGCAAGCACCGAGGACAGCGTCACCGTCAGTGCGTTGTTGTGGTAGAGCGGCAAGCAGCAATAGATGACGTCGTTGCTGCGAAGGCGAACACCCATGTTGCCCAACCCGGACATCGACTTCAGCCACCGGAAGTGGCTCATCAGGCTGGCCTTGGGCATACCCGTGGTGCCCGAGGTGAAAATGTAGAAAGCTTTTTCCTTGGCCTGGATCTCCGTGGTCACGGACGGGTTAGCGGTGTCCGCCTTCTGCGCCGCTTCGGCAAGTTCCTTCAGCGGCAGTACGACGCCTGCCTGGGGTGCCTTCTCGAGCGAGTCGAGTGCCTCCTGCGCGTTCTCGTCGAGGACCAGAACCTTCGCGTCGAGGATGCCGAGACTGTGCTCGAGGACATCCCCCCGCTGGTTGTAGTTGAGCATTCCTGCAGTCGCACCCAGCTTGACCGCGGCCAGTGCAGCGAACAATGCCTCAGGACGGTTCTTGCTCAAGACGGCGACAACGTCCCCGCGCTTCACACCGCGATCGACGAAGACGTTCGCGAACTGATTGACCAGGGCGTTCGCGTCGGCATAGGAGGTGGATTCGCCGTCGAATCGCACGAACGGTCGGTTGCCGTTCTTGGCTGCGGCGTCCTGGAACACCTTGCCGATAGACGCCTTGTCGTTCGGCTTGCGCGTGAAGCCCGCGAGACCTTTGAGCAGACTCGGCACCTCCGTCACCATTTTCGGCAACGCGACCGCAAGATCGGTTACTCCAATTTTCTGACGGGCATCGACAGCCATGAACTCCCCTTATGTGCGATGTGAGATTTGTTACCCTACTCCAGGGTAACCTTTCGCTCACTCACGGCGAACATGCATCGAGCGCTGACTCCACGGTCACGGTTCTGACCAGGGCATCCAAGGCACGCTGTTGAACGAATCCGGTCGACGACAGTCCGTCGATCCACTGAAAAAGGCCGTCGAAGTGGCCCGGAGGATCGAGCAGAACCATCGGCTTGCTGTGCATTCCCAGATACCCCGCCGTCCAGGTTTCGAACAGCTCCTCCAAGGTGCCGATTCCGCCGGGAAGCGTGATGAATGCGTCGGCTCGGTCCTCCATGACCTTCTTCCGCTCACGCATGGTGTCGGTGACGATCAGTTCGTCCGCGTCGACATCGGCGACCTCCCGGTGCACGAGCGCCTTGGGGATGACGCCGACAGTGAAGGCTCCGGCAGCGCGGGCCGATTCTGCTACGGCACCCATCATCGAGACGTTGCCACCGCCCGAGACCAGACCCCAGCCGCGCCGACCGATCTCGGTACCCAGCTCGCGCGCGAGTTCGATGAACGATGCGTCGACCGGACCGGATGCGCAGTAGACGCACACATTCCACGTCGATTGTCGCGGACTCGTCGCTTGTTGATTCACAGTGTCTCCCCCGTCGTGTTCAGCACGATCTGCACTGCCTCGTCGACGCTGTCGGTGCAGTGGATGAGCTCGAGATCTTTTCGCGACACCTTGCCCTGTGCCACCAGAGTGTTCTTGATCCAGTCGATCAAGCCCGACCAGAACTCGGTGCCCAGCAGGATGATCGGGAATCGAGTGACTTTTTCGGTCTGCACCAGAGTGAGCGCCTCGAACAGCTCGTCCAAGGTACCGAACCCGCCCGGCAGACAGACGAACGCCTGAGAGTACTTGACGAACATCGTCTTTCGGACGAAGAAGTAACGGAAGTTGACCCCGAGATCGACCCACTCGTTGAGCCCCTGCTCGAAGGGGAGCTCGATTCCGAGACCGATGGAGTACCCGTCCGCGTCGCAGGCTCCCCGGTTCGCACCTTCCATCGCTCCGGGTCCTCCGCCGGTGATGACCGCGAATCCTGCTTCGGCCAGGGACTTTCCGAGCTCGCGGGCTTGCGCGTACTCCGGGTGATCCACGGGTGTTCGTGCCGACCCGAAAACCGTCACGGCTTTGGGGACTTCGGCGAGGGCGCCGAACCCCTCGACGAACTCGCTCTGAATCCGCAGCACTCGCCAGGTATCGGTGTGGATCCAATTGCCGGGTCCCCGTTGGTCGAGCAACCGCTGATCCGAGGTGGAGGATTCCGAATTCCGTCCACGCCGAAGCACTACCGGCCCTTTGTGCCTGATCGCCTTCTCGTCGTCCATGCGGACAGGCTACGGGTTGGAAAGATAGGCTCGCAGGACGCGGGTGACGTCGGTGATCTGCTGGACCGGGACGCGCTCGTCCCTCTTGTGCGCGAGGTTCGGATCTCCGGGGCCGTAGTTGACCGCGGGGATCCCCAGGGCCGAGAACCGCGAGACGTCGGTCCAGCCGTACTTGGCTCGGAACTGCCCACCCGCGGCCTCGATGAGCGCAGCGGCAGCGGGAGCAGCGAGACCGGGCAATGCACCGGGGGAAGCATCGGTAACCTCGAAACCGAGATCCAAGCCGTCGACCACTTCACGAACATGCTCGATTGCCTGCTCGACGCTTCGGTCCGGCGCGAACCTGAAATTCACGTCGAGTTCGGCCACGTCGGGGACGACGTTTCCTGCGACGCCACCGGAAATGCGGACCGCCTGCAGACCCTCACGATAGACACACCCGTCGATGTCCACCTGGCGAGCCTCGTACGACGCGAGCCGATTCAGGACGGCACCGAACTTGTGGATCGCGTTGTCTCCCAACCATGATCGCGCACTGTGGGCACGGGTTCCGCTGGCCGACAACCGCACTCGAAGTGTGCCCTGGCAACCGGCTTCGATGAAACCGCCCGAGGGTTCACCCAGAATCGCGACGTCGGCCTGCAGCCACTCGGGCAGCTCACGTTCGATTCGGCCGAGGCCGTTCTTCGTGGCCTCGATCTCCTCGCAGTCGTAGAAGACGAGCGTGAGGTCGTGCACCGCGTCGGTGACAGTGGCCGCCAAGTGCAGGAAGACTGCGTCGCCCGACTTCATGTCCACCGTGCCGCACCCGTGGATGACGTCGCCGTCCGCATGGTCTCTCTCGCGGCGACTCGGCACATTGTCGGCGATCGGCACGGTGTCGAGGTGTCCTGCCAGCATCACACGGCTAGGCAGTCCGCGATCGGTTCGCGCCAGAACAGCGTTGCCGTTGCGGACGATCTCGAATCCGGTGGTCTGACTGCGGAGAGCGGCCTCCACTGCGTCGGCGACGACGCTCTCGTCCTGCGAGACGCTGGGGATGTCCACCAGCGCCGCAGTCAGGTCGATCGGATCGGCATGCAGGTCCAACTCGGGAAAACTCACTCGGTCAGACTAAGCGGCACCACCGGGAATCTCGTATACCGCGCCGTCGAACCCCGCGCGGAACAGTCGACCTTCGGAAAACCCCTGGCTACCGCGTCCGTAAATGACAACACTCGACGTTGGAATGCCGCTGCCGAGGATGCAGTAACTACCAGGTGCATCGATGCGCACGATCTGTCCGCGTGTGTTGAACGGCACGACGGGACGGCCGTTCCTGTCGAGCGTGAGCCCGTCCGGCGCGCTGAGCGAATCCAGCCCGTTCAGGTCGAGGATGCTTTCGGGAGCGGACGGGTTCGCGATCGGGATTCTGCTCACCCCGGAGTTCACGAACGTCCGGGAGACGTACAGGTACTGCCCAGCCTCGTCGAGCACGGCGCCGTTGGCGCTGGGGAACCTGGCCCACGCGGGATTCACTGTGCCGTCGGGCCTGATCTGCCCGATCAGGCTTCCGAAATCGTTTGTGGCGTACACGGTTCCGTCATCGGCCACCGCGAGCCCGTTGGCAGCACTCAGACCGGTGGCGAATGTACTGGTCTCGAGCGTGTCGACGTTCAACCGAACGATGCCTGCAGCCTTCACGATGTCCCCGACGAGAACGAGGGGGTTGGCGCCGTAGCCGACCAGCAGGGTGCCGTCGGGCATCCAAGCGAGAGCGCCCCCACCCCCGGACACCTTCGCGATCTCGTAGGCGGGCGATCCCGGTGCGTCGATGCGGTAGACACGACCGCTGAGAATATCCGTCGTGTAGAGCCTGCCGGAGCTGTCGACGGCCGCGCCCTCCAAGGCTGTGCCGCCGATCTGCGCCACTTTCACCGGCGCGGCTGAAGCACCTGCGCACACCGGCGCGGCAGATGCTTCGGGCGCACCGAACACGGCTGTTCCAGTAATCAAGAGTGCTGCCGCAAGGACGGCAGATCGAATTCGTTTCATATGGCTCCCCCTCCACCCATGCCATGTCTACACCGTATTCTCGACACCTGTGAGCGCACAGGGAGCATCTGCAATCGGTCTGGCCAACATCACTACCGCTGGAGTCGTACTCGACACCTGGTACCCGAGCCCCGAGCTCGGCGAATACGCCGAGACCGGCACCACCCGACTCGAGGGCTCGGACATCCCTTCCGAGCTGGCCGAACTTGTCGGACCCGACACCGCCCGCGGCGTCGACGTCGTAGCCGTGCGCACCACGATCGCATCCATCGACGACGCCCCGATCGACGCGCACGACGTCTACTTGCGCCTGCACCTGCTCTCGCATCGGCTCGTCCAGCCACACGGGCTCAGCCTCGACGGTCAGTTCGGTTTCCTCGCCAACGTGGTCTGGACCAACTTCGGTCCCGCCGCGGTCGAAGGCTTCGAAACCGTTCGAGCACGCCTGCGTGCCCGCGGCCACGTCACCGTGTATTCGGTCGACAAGTTTCCGAGGCTCGTCGACTACGTCGTCCCCTCCGGCGTCCGTATCGCCGACGCCGACCGTGTGCGTCTCGGTGCGCACCTCGCCAGCGGCACCACCGTCATGCACGAGGGGTTCGTCAACTTCAACGCGGGCACTCTCGGCAACTCGATGGTCGAAGGTCGCATCTCGGCCGGCGTGCTCGTCGGCGACGGCTCGGACGTCGGTGGCGGCGCCTCGATCATGGGCACTTTGTCCGGCGGCGGCAAGAACGTCATTTCTCTCGGCAAGAGTTGCCTCCTCGGCGCCAATTCCGGACTCGGCATCTCGCTCGGTGACGACTGCGTCGTCGAGGCAGGCCTCTACATCACTGCAGGTACCAAGGTCACTGGGCCCGACGGAACGGTCGTCAAAGCAGCGACGCTCAGCGGTAAGAACAACCTGCTGTTCCGTCGTAACTCGGTGTCCGGCGCCGTCGAGGTAGTGCCGTGGAAGGGCACGGGCGTCGAACTGAACGCGGCCCTGCACGCCAACGACTGACCCGAGTCGGGTATTATTCCCCAGCGCTTCCACCAGGAAGATTCCCGCAGCTTGACTCCTCGGCGCGGACGACTGCATTGAACCGTGATCAGTTCGGCGAGGGCGAAAATGAGCGCGACGTTGGTACTTGGAGCATGCGGTGGGGCCGGCACGACGACGGCAACGGCCGTTCTCGCAAATCTGTGGGCCCTTGATGGGGAGACCGCGGTGGCTGTGGATGCGACGGTCGGTGGCGGCGACTTGGTCGACCGAGCAGCCGATCACACCGTGTCCGCGTCGACGATCGAGACGGGGTTGGACGACGCTGCGATGTCGGCGTCGAGTTCGGGCGCCAGGGTGCTCGGTCGCTCCTGGCTCGATGCCGCCGAGCCGGACTTCGAGCGACTCGATTGGTACCTCGGTCATCGGGCCGACGTCTCGCTCTACGATTTCGGCCATCGCGGTTTCGGTCGCTACGGCGCGCATCCCGTCGTCTCCGACCCGTCGGCGACGATTGTGCTCACCGTTCCCGCGCGGCCCGATGCATTCGGCCGCGCGAAGACTGCTCTGCAGACCATCTCATTGATCATCGGCGAACGGGCAGCGCGCCGCACCTCTGTCGTCGTCACGCACCAGCTACCAGGTGCACCGGTGATCGACATCGCCGAGATGCGTCGCAAACTGGCCGGCCGAGCTCGCGCCGTCGACGAGATCCCGTACGACCCTCACCTCGGGACTGGCCTGGCGATCACCGCGTCCGAGCTGGCACCGGATACCACCCGCGCGTACGAGCGAGTGCGAGCTCGGTGCGGTTCCGAGGCTTCGGGCACACTGTCGGCGTGACGATACCGACTCCTCGTTTCCGCTTGCCCGTCCTCGGCGACGTCCTGAGCATCGACGCGGACAAACCGACTCAGCGCGAGCTGCGGATGGCCGCCGAACTCGGACCGATCTTCGAACGGAAGATCCTGAAGCACCGGCTCGTCGTCGTCAGCGGTGCAGACCTCGTGGCCGAGTTGAACGACGAAACGCGGTTCGCGAAGTTTCTGGCGTTACCGCACCGAAAGCTTCGCGCGCTCGGTGGTGACGGCCTGTTCACAGCGTTCAACTCCGAACCGAACTGGGGAGCAGCACACCGCATCCTGATGCCCGGCTTCAGCCGGGACGCCATGCGTACGTACCACCGGGTGATGACCGAGGTCGCCGCCGAACTCGTCGAGCACTGGGGCCGTCGGCCGAACACGTCGATCGACGTCACTGCAGACCTGAACAAGTTGACGCTCGAGAACATGGCACGAGCAGGCTTCGGATACAGCTTCGATGCGTTCGTTTCCAAGGATGACGAGTTCGTGGCCGCAATCGTGCGCATTCTCGGATTCGTCAACCGTACGTCCAACGATCTGCCGTTCATGCGGGTGTTCCGCCGCGGCGAGAGCGCGCGCAACGAACGCGACATCGCGTACGTGCACGGAGTTGTCGACGACGTGATCGAGCGCCGGTTGCACAATCCGGACACCCGCCACGACGATCTGCTCGACCTGATGCTGCACACCCCGGATCCGGAGACCGGCGAGACACTCGACCGAATCAACATTCGCCATCAGGTACTCACCTTCCTCGTAGCGGGCAACGAGACAACGGCGGGCACGCTCGCATTTGCGCTGTACTTTCTCGCGACGCACCCGGATGTGGCCGCGAAAGTCCGAGCCGAGGTCGACTCGGCTGTGGATCCAATCTCGTTCGAAGGCGTCTCGAAGCTGCGCTACACCCGAAGCGTCGTGGACGAGACGCTGAGGCTGTGGCCGTCGGCGCCCGGCTACTTCAGAAAAGCGCGTGAAGACACCTCCATCGGCGACGGCCAGTACTCGATGAAGGCAGGAGAATGGGCGTTTGTTCTCACTCTCGGTGTCCACCGCGATCCGGTCTGGGGTCCCGACCCGGAACGATTCGATCCCGATCGATTCTCTTCCGAACGCGCCAAATCCCGGCCCGCACAGGCATATCGTCCGTTCGGCACCGGGATGAGAGGGTGCATCGGACGTCAATTCGCGCTGCACGAGTCCGTCCTGACCCTCGCTGAGCTGACACGCGCGTTCGAGTTCGAACTCGAGGATGGGTACGAGCTGGATGTGCAGGAATCACTCACACTCAAACCACAGAACATGCGCATGACAGTGCGTTCGAGGTGACTCCTCCGAGCGCCGAATGGACGCTGATCGAAACACTCATGCCGGGCGAGATGAACGTGGTCGCAAAGGGTGGCCATCCGCGCAGTCTGCGCGAATCCCTGTCCCTGCAACGCTTGTCGCCCGACCCAAGGATCGCGGTCGAGCCCTTTCTCGTCCGTGCCCTCACTGCCGGTCGGCGATACGAAGAGCAGACCGAAATTCGCAGTCGCGCCGGCTCGACGACGTTCCGACTTCTGGCCGAGCCGGTGATGGGTCCCACCGGCGCCGTGCACGCGCTTCAGCTGTGGATTGCCCCGACCGACCGTGATGTGAGTCCGCCCCGACGTGCATCAGGGGTGAGTTGGCTACTCCACAAGGGTGTCATCGCACAAACCCTCGAAGCGTCGATGATGTCCGGCGTCGAACCCACCGATCACGTTCCCGAGCGAACTCCCGCCGAGTACTACGCCAAATCCATCCGGTTCGACGACACGGAAGGTCTGTTCGCGCTGTGCTTGGCGCCGTCGGAGGGCGACAGTTGGGAAGGTTCCTTCTCGGTCTTGCACGCCGACGGTCGAGTAATGCGGTGGCATTGCCACGCGCGCGCATGCCTCGAACCGGAAGAGGTCGGCGTCCGGGTTCTGTGGCACGACGTCACCGACACAGTCGCACCGGACCGACCGATTCTCGACGTACTGGCGCGTCGGCGGGGAATGGACGCACGCGGAATCTTCGCTGCGCTTCTCGTTCCGAGGCAGGGCTACCTCGCGATGTGGCTCAGTGATACGCCTGCACCGTGGGTGCGGTGGCGCGATGTCTCCTCCGGGGACGATGTGTTCCATCCCGACGATCTCGCCGTCATTTCGGACTCGCACAGACGCTTGCTCGAGGGCGGTGACCACGAGGAAGTCACCGTCAGGACACGGGGGTCAGAGGGCACCGAGGAGTGGGTAGCGACGCGCATGCGCATCTCGACCTACCCCGGTGACCTGGGTGAACACCTCGCGGTAGTCGACATGTATCGGGACTAACCGATCGACCTCAAAGATTCGAGGGTGCGCACCACTGCACGAGCCGCCTCGACACCCTTCTTCTCGAGATGATTGGAGAAGAACTCGCTGTGGTCGGAGTGTTCGTGGAAGTGATGCGGAGTCAGCACTACCGAGAAGACCGGAACGTCGGTGTCCAACTGAACACGCATGAGACCGTCGATGACGGCGGTCTCGACGAACTCGTGACGGTAGATCCCGCCGTCCACGACGAGAGCGGCCGCAACGATCGCGGCGTACTTGCCTGTTCGCGCCAAGCGCTGCGCATGCAGAGGGATCTCGAACGCCCCCGGCACTTCGAACGTTTCGACTTCGCCGCCGAATTCGGCTACGAATCCTTGCCGTGCACGGTCGACCAGATCTTTGTGCCAGGTGGCTTGAACGAACGCTACTGTTCCGGGCATGTCGTTGGTCATTCCTTCGATGTTAGTGGGCGAGTAGGTCGAGAGTCTGCTCGTCGGGTTTTCCGGAGAAGTATTTGTCGAGGACCTTGCCGAATACCTCGGTACCAGGGGCGGCTTCGGCGAACAACGTGATCGACGAATGGAGTTTCAGATCGTCGGGGTACCCGAAGATCTCGCCGGCGCTTTTGCCTTCCACCTTTGCCACCAACTTCGCGGCCTGCAGCAGCCGAGGCCCGAGGATCTCGTGTTCGAGGTACAGCGTGGCTTCGGTGATATCTGCAATTGCGAAATGCTGCGCCGTTGCACTGAGCCCGAGTCCCGCCAGTTGCGGAAAGACGAACCACATCCAATGTGTCCGCTTCTTCCCTGCCTTCAGCTCGGCGCGGACGGCGTCCCAAACACGGTCCTGCGCATCGACGAACCGCTGCAGGTCGTACTCGTTCATACCGCTCTCGCTCTGCGCGAATCGATGACTCCTGTGTCGAATCCCGCCAGATGCAGGCCGCCGTGGAACCGCGCGTGTTCGATTTTGAGGCATCGGTCCATGACGACGTTCAGTGCCGCAGCTTCGGCGTCGGCTGCGACCTGCTCGTGCCACAAACCCAACTGCAGCCAGATTGTCTTGGCACCGACGTCGATCGTCTCCTGGAGTACCGAGGGAAGATCGTCGTACTTACGGAACACATCGACCAGGTCCGGGACCTTCGGTAGGTCCGCAAGCGTCGGATAAACCGGGGTTCCCTCGATGTCCGCGACGGTGGGATTGACGAGAAATATCTCGTAGTCGCTCGTGGAGGCCAGATACTTGTTCACGAAATAGCTTGCACGAGAGGGATTTTTGGAGGCCCCCACGATCGCCACCGTCTTGGTCTCACGCAGAATCCGCTGCCGCTGCTGCGCCGACGGGCCCTGCCATATGCGTTCGGTCATTCCCGCTCCCGTCCAGTAGCCAGTGTCAGCGCTTGGTCCAGGTCCCAGAGTATGTCCGAGGTGTCCTCGAGTCCGACGCTGATTCGAACAAGTTCGGGTCCGACCCCCGCGCCCCGCAACTGCTCGTCGGTGAGTTGACGGTGGGTGGTGCTGCCAGGATGGATGACAAGGGTGCGGACGTCCCCGATGTTGGCGACATGGCTGGCAACCTGGACGCTCTCGACGAATTTCTGACCGGCCTCGCGTCCGCCGGCGAGCCCGAAGGCAAACACCGCGCCCGGACCGGCCGGGAGGTAGCGCTTGGCTCGTTCGTGATGCTCGTGCGTCGGCAGACCGGCCCACTTCACGTACTCGACGCGAGGGTCGTCGTCGAGCCATGTGGCAACGCGATGTGCATTCTCGACGTGCGCGTCCATACGCTGCGGCAACGTTTCGACACCTTGAATCAAGGTGAAAGCAGACTGAGCGGGCAACGATCCACCGATATCGCGGAGTTGCTCGCTGCGGAGCTTCGTCAGAAATCCGTACTCGCCGAAGTTTCCCCACCACGACAACCCGCCGTACGACGCAACAGGTTCTGTCATCTGGGGGAATCGGCCACTACCCCAGTCGAATCGGCCGGCCTCGACCACGAGCCCTCCCAGTGTCGAACCGTGCCCACCGAGGAACTTCGTCGCCGAATGCACCACGATGTCCGCCCCGAATTCGATCGGTCGGCACAGCCACGGCGTCGCCATGGTGGCGTCGACTACCAGTGGAATGCCGTTTTCGTGCGCGACCGCCGCGAGACCTTCGAGATCCGCAATCTCTCCCGAGGGGTTCCCGATGACCTCGACGTAGATCAGCTTGGTTCGATCGGTCACGGCGGCGGCGTAGCCGCTCGGATCGGTGCCGTTCACGAAGGTGGTCTCGACACCGAACCTTCTGAGCGTCACGTCGAGTTGGGTAACCGTTCCTCCGTACAGGCCGGCTGCTGCGACGATGTGGTCACCGCTGCCGGCGAGCGCCGCGAACACAGCGAACTCCGCAGCGAGCCCGCTGGCGAACGCCACTGCACCGATGCCGCCCTCGAGGCTTGCAACGCGCTCCTCGAGGGCGGCAACAGTGGGATTGGCGATGCGGCTGTAGACATTTCCGTACTTCTGCAGAGCGAAGAGATCCCCCGCGTCGGCCGAGTTCTCGAACACATAGCCAGCCGTTTGATAGATCGGCACCGCGCGCGAACCGGTCGCCGGGTCCGGTCGAGCGCCTGCATGAATCGCACGCGTACGCAGACCGAAGGTTCTCTCGCTCATCGGATCAGGCCGTTTCGAGTGTCGTATGGACCGGCGTCGGGTTGCGTGTCAGATCCAGTACAGGGCAGTGCGCGTCGACAGCTTCCTGCAGTTCTTCGTAGCGCTCGCGAGTTTCCGGACCGGTGACATTGACGACCACCCGCACTTCACCGAACCCGGCGCGGACATCGTCGTCGAACCCGAAGAAGCCGCGGACGTCGAGGTCGCCTTCGGCTCGGGCGGTGATGTCGTCGACGACAATTCCGAGCTTGTCGGCCCAGACCCGGTAGGTGACCACCTGGCAGGACAACAGCGACGCCAGGTAGTACTCGACGGGATTGGCTGCCGCGTTCTCGCCCCCGAGTGCAGGCGGCTCGTCGACCTCGACGCTGAACTTACCGAGCGCGATCGTGCTTGCGACCGCGTCGTGGGCGACGGCAGATCCTTTGAAGACAACGAGCGCATTCTTTGGATCGGCGTCAACGGCTTCTTTGGTCGCCGACGTGACCGAGCCCAGGTGAGACAGAGCTGTGGACATGGATGTCCCCTTCGTGATGTGTTGTGGTGAACCTGACCGGATTGGTTGGATCAGGACCGGCGACAACCGGTCGTACACACGAGGGCGAAATCGATGGTGCGGCGACGGACCAACATCGTGGAGGTCACATGGGTCGCGGTCACGAGTGCGAGAGTATCAGCCTTATTCGGGGCCCCTCGGATCCACCGGCATCGCCAAGGTCGTGAGATCTCCGTCGTCCGCGGACCTGACCACCACCGGCGCCGTCGGACCGCTGATGTCGATCATCACGTCCGGCCCGACAGCCGATGCGACCGCCGGGTACAGAGTCGTCATGGCGAAGGTGATCACGACATCCGGGCCCGTGACCGTTGTCGGGATGTCGGCGAACTCGGAGGAGTCCGGCTCGGACAACCGAATACGACCGTGTCCGGTCGCGACGGCCCATCGCTCGAACCGACCGTCTTCCATAACCCGCTGCAGTGACCGCTTGGACACGACGACTCGCGTCACCGCCACGGGCAACGAATCCAGCATGCTTCGATAGTCGGGAAACTCCTCGTTCAGCCTTCGGCAGTGCCGGCCTCCCGGACCGAAGACGATGCCCGAGTCGTCGAGATTCACGGCGACGACGTGTTCCCGGCGAACGTCCGGCATCGCGGCGCGCAGATCGTCACCGTCGATCACAGCATTCCATGGCGTCGAATCCGAATGTGCCACAACGACAGTGCGGGTGGACAGCCTGTACCTGTCGGTCGCAGTCACAGTCAAGACGTCGCCTCGTGCCTCCACATGGACACCGCTGAGAACTGGAAATTCGGGGTGATGCGCTGTTGCGGTGAGGATTTGGTCGACTGCGTCCGCGAAGATCGGTCCGCTCACTGAGATCACGATGCACTTCCTGTCCATGTAGTCGTTCGGGTAGTTGCTGTCTGGGTGAAGGGTTGCTCGAATTTCGGCGGCGGAGCGACGGGCTCGGTTCGCAATGCCGTCCAGATGCGCGACATGCCGGTCGATGTGTGTGGCATCGCCGGCGAGAACGAGCGCGATCTGCTCGAGTGGCATGTCCATATGGCGTAAACGGCGAACCGTCGTCGCCTGGTCGATCTGATCGGGTGCGTAATAACGGTAACCGGTCGATCCGTCTATCCGGGCAGGTACCAGCAGTGCCGCGTCCGCATAGAAGCGGAGCGCTCCAGGGGTCAGTCCGGTCGCACGAGCAAACGCGCCGATGGTCATGAGTTCTGGTGTGGTCACGAGATTCATCATGGAGTCTCGGGTGGCTCGAAGGTCAAGTGAGTGCTCAAAGTTCGGGCGGGCTGAAGTAATGGTTGCCGAGTGGGTCGGTGGTGTGGATGACATCGTCGTGCATGACTTCGGTGGTCCATTGTTTGCTGGTTTTGAGGTTGTGGTGTGTGCGGCAGTAGGGGGCGAGGTTGGTGGTGATGGTCCAGCCTCCTTGCTCGGGGTTTCGGTGGTCGA
The DNA here is from genome assembly GCF_003641205.1 of Rhodococcus sp. P1Y. Lineage (NCBI taxonomy): Bacteria > Bacillati > Actinomycetota > Actinomycetes > Mycobacteriales > Nocardiaceae > Rhodococcus > Rhodococcus sp. P1Y. The sequence continues at coordinate 5,213,777 of NZ_CP032762.1, forward strand.
ATTCGACGATGTGGTCGAGGTCGCAGCGGCTGGAGGGGACGTTGCACCCGGGGTGTCGGCAGGTGGGGTGTTGGGCGCGTACCCAGAGTGCGAGGGCTGCGCTGGGGGTGTAGGTGAGCGCTCCCGGCGGTGGGGTGTGGTGTCCGCCATGCCCGTCCGGGTGTTCGGCGTGACTGTGGAAGGGGTCGTCGGCGACGACTTTTCGGTAGTGCTCGGCCAGGATGCCCGGACTCCGACGTGGCGGACTCGGGTGCTGTGGGGTGCCGGGGTGCAGTGGGTTGGGTGTGGGAAGGGTGCCTGCGGGTAGGTGTGCGGTGCGTCCGAGAACGATGTCTGCTGTGGCATTGACGTCGTCGGGTCCGACCATGGCCGCCACGTCGTCCGGGTCGTGGGTCATACCGGTGTCGTGTTCAGCAACGTCTGTGTCTTTGTCTATGGCACTGCCAGTGCCGATTGTGGTGGTGGGTGTGGGGTTCGGGGTGGGCTGAGGGTGGAGCGGCGTCGGTCGTCTGTGCACTGTTCAGGGGTGGGGGTGCTCATGCGGTTCGGGAGTCCGCTGGCGTGGTGGTCGTGCTCGGTTGCGGCTCGGTTCAGCAGGTCGGTGAGGGTTTCTCGGGTTTCGGTGGGCGGGTTGTGAGACGTGGTCGGTTGTGGGCGTGGCGGTTCGCCGCATGCGCAGGTGCAGTGCGGTACATGCTCGACGGATGTGTCGGATGGGGGCGGGTCGTAGTCGGCGAAGTCAGTGAGGGTGTCGAGGTATTTTCGGCTGGCGGTGAAGATGATCTGCCAGGTGGCGTCGGTGGCGAGTTCCCGGATGTGGTCGGGGTCGAGGGGTCCATAGCCATGGAGGTAGGCAGATCGGTTGTGCAGTCCGAGGACTGTTTCGAGGTCGGCGGTGATGTGAATCAACGGTGTTGCCGGCTTGTTGGTGGCGCCGCGGGAACAGGGGATGGCATCGGGAACGATCGGCAGGGGCCGTCCGCATTCGCAGCGACCCGCGGGCGGCGGAACCGCCGAGACACCACCGGATCGACACCCACCAGGCCCGGAATCGTAGGGAGCTCGGGCGCCCGAGCCGTCGTCGTCGGGTTCTGCGACGTCGGGTTCGTCTTCGTCGCCGAACTTTACGGTTCCTGAACCACCACCACCGCTGTCACCGCCGTCACTGCTCGGGTCGGTGCCCGAGTCAGTGTTGGTGTCGGTGCCCGACTCGGTGTCGGTGTCGTCGTCGGGCTCGTCGAGGCAGCGGGGGTAGCCGCAGAGGCAACTGAGGTGTCCGCCGCGGGCGAGGGCGGTGAAGGCGTCGGACCTGCGGGTGTCGAGGGTTCGGGGGTCGAGGCCGCAGATGCGGTCGCATTCGGCGTCGACGAGGGCTGTGAGTTCGGCGGCGTCGATGGCGCAGAGGACGGCGGACATGCGGGCCATTCCGCGGGGCAGCTTGGTCAGTCGCACTTTTTTGGTGGTGGAGGCAGCGCGTTTGCGGGCGTGGGTGACCCAGGCGGGGTCGTGTTCGGTGATGAGGCGGTCGATTTCGCGTCCTAGGCGGATCAGGGTGAAGTGTGCGGTAGCGGCGATGATGTCCGGTTCGATGGCGGCGAGGACCTCTCGTGGTACGCCGTGGGTGTGGTCTCGGATGGTGCGTAGGACATCGAGGGTGACGGCGCCGTCGATGAACAGCTCTTTGTAGGCGGGATGCGATGCCCACCACACGTTGAGGGCGCTCTCCAGTGTGCCCGCGGTGGTGGTCGTCGCGGCCGCGAGCTGGTTGATCGCCGAGGTGTGGGCGACGCGGTCGGGATCGAGGGTGCGCGGAACAGAATCGTTGTCGAAGCCGCGGATGCGGGAGTCGTAGAACTGTTCGGCGGACGCAAGGAAGGCTGCGTGGGCTGCGTTGAGGACGCGGTAGGCGGACGTGGTGGCGTCGAGGAGCATGTCGTCGTCAGGGATGTCGCTAGGAAAGCCGCTCCTGGCCGGCGGTGGTGTGTCGGTGTCGATACTCAAGTCGCCTCCTCGAATCCGCCTCGGTGTCGAACGTATGTGGCGCTCCTGAGGTTTGTGTGGGCGTCATTTCTGCTGTTCAGGGTGGGTTGTGTTGTTGGACGCAGTGTTCGGCGAGTTGCCGGTGAGATGAGGGACGCGCACGTGTTGGGCCTCTAGATTTCGGGGTTCCTACACCGACCTCAATCCGGAGGACCGCTACACGTGCGCGTCAGTACTGCATTTAACCGTCTGCTTCAGATTCCCGGTGCATCGGTGTCGGATGTGTCGATCACAGACTCTTTGGTCGAGGTCACGCTCAGGCTTACCGCGCGCCGTGTGAAGTGCCCGTGTGGCTATTCGAGCACCGCGGCTTACGATCGCGAACCTCGTCGCTGGCGGCATCTCGATTTCGGCCGGCACAAGGTGTGGCTGGTCTACTCGATCCGACGGATCGAGTGCCCGACCTGCGGTGTTCGTACCGAGGACATCCCGTGGGCGCGGCCACGAGCGCGGCATTCACGAGACTTCGAAGACACCGTGTTGTGGCTGGTCACTCGCACCGACAGGACCTCGGTATCGACGTTGATGCGCTGCGCGTGGCGAACGGTGACCTCCATCGTCACACGCGCGGTCGATGCGTTGATCGACTCGCGTCGCCTCGATCGGCTCTATCGGATCGGTGTCGACGAAATCTGTTATCGGCATCCGCACAAGTACCTCACGATCGTGGGTGATCACGACACCGGCAAGGTCATCTATATCTCCGAGGGCCGCGGTCGGGACTCGTTTTCGGAGTTCTTCGAACAACAGTCCGCGCAGGAGCGAGGGAGGTGCAGGTGGTGTCGATGGACGGGTCGCCGGCGTTCCGTGCGGCCGCCGAACATCACGTCCCGCAGGCTCGTCAGTGCATGGATCCCTTTCATGTCATGCAATGGGTCAATCGAGCGTTGGACCGGGTGTTCTCCGATGCCGCGTCGATTCGTCGCACGCTGACCATGCAGGCACCGGAGTGGCGCAAGGCTCGAACAGCGTTGCGGCTCGGTAAGAATCGGCTCACCAAGACCCATAAGTCGCTATTGCGGACGGTGACTGCAGCTGACACCGAAGTCGGGACGGCGTGGCGTCTGAAGGAACAGTTCCGGGATCTCTACCGGAAAGTCGCGCCGTCGAACGCTGCACGGTATTTGAGGCGTTGGATCGAAGAAGCGAAGTCCTGCGGCATCAGTGCGTTCGTTCAACTCGCCCGGATGATCGACAAGAAGTCCGAGGCGATCTGCGCAGCAATCGAATTGGGTGTCTCCAACGCTCTCATCGAGGGAATCAACTCCAAGATCAGACTGATCAACGCCCGCGGCTACGGCCACCACTCTGCCGCATCGCTGAAAGCAATGATCTACCTCAACCTCGGCGGAATCGAGGTCAAACTACCCACACAAAGGTAAGGAGGGGCACGTATGTTCGACTTGCTCGAATGTATCGCATCCCACCGACATTGTCACCAAAACTGAACAGGGGCAAAGCAATTGGTCCACAGCCGAACCCCGTCCTGAGATCCGAACCCCCTCTGACACCGGTCGTGACAAGAGAACTGGTAAAGCAAGTGGTCACCACCCGGCGAGCACGTCCTCACTCGTCCTCACCATCTGCCGGTACATTCGGGTGATGACTGTCGACTCCCCCACCAAGCCGCGCCGACGTGTCGGCCGATGGATTGCGGGGATAACAGCGGTGGTTGTCGTGGTCGCCGGCGGCGTTCTGTGGTTGGCCCCGAGCCGGTACCTACCCTGGGATACGACGGCTTTTCCGGAAATCGATACGTCCAGCCTGACACCCGAGCAGGTCACCGTCGTCGGACTGCTCGAAAAGGAACACCAGCAGCAACGTCCGGGCACCTTCTACTCCGAAGGTGTCGACGAAGCGTGGTGCGCCAACTTCGTCAGCTGGATCATGAGGGAAGCCGGACAGCCTCTGAGTAATCCGAACTCGGGCAGTTGGCGGATCCCCGGCGTCTACACGCTCACCGAGTACTACCAAGAGCAGGGCCGATTCGAATCGACGGGCTACTCACCGGTGGTCGGGGACGTGGTTCTCTACGACAACAGCAGCTGGGTCGGCCAGCACACCAACATCGTGGTTGCCGTCGACGGTGACACAGCAACCACTGTGGGCGGCAACGAGCAGGGCAAGATTCGGGTCCACACCGTGGATGTGCAATCCGACTCTGCGATAGTCGGATTCGGAAAGTTCCTCTACACCCGCCCTTAGCCGAGAAGTTTCTTCTGCACCTTCCCCATGGCATTACGGGGAAGCGCGTCCACGACGCGAACTTCTCGCGGCCGCTTGTGAATCGACAGTTCGGACGCCACCAGATCGATCAATACCTGCGGTTCGATCTCGTGTCCGACGACGAAGGCAACGATCCGCTGACCGAGATCCCCATCGGGCAACCCGACGACGGCTACCTCGTCGACGCTCGAATGACCCAACATCACGGTTTCGATCTCGCCTGCGCCGACTCGATAACCACCGGTCTTGATCAGGTCGGTCGAGGCGCGCCCGACGATACGGTGGAACCCATCGGGCTCGATGACGGCAACGTCACCGGTGTCGAACCAGCCATCCTCGGTGTAGGACTTCGCCGTCGCCTCCGGGTTGTTCAGGTATCCGTCGAACAGCATCGGCCCGCGAACCTGCAACGCGCCGATGGCCTCTCCGTCGTGCGGCAGGATCTCTCCCGCCTCCCCCCTCAACCGGGTTTCGACGCCTGCCACGGGGACTCCCACCGACCCGGGCCGTCGCTCACCGTCGAACCTCGTCGAGAGCGTGATCAAGGTTTCGCTCATCCCGTAGCGTTCGACGGGAGCGTGACCGGTGAGGGCGTGCAACTTCTCGAACACCGGAACGGGTAACGGCGCACTTCCCGACACGAGCAGCCGTGCACCGGCCAGTGCCCTCGCCGAATCCTCGTCGGCGGCAATGCGCGACCATACCGTAGGAACGCCGAAGTACAGCGACCCACGAGCAGCGGCGTACAGCTCGGGCGTCGGCTTGCCCGTGTGGATCACCGGAGATCCCACACGCAGCGGACCGAGCAACCCGAGAATGAGTCCGTGCACGTGGAACAGCGGAAGACCGTGCACGAGTGTGTCTTTCCAGGTCCACTGCCACGCCTGGGCGAGAGCGTCGATACCTGCTGCGATCGCCTCACGCGAGAGCAGAACGCCCTTGGGTGGACCGGTGGTGCCCGAGGTGTACAGAACGAACGCGATCGACGACGGATGCGGGTCCGGATAGCTGTGCCACGACCGCGCGTGCTGCCGCACAGGAAGCACCTGCAATCCGGCCGTGTCGTCGGGAGCCTCGCCGAGCCACGCTTGCGCACCCGAGTCACGCAGGATGTGCTCACGCTCGGCGGAACCTGCGTCAGGGGGAACCGGAACCACTGTCACGCCGGCAATCAGACAACCGACGACGGCAAGCACCGTCTTGACCGACGGCGTTGCCAGAACGGCCAACCGCTCGGCCCGGGAAATACGCTCGGCGACCGAGGTCGCGGCACCGAGGATGTCCCCGCGCGACAGCGAAACGCCGTCGATGGTGACAGCGTCGGGGATATCGTCTCCGCGCGCGACGGCGAGTGGGTTCAATGAACGAAGCAGCACATGGCTACCGTACATACATGGATGCCGACGGAATCGACACCGGCGACTACGCCGAATACATGACGGTGCCCGCCGGAGACCTGCAACCTGGGGTCTACCTGATCGGGACCGACGCCGAGCAGGACGCCGACACCGAGGAAGAACTCGACGACGACCTGGAGAACGAGGACGACCTCGAGGTCGAACACGTCACGGACGGCGCGCCGAGGCTCGTCTATTCCGTTCAATCGGACGACTTCTGGACGCGCGTCGAGCTCGCCGACCTACGCGCGACGCAAATCTACGAGGAGGCACACGCCCGAAACCCGTCGACCAACGCCGAGCCGAAGAGGTTCACCACGGTCGAAGCCTTCGGCAGCAACGAGCTGGTCTACATCCTCCGTATCAGGCGGGGCGGCTGGGGTGACGACGAGTAGCGTCGAGCACCGTCGTCAGTTCCTCCGCGTACGCAAGCTTCTTCCGAAGGTTCTCGCACGCGGCCTGGGCTTTGGAGTGGCATGCATCGACGAACGCTGCCGCGTCGTCGACACCGTCACCGCCCGCCGCGATGGTGTCGAGCGAGGTCAACAACGTGCTCATCTCGTCGAGGGTGAATTCGAGCGGCTTCATTCGACGAATCACGATCAGCCGTTCGACGTCGGCTTCGGTATAGAGCCGAAAGCCTCCGGCGCTTCGCTCGGACGGCGGCACGAGACCGACCTCGTCGTAATGCCGCAGGGTGCGAATCGACAGTCCGGTGCGCTCGGCAACCTCGCCGATCTGCATGTGAGCAGCCATCTCTCAGCTCTCCCCACCCAGCCGTCCGGTCAACCGTGAATGCCGTTCCTTGCTCGCACCGGCCAATCCGACGATCGAGACGGTCTTGCCGTATTTGGCGTACTTCGTCGTCACGGCATCGAGGGTAGCAACGGTCGAGGCATCCCAGACGTGCGCATCGGACAAGTCGATCACGACGTTCAGCGGATCTGTCGCATAGTCGAATTGGTGGATCAGGTCGTTGCTCGACGCAAAGAACAACTCACCACGGACTCCGTAGACACGGGTGTGCTCATCGGGGTGCGCAATGTCCACGACCTCGGTGACGTGAGCGACTCGTCTGGCGAACAGGATCATCGCGATGACGACTCCGACGATGACACCGTAGGCAAGGTTGTCCGTCGCCACAGTCACCGCTACTGTCGCGACCATGACCGCGGTTTCACTGAGAGGCATGCGGCGCAACGTTTTCGGCGCGATGGAGTGCCAATCGAACGTCGCGAAACACACCATGATCATGACTGCACCGAGAACCGACATCGGGATCCGTGCGACGACATCCCCGAACACCACTACGAGCACGAGCAGGAAGACGCCGGCGAGAAACGTCGAAATCCTCGTGCGCGCACCGGATATCTTCACGTTGATCATCGTCTGTCCGATCAAGGCGCAGCCGCCCATCCCGCCGAACGCTCCAGTGACGATGTTCGCGATACCGAGTCCAGCGCCTTCTCGAGCCTTGTTCGACGGCGTATCGGTGACGTCGTCGACGAGCTTGGCCGTCAGCAGGGATTCGAGCAGTCCGACGAGCGCCATGGCAAAAGCGAAGGGCGCGATGATCTTCAGCGTCTCGAGGTTCAGCGGAAGATCGGGCATGAACAGTGAGGGCAACGACGACGGCAGATCTCCTTCGTCACCGACGTTGGGAACCTGGACACCGAACACGATGGTCAGAGACGTCAGGGCCGCAACCGCGACGAGCGGCGCGGGGATTGCCGTCGTCAGGCGCGGAAGAACCACCATGACCCCGATCGCCGCAGCTGCGATGGGAAAAACGAGCCACGACACGTCGACGAAGTACCTGATTTGCGCAATGAAAATGAGAATCGCAAGTGCGTTGACGAACCCGACCATGACGCTGCGCGGAATGAACCGCATCAACGCCGCGGCCCCGACTGCCGTCAACACGATCTGCATCAACCCGCCGAGAAGCACGGTGGCGACCAGGTAGTCGAGGCCGTATTGCGGCACGATCGGGGCAATGACGAGCGCAACGGACCCGGTAGCCGCAGAGATCATCGCGGTGCGGCCGCCGACAATCGCGATCGTCACGGCCATGGTGAACGCCGAGAACAGGCCGACGCTCGGATCGACCCCTGCGATGATCGAGAACGAAATCGCCTCGGGTATCAGCGCCAAGGCGACGACGAGACCGGCGAGTACCTCGGTCTTCAAGATTCTGGGTGATCGGAGAGCAGTCAGGACGTCGGACACGATCGACCACTCTACCCTTACGTGAGGGTAGAGTGCGACGCGCTACGCGGTCAGTCGCTCTGCGGCCGCGTGGATTCTCTCATCGGTTGCCGTCAATGCGATCCTGACGTGCTCGGACCCGCTCGGTCCGTAGAACTCCCCCGGCGCCACGAGGATGCCTCGCTCGGCGAACCAGTCGACGGTGTCACGGCACGGCTCGCCTCTGGTCGCCCAGAGGTACAGACCGGCCTGCGAGTGATCGACTGTGAAGCCCGCCTTCTCGACGGCAGCTTTGAGTTCGGTGCGCCGAGCCCGGTATCGCTCTCGTTGAAGGTTCTCGTGCTCGTCGTCGTTCAGCGCAACGGTCATCGCAGCTTGGACGGGCAGCGGCACGATCATTCCGGCGTGCTTGCGGACTTCGAGGAGATCCCGGACCAGCACCGGATCGCCGGTAACGAACCCCGCTCGGTAGCTCGCCAGGTTCGACGTCTTGGACAGTGAGTGCACCGCCAGCAAGTTCGTGTGATCACCGTCGGACACGCGAGGGTCGAGAATCGAGACGGACTCGTCCTCCCATGTCAGACCCAGGTAGCACTCGTCGGACACCACGACGGCATCGCGTTCGCGGGCCCAGGCGACCACCTTCCGCAGGTGATCGACGGGAAGGACCTTGCCGGTCGGGTTGGACGGGGAATTCACGAAGACCAGCGACGCGTTCTCAGGTCCGAGTCGGTTGAGCCCATCGGCCCTGATGACGCGCGCGCCCGCGAGCAGCGCGCCGACCTCGTACGTCGGGTATGCGAGCTCGGGGATGACGACGAGGTCGCCCTGCCCGAGTCCGAGGAGTGTCGGCAGCCACGCGATCATCTCTTTGGTGCCGATGGCAGGCAGAACATCACCCGCGTCGATGCCGGTGACCCCGTACCGACGAGCGAGCGCATTCACGGCCGCCGTTCGTAGATCTTGGGTCCCGATCGTCGTCGGGTAGCCCGGCTGATCCGAGACCGCGTTCAGCGCATCACGAATGATCTGATCGACGGGGTCCACCGGCGTTCCGACGGACAGGTTCACGATCCCGTCCGGGTGCGAGGACGCCTTCTCCTTGGGTGCGGTGAGCGAGTCCCACGGGAAGTCGGGCAGACCGGCTGCGACCGATATTCGAGCCAAGGTCAGTTCTCACCCATGGGAGGCAGCGCCTTGATGAACGGAGGGTCGTAGTCGGTCTTGCCGAGCTTGGCAGCACCGCCGGGCGACCCGAGGTCGTCGAAGAAGTCGACGTTGGCACTGACGTAACCGCTCCACTGCTCGGGAACGTCGTCTTCGTAGAAAATGGCTTCGACGGGGCATACCGGCTCGCACGCACCGCAATCGACGCACTCATCCGGGTGGATGTACAGCATTCGGTTACCCTCGTAGATGCAGTCCACCGGGCATTCTTCGATGCACGCCTTGTCGAGCACATCGACACACGGTTCCGCAATCGAGTAGGTCACTGCTGCTCTCCCTCCCTCTCCGATAGTGGACACCGAAAGCCTCCGGCCTCTGGTGCCCTGAGCATCCTAGTATTGCGTCGAAGAATTCCGACAATCAGCGCAGGGTGTCCTCACTTGCGCAGAGCGGCGGGTGAATCCGACTCCTCGAAGCCTACGTGGATCTGCGTGCTCTTGTGTTTCGCTACCCATTGGCGACCCTCTTTCGCCGCCCGCGACAGCGCTCCGCGCTCACCGATATAGCTCGCGACTCCGCCGACTACGGGAATGGCCGACAGCACTCTGAAAATGCCCCGGCTGTGCGGACGCTTGGCCAGCTCGCTCGACACGTCTCTGAGCACGGTCGCAACGTCCCACATCGCATGGAGAAGCGCGAACGGTCCACGATCGCGGCGCGTTTCGGGCTTCTCGACGGCTTTCGGCTCGGAGAGATCGATATCACGTTCACACAGCACAGACGCCAGCAGTCGAACGTGCGAGGCACGGTCGGTGACTCCACGCTCCCGCGCTACCGCGACCAGCACCATCGACTGATTCGCGAACCCGAGAAGATCCTGCAGCGGCAGCCTGTTGACCAACACTCCGAACACCCCGGGAAACGCGACGGCGACGGTGTTCAGCGCGCCGATCCGCGCAACCCACCATTCGGATCGCGCGTCGGCGTCGAGCTTCTGCCACGCTTCGGTCCCGGGGAAGTCGGTGGCGTTCAGTGCGGACGCCAGCGTGTCCAGGACCTTGTCCAAGACGGTGTCGTTCTCGGTGGGTCGGCGGAAGGTCCGGCCCTTCAAGCCCACCGGATCGCGCTTGGCGAGGATGTCGAGTACCGGGTCGATGATGGCGACTGCTCGTTCGAGGGCAGCCGCAACGGTGCGATCGTCCATGATCAGACAAGTCCTACCGACTGGAGCGGAGCCTGCGCAGCTGCCGAGGAGCCGTCCCGATCGATCAGACCGTAGGTCGTGGTCCGCTCGCGGGCAGGACGTCCGATGCCGTTCGCGATCTCGTGCAGTTCGGCGACGGTCTTCTCCGATCCGTTCTGACTACCTGCCATCCGTGAAATGGTCTCTTCCATCAATGTTCCCCCGAGGTCGTTGGCACCACCGTTGAGCATGACCTGAGTACCCGTGGTCCCCAACTTCACCCATGAGGTCTGAATCGAGTCGATGCGTCCGTGCAACATGATGCGCGCCAGAGCGTGCACCGCGCGGTTGTCGCGATTCGTCGGACCTGGTCGGGATGCGCCCGCCAAGTACAGCGGTGAGCTCTGATGGACGAACGGCAACGGGACGAACTCGGTGAATCCACCGGTCTTGTCCTGGATCTTCTTCAGCACGTTCATGTGCCCGACCCAATGCGACGGGTTGTCGACGTGCCCGTACATCATCGTCGAACTCGACCGCAGCCCCACTTCGTGTGCCGTGGTGACCACCTCGATCCATTCGGCGGCAGGCAACTTGCCCTTGGTCAGCACCCACCGGACCTCGTCGTCGAGGATCTCCGCCGCCGTGCCGGGAATGGTGTCCAACCCTGCTTCGCGGAGCTCGGTGAGCCAATCCCTGATCGACTGCCCTCCCCGCGATGCGCCGTTGACGATCTCCATCGGTGAGAACGCGTGCACGTGCATGGACGGGACCCGAGCCTTCACCGCGCGCACCAGATCCGCGTACCCGGTGACGGGCAGTTCGGGGTCGATCCCTCCCTGCATGCACACCTCGGACGCGCCCGCGACGTGTGCTTCCCACGCACGATCGGCAACCTCGGCCGTCGAGAGTGTGAACGCGTCGGCGTCGCCCTTGCGTTGAGCGAACGCACAGAATCGGCATCCGGTGTAGCAGATGTTGGTGAAGTTGATATTGCGGTTGACCACGTAGGTGACGGTGTCGCCGTTGACCTGCTTACGCAGATCGTCGGCCAACGCTGCCACAGCGTCCATTCCCGGGCCCTCGGCAGTGGCCAACGCAAGATACTGCTCGTCGGACAGACCAGCCGGGTCCTTCTCGGCAGCGTGCAGAGCGGAGACCAGGTCCCGGTCCACGCGCTCGAGCCCGGCGAGGTCACGAACCTGCTCACGAATCGATTCCCAGTCACCGAACGCATTCGCCAAGTCGCTGCGGGTCTCGGTGTTGCGGCCCTGGGTGTCGATCTCGGTGTTCAGATCGACACGTCCGGACGACTCCCACTCCTCGTCGGGTTCCTGCCACGGCAAGCCCGTCGGCTTCACGCCTGCGCGAGCCATTCCTGTCTCGGGGTCGGACAGCGCTCTGACGTGCGCCGAAATCCGCGGATCGATCCATGGCGCTCCCGCGAGAACGTACTGCGGTTGCGCCGCCGAACGCTCCACCAGCGTGTACCCCGCCGCCGCGCTGAGCTCGGCAAGACTGTCCAGGTTCGGCCACGGACGTTCGGGGTTGACGTGGTCCGGGGTCAGCGGCGACACGCCACCCCAATCGTCGACGCCCGCGCCGAGCAGCGCTGCAGTTTCCTCGGCTTCGACGAGATTCGGGGGGGCCTGAATTCGCATCGACGGGCCGAGCAGGATGCGCGTCACCGCGATCGTGGCGAGGAACTCTTCCATGCCCGCGTTCGGTGCCGACCGCATCGCTGTGTCGCTTTTCGCGAGGAAGTTCTGCACGATGATTTCCTGCACGTGACCGAAGGCCTTGTGCACCTTACGTATCGCCATGATCGACTCGGCGCGGTCGCGGATGGTCTCACCGATTCCGACGAGAATGCCCGTCGTGAACGGGATGTTGAGCCGGCCCGCGTCGGTCAGCGTTCGGAGGCGGACCTCGGGATCCTTGTCCGGGCTGCCGTAGTGCGCCTGACCTTTTTCTTCGAACAGTCGCCTCGACGTCGTCTCGAGCATCATGCCCATCGACGGTGCGACCGGCTTGAGTCGCGACAGTTCCTGCCAGGACATGACGCCGGGATTGAGGTGCGGCAGCAATCCGGTCTCTTCGAGAACCTTGATCGCCATCGCGCGCACGTAGTCGAGCGTCGAGTCGTAGCCGCGCGAGTCGAGCCACTCCTTCGCCTCCGGCCACCGGTCCTCGGGGCGGTCACCGAGAGTGAACAACGCTTCTTTGCAACCGAGTTCGGCGCCCTGACGCGCAACCTCGATGATCTCGTCCGGGTCCATGAACAAGCCATGGCCCCCAGAATCGCGACCAGCTTTCAACTTCCCCGGCACTGTGACGAACGTGCAGTAGTGGCACTTGTCGCGGCACAACCTCGTGATCGGGATGAACACTTTGCGCGAATAACTGACTGTCTTCGGCCGCCCCGCCTCGAGCAAACCGGCGTCGCGCACCCGGGACGCCGACGCCATCAGGTCCACCAGGTCTTCGCCTCTCGCATGAAGCAGCACGGTGGCTTCGTCGACGTTCAGACTGACACCGTCGCGGGCACGTCGCAGGACACGACGCATGGCAGACGGAGCCGGTGCTTTCTCTGGTGGAACAGAAGTAACGGATGCGGGATCAGGCAACAGAGTCACCAGTCGATCATGCTCCTCCAACACTTCCTCGTGCCACCGGGAGGGTCGTAGGGCGACGCCACGTGCGCGTCGGTACAAGCCGTTAGGGTCTGTAACCATGATCACGATGACCGATCCAGCGTGGCGTCCGAGTCCCCGAGCGAAGCAACTGTGGGCCATCAATGCAGCGCTGATCTGGCTGCCACTGTTCATCGCGCAGATCGTGTGGGCAGTGATCGTCGACGAGTGGACGACGTGGCCGCACGTGGCGGTGTTCGCAGTGTCCGTGGTTCTCGCGGCGCTGGACATCGTGGTGACTCCGATATGGCGATATCGGGTCCATCGCTGGGAGATCACCGACGCCGCGGTGTACACCCGCACCGGATGGTTCAACCAGGAACGACGCATCGCGCCGATCAGCCGGGTGCAGACGGTCGACACCGAACGTGGTCCGATCGACCGCCTGCTCGGACTTTCCACTGTGACGGTTACCACCGCATCATCCGCTGGCGCGGTCAAGATCACTGCACTGGACAAGGACGTCGCCGACAAAACCGTCGCGCAGCTCACCGACATCGCCGGGCGTACCTTGGGCGACGCAACATGACCGAACCCCAACTTCTCGCCGAGGAAGAACAACAACCTTGGCTGCGGCTCGACAAGCGGATGCTTCTCGTGCACCCCGTCAACGAAGCGGTGAAGGTTCTGCCGATTCTGCTGGTGTCGTTCATCGTCGGAAGTCAGAGCGGCAACCACGTGTGGGGCTTGATCATCGTTGCGGTGGTCGTCGTGTTCGCAATCCTGCGTTGGTTCACCACCAGCTACCGCATCGGTCCGGTCCACGTGCAACTTCGAACAGGAGTGTTTCAAAAGAAGCTTCTGTCCGTGCCGCGAAGCCGCATCCGTTCCGTGGACATCGAAGCCGGCGTCCTGCACCGCGTACTCGGGCTGTCGATCCTCCGGATCGGAACCGGTCAGCAGGCAGACAAGGGCGAGAAGTTCGAACTGAACGCACTGGACGCAAAGGTGGTACCAGCCCTCCGCGAGGAGCTCCTCGAGCGTGTCACGAGACAGCCCGACACCGTCGATGCCCTGCCCGTCGTCGAAAACGAAATTGCGCATTGGCAGGTGTCGTGGGTGCGCTTCGCCCCGTTCTCGTTCACCGGTGTCGTCACCATCGCCGCTGCGGTCGGCGTTCTGTTCCAGTACGGACTCGGGACACGGATCACCGAATCCTCGGTCGTGTCCAACAGCATCGACTCCGCGGAGCGATTCGGTATCGCCCTCGTGATCGTCGTCGGTCTCGTGATTCTGCTGATCGTTGCCAGCGTGTTCGCCTGCGTCCGCTACCTCATCGCCTACGGCAACCTCACTGTCACCGACGACGGAACGCGGCTTCATGTCGCGCACGGACTCCTCAGGACCCGCTCGACCACGCTCGACCGCAAACGTCTCAGGGGCACCTCCCTGTCCGAGCCACTGCTCCTACGAATCGCCAAGGGAGCCAAACTCACCGCCATCATGACGGGCGTCAGTGCGGAGAAGAAGGAGTCCTCGCTCCTGCTCCCTCAGGCGCCTGCGACCGAAGCTCGACGCATGATGACCGTCGTCCTCGGCGACGCAGGATTGCGCGCCGACGCTCGGAAGCCTCTGCTGTCGCACGGACCTGTAGCGAGGCGCCGGAGATTTACGCGAGCGGTGGTTCCCGTTCTCGTCGTCGCCGCTGGAGTCGGCGTTGCCGAAGCCCTCGGCGTTCCGGTCCCGCGCCTTGCCTGGGTTGCCATCGGTGTCCTTCTGGTCGGTGCTGTCTTCGTCGCGTGGGATCGCTATCGCGGCCTGGGCCACGCAGTCCTACCGGGATGGCTCATCACCCAGCACGGCTCACTCGATCGCACCCGGCACAGCCTCGAAGCAGCAGGCATCATCGGATGGACGGTCCGCCAGACGTTCTTCCAGCGACGAGCCGGAGTTGCGACGATCGTCGCGGCGACACCTGCGGGCGTCGGCCACTACGAGGTTCTCGACGTACCGATCGAACAGGCGTGGGCCCTCGTCGAGGCGGTCACTCCGGGAGCCGGCGACAAGTGGGCCCAGTAGAGCGCGTCGACCAACTCGATCACGCCGTGTCGCAGTGCCGCGCGTGCCGACGCTTGGTCAATTGGCGCGAAAAGGTCGCCACCGAGAAGCGGGCCGCGTTTCGCGACCAAACCTATTGGGGTAGAGCGGTTCCCGGATTCGGCCCGGCAGACGCACGCGTACTGATAGTCGGGCTGGCTCCGGCAGCCCACGGTGCGAACCGCACCGGACGCATGTTCACCGGAGACCGCAGCGGCGACTACCTCTACGCGGCGCTGCACGCAGTCGGACTTGCCAACCAGCCCACGTCGACGCACATCGACGACGGCTTGACGCTTCGAGGCGTCCGGATCACCGCGCCGGTGCACTGCGCACCGCCGGACAACAAGCCCACCGTCACCGAACGCGACCGCTGCCGGAAATGGCTCGACATCGAGCTTCGACTGCTGAAACCGACATTGAGATCGATCGTCGTACTCGGCGGTTTCGGTTGGCAGTCATTGCTGCCGACGCTGGAGAACAACGGTTGGGACATACCGCGGCCCAGGCCGAAGTTCGGACACGGCGTCGAAGTCGATCTGGGCGAAATACGGCTGTTCGGCAGTTATCACGTCAGCCAACGAAACACCTCTACCGGGACGCTGACCCCGTCGATGATCGAGGATGTGCTCCGGGCAGCGGGGTCGCATGCGGGGTTGTCAGTGTCTTCAGCCGCCAACTGAACAACAGAATCCCGGGAGGGACCAAGCCCCCGAGAAGCAGGAAAGCCGTTCGCCAGTCGGCAAGCAACAGCACGTCGCCGCCGGGGCCGCCGAACATGCAGACCAGAATCGCAACGAAAAATGCGATCAACGGAGATGCAATCGCCACCGACTGCTCGGCGACCTTGCGCGAGGCGAACAGCAGCGTGACATTGGCTACGCCTGCCAGCAACGCACTCACGGGGAACGGGATCGGCCCGAGATACGCAGGTAGGAAGAAGACAGCCAAGATGCCACACAGAAAGCCGTCGAAAATCAGTACTGCGAGAGTTGCCCTCGACACGAGGACGACAGCATTGGATGCGGCCTTCGAGATCATGCACCCAATACTGACGTATCCAGCGAGATCAGGAGACCGGCGGGTATCCCAAAGCGGTCAACAGGTTGCTCAAAGCAGACGCGATGTCGGTCAAACCGTTCTGGTAGAGAATCTCCTGGCGCGGAAAGTCCGGCCTCAACGAATTCACGAACGCAGCAATGGCGTCCTGGACGATCCAGTTGTACATATGTGTGCCCCACCCCTACAGCTAGCCGACTAGTGATCGGCTTCACAGTCTAGACCCCGGCGAACAGGTCACGCTCTTTGCCCGAAGAATCCGTCTCCCCCAACGTCCCGCGCACGAGTACGTACTGCTCGTCGGCCAGGATCGGCTGCACGATGTTGTTCGACAACGCGTACTCGACACCGGACGGAGCAACCGTGACCTGCGTAGCGTGTGCGCGGAGTGCTCGACGCTTGAGATCGACCACCTCCCGCACGTCCAGCGACGTGGTGACGACGTCGTCGGGCACGCTGGGCAGCTCGCCCGGCTCGGGCATGCGCCAGCCCTCGGGGACCTCGGAGATCGCGGCAATGCCACCGGAGAGCTGGGCTTCACCGGTGACCGTCCAGTAGAACTTCTGCGGAGTCCACGGCGCACCGGCCTCCGGGTAACGGTCGGAGCCGGAGATGTCGAAGGCCTCGGTCACGAGCGAATGAACCTGCTGGTGGTCCGGGTGGCCGTAACCGCCCTCCGGGTCGTAACCGACGACGACATCAGGGCGAACGCTCCGCAGCACCGTGAGCATCGCCGACAACGCCTCGTCACGGTCCGCGTTGACGAATGCACGCGGATTCGACGCCGCAGCCGTGCCCACCATCCCGGAATCGCGCCAGCGGCCGGCTCCGCCGAGAAATATCGGCGACTGCGCACCGAGAATGCCGAGCGCGCCGTGCAATTCGTGGATGCGATATCCGCCGAGTTGGTCGGCTCGGTCCGCGACGAGGCCGGCCAAGTCGTCGCCGATGACTTCGCCCTCCTCGCCGAGCGAGCATGTAAGCACGGTGACCTCGACACCCGCTCGCGCGTAGTACGCGATCGTTCCGCCGGTGGTGATGGTCTCGTCGTCCGGATGCGCGTGCACCAGAAGCAGTTTCACTTGTTCTTCGCCCTCGTCCACGTTGGTGCGTCGCCGAAGATTCCGACCTCGATCGGTCCCGTCAACGACACACCGTCCACACCATTACCGACGGCAACGACAGAAGAATCTTGCACGATCGGCAGAACTGCGGACAAGTCCCACAGCCTGGGCTCGGCCTCCGCCCTCAACCGTTCACCGGGGACTTCGCCGCGCAGCGCTCGATTCACGACGTCCTCCAGATCGGGGATGCACAAGCCCGACAGGTTGCTGGGCGGCGGAACTGGTACGTCCCGCTCGGCCACCGGAGCCGACGTTTCACTCGTCTGCACTGCTGGACAGGAGAATCGGGACGCCATGACCGTTGCAGGGTCGATACCGGCGGACGACCATCCGACGATCGCGTCCACCTCGCCTCCGGTCAGCGCCGTGCTGTACAACTCCTCGGCCGGCAGCGGAGTCACCGACGCCTCGAACCCCGCACCGGCAAGCTGGTCGGCCGCAGTGTTGGCGACGGCGAGAGCGACGGTGTCGTTCTCCACGGCGCCGAGGACGAATTCGGCGGGGACTCCGTCCTTCACGAGTGAGCCGTCGGGAAGCGTTGTGTACCCGGCACGTTGAAGAAGGGCGAGTGCGGCATCTCTTCCGATCGGCGCCGGGGCGGTCGCGGTGTATCCAGGATCGGACGGGCTGCTCAGTTGCGCGCGAGCCGGGTGATCGGCAGAACCGGAACCGGCAGCCACGGTCGACAACAGGGAAGCGTCGAGCAGTCCCATAATCCCCTGTCGGACAGCAGGATCGACGAGACCGGGAGTGCGGCCGTTGAGCGTCACGTCGAGAACGCGCGGCTGAAACCTGACGTCCGTTCGAACCCCTGGAATTGCCGCCAATTGCGCTCTCGTCGCGGTACTCGCACGAACCTGAGCAACCTGAGCATCGTTGGACCGCAACGAGTCCGCGAGTTGCGCTGCGGTGCCACCGCGTCGAAGAAGGATTTGGAACGGCAGCGCCGGCTCGCCCCAGAACCGGTCGTTGCGCTCGAGGAGGATCTCGTCGCGACCCTGATCTATCGACTTGATGTTGAATCTGCTACCCGACACGGGAACGTTCTCACTCAGGCCCGTCTCGAAACCCCCGAGTGAATCCTTGAGGATGTGACTGGGCAGCAGATCGGTGAACAATCGCTGCCAGTTCGGATAGGGCTGTGAGAGAGTGACATTCACGGTTTTGCCGCCGCCGGATGACGCGACGTCGTCGATGAGCGCATACCCTGCCGGGTCGATGACGCCCGGTTGCGAAATCATCTGCTGCCACAGGTAACGGAAGTCTTCCGCCGCGATCGGCGCGCTGTCCGACCACTGGGCTTCGTTGCGGAGCTGATACGTGATGGTGAACGGGTTCTGCGACGTCACCTCGGCCGAGACGAGCACTGTCGAATCGGGAACCCAGACGGTCTTCGCCGGATCGATCGGATCGACAGCGGGCCGGAACGGGCTCGGCAGCACGAGGGCACTCACCGCGGCGTTCGCGGGAGATTGGTCGGCGAGAAGATGCGGGTTGAACCCGATTCCCACGTCGTCGATGGCGACCACGACCGGATCACCGGTCTCGGTGGGGGCGACGACAGTGGTCGTGGTGGTCGGAGTGGGCTCACTCTCGACGGGAGGGGGCGGGTTGGCTGTGCACGATGCCAGTATCAGGGCGATCGCAGAGATGCCCACGGTGCGCAGTCGCCGCAACCCGCTCCTCCTTCGTCGGCGCCCGTGCGCGCGTAGTTACGTCAGGACGTAACTACGCACGCACAGGCGCGGTAGCGCTTTCTTACAGAGCAGCCTTGTCACGCGACTTGCTGCGCGAACGCTCACGCGCACGCTCGTTGGAGTCCAGGTGCACCTTGCGCACGCGAACGACCTCGGGGGTCACCTCGACACATTCGTCGCCTGCACAGAATTCCATCGCCATTTCCAGATCCAGCTTCTTGGGCTTGGCCAAGGTCTCCATGACGTCTGCAGAGGACTGACGCATGTTGGTCAGCTTCTTCTCGCGGGTCACGTTGATGTCGAGGTCTTCCTGACGCGGGTTGATGCCCACGACCATGCCCTCGTACGTGTCCGCACCGGGCTCGACGAAGAACGTGCCGCGGTCGGCGAGCTGAATCATCGCGAACGGGGTGACGCTGCCGTTACGGTCGGAGACGAGCGAACCGGTGTGGCGCGCACGGATCTCGCCTGCCCACGGCGCGTAGCCGTGGAAGACAGCATTGGCGATACCGGTACCGCGGGTGTCGGTGAGGAACTCGGTGCGGAAGCCGATCAAGCCACGCGAGGGGACGATGAACTCCATACGAACCCAGCCTGCGCCGTGGTTCGTCATCTGCACCATCTTGCCTTTGCGCGCTGCGAGCAGCTGAGTGACGGCACCGAGGAATTCCTCCGGTGTGTCGACCATGAGCTCTTCGAAGGGCTCATGCAGCTTGCCGTCGACCTGCTGGGTGACCACCTGGGGCTTGCCGACGGTGAGCTCGAAGCCTTCACGACGCATCTGCTCGACGAGGATGGCCAGCGCGAGCTCGCCACGACCCTGGACCTCCCAGGCATCGGGGCGACCGATGTCGAGGACCTTGAGCGAGACGTTGCCGATGAGCTCCTGATCGAGGCGGCTCTTGACCATGCGCGAGGTGAGCTTGTGGCCGCTGACGCGTCCGACGAGCGGGCTCGTGTTGGTGCCGATGGTGACCGAGATGGCCGGCTGGTCGACGGTGATACGTGGCAAAGCGACCGGGTTCTCCAGATCGGCGAGGGTGTCGCCGATCATGATGTCCGAGAAGCCCGCGACGGCGACGATGTCTCCTGCGACACCCTTCTCGCCCGGGACACGCTCGACGCCGATCGTGTTGAGCAACTCGGTGATCTTCGCCTTCTGAACGACGGGCTCGCCGTCGACCTCACGCATCCAGCTGACGGTCTGGCCCTTGCTGAGCTGGCCGTTGTGAATGCGGACGAGAGCGAGGCGGCCGAGGAAGGCCGATGCGTCGAGGTTGGTGACATGTGCCTGCAGCGGTGCGTCGACATTGCCCTTGGGCGCGGGGACGTAGCTGAGCAGGACCTCGAAGAGTTCGTCGAGGTTTTCGGCGTCAGGAGCGTGGCCGTTCTCGGGCTGCACCTTCGACGCCTTGCCCTCACGACCGGATGCGTAGAGAACGGGGAGGTCGAGCGCGAGTTCGGCTGCCTCGGACGCTTCGTCGTCGAGATCCGACGCGAGGTCGAGAAGCAGGTCGTGGCTCTCCGAGACAACTTCTTCGATGCGCGCGTCGGGACGGTCGGTCTTGTTGACGACCAAGATGACGGGCAGCGACGCAGCGAGCGCCTTGCGGAGCACGAAACGTGTCTGCGGCAGTGGGCCCTCGGATGCGTCGACGAGGAGGACGACGCCGTCGACCATGGACAGGCCGCGCTCGACCTCACCACCGAAGTCGGCGTGGCCCGGGGTGTCGATGACGTTGATGACGGTCATCGTTCCGTCGGCATTGCGACGATGCACGGCCGTGTTCTTGGCCAGAATCGTGATGCCTTTTTCCTTTTCGAGATCACCCGAGTCCATGACGCGGTCGATCGCTTCGGCGCGCTCCTCGAACGCTCCTGACTGCCTCAACATAGCGTCGACCAGCGTGGTCTTGCCGTGGTCGACGTGTGCAACGATTGCTACGTTGCGGAACGTTGTGGTGATATCGATGTTGTCTGCACTGCTTGGGGCACTCACGCGAAAAATTCTCCTGGGTCGAATGCGGGCTCTAGTTCGCTAGCGGGCTTATGTCGCTAGAGAAGCGCGCTGCACCGCGAGATTCTCGCGACCGATCGAGTTTACCCGCTGGCACAGGGTGACCTGCACCACGCAGTACTCTTGGCCTCGAGTTCACCTGAAATACACAGAAAAGCGAGCAAGGTACATGGGCAAGATCAAGGCCGAGAAGGTGTCGGGTCTCAAGCCCAAGAAGAAATGCTGCCGGAAGTCGACGCGGTGCCTCAAGTGCCCCGTGGTGATCATGCGCATGAAGAAGCTCGAGAACGCCGGAGCGACGGGCAAGGAACTCAAGAAGGGGCTCAAGAAGGCCCGGTCTGCCTGAGCATCGAGCCGATCTCGGGAACCCAGGTGCGGTCGGCGTCGACGAGATCCATGACGCCCAAAGTGCGTGCGTCGACCCACCGGATATCCGAATGATCGAGCGCCACAGGCGTTCCCGAGATCAGCTCGACCCGGTAGGCCCGGAGAATCAGTCCGTTCCCGACGGGCACCTCGCCGGACAGTTGCTCACCCACGGCCGTCTCGACGCCCAGCTCCTCCCGCAGCTCACGCTCCAAGGCAGCGTCGGGCGACTCGCCGTCCTCGACCTTGCCACCGGGCAGCTCCCACAGGCCTGCGAGCTCGGGTGGGCGTGCCCGTTGTGCGAGCAGAAGTAGCCCGTCGACGACCAGGGCGCCTGCGACAACCAGTCCTGTCATGCCACCATCGATTCCATGACCGAATTACTCTCCGACTCCGATATCGACGCCGCACTCACCGGATTGCCCGAGTGGAGTCTCGTCGACAAGTCCATCACCCGCACGGTCGAACTTCCGACGTTTCCGGCCGCCATCGAGTTCGTCTCTCGTATCGCGGTTGCCGCGGAGAGCGCCGATCATCATCCCGACATCGATATCCGCTGGCGAAAGCTGACCTTCACATTGTCCACGCACTCCGACGGCGGCCTCACGCAGAAGGACGTACGTCTGGCTCACGAGATCGATTCTCTGCTTCCCGACGACTGAGCCGCGTGCGACCGGTGTAAATCGTCCAGCCGTAGACCAGCAGGACGCCGACGATGTCGACCGCGCCCAGCCACGCGAGTACGCCGGGCCGCGAGACCAGCCAGATCGACTCCTGGAAGAAGCTGAGGATCCACGGCACACCGACCAGGGTCGAGATCAACCAGTAGCCGGCGACGAGCCGAGTGCCCAGCAAGGTGCGATCGGGGCCGTGCAGGAGCCACACCAGCAGCGGAAGAACCCAGACCCAGTGGTGTGACCACGAGATCGGCGACACCGTCAAGCCCAGCAACTGCACGATGAGCAGTGTTCCGAGCCGGTCTCCCATCCGCAGCGATCGCCACGCCAGGAACGCGAGCGCGGCGAAGACGAGTACACCCACTATCCAGGCGGGTCCCGACTCGACGTCATCGCCGGCTATGCGACTCATCGCGCCTCGAAGCGACTGGTTCCACACCGACCCGACAGGGCCGATGCGGTCGGCGTCCCCGAGCAGCGTGGTGAAGTACGTTCCCGCTTGATGGCCGAGAACCAGATAGCTGACGGCAACCGTTGCGACGAAGGCGACAGCTGAGAACGCCGCAGCCTTCCACCGCTTCGTGGCGAGGAAGTAGAGGCCGGTGATCGCCGGGGTCAGCTTGATCCCCGCGATGAAGCCGATGATGCCTCCTGCCAACCACCACCGGGCGCTTCGGATCGCGACGAGTGCTCCGAGTGCAAGAAAAACGTTGACCTGGCCGTAGTCCAGAGTTGTACGTACCGGTTCGGTCCACAGGGCCAGGGCAGTCCACGCCATCGCGACGCGAGTGACATTCCGATCCGGGACCACCATCTCGAGGCTCAGCTTGACGAGCAGGAACATCGCCGCCATGGTCGCGAGCTGCCAGCACACCCCGACGAAGGTGAACGGCAGATAGTGCAGCGGGAAGAACACCAACGCTGCGAACGGCGGATACGTGAACGGGAGCGGGAAATCCGGCGTCTCCGCGGAGTACGTGAAGTCGTACAGGTCGTCGCGCAACAGAGCGGCCGAACCGTCGACGTAGACATGGAGGTCGACGAGGTTCATCCCGTTCTCGGTGGCGAAGGCCCAGACGAACCTGGCGATCACCGAGAGCGCAAGCAGAAGCGGTGCATATCGAACCAAGCGGTTCACGTTCTCTACTGCTCCGTTCGGTTATCTCGCATATCGACAGCCGAGCTTATAGGGCGGTCCCGCGCGATCCGAACCAGCGGCTCACATAGAAACGTCGAACTAGTAAGGGATTGTCACAAATAACATTTGCATCACCAACCACACTATTCACACCAGTAACACGCTAATGTGCGTTGTCAGCGATCGCTGGGATCGGCTGTACAACGATGGGTCGTATACATAGAGTGGCCCCTCGAGCCAGCAACCGATTCACGGCCCGCTTTTTCGATGAGGATGGGGAATATCAAGTGCTTCGTACCGGGTTAACGCGCAGGACCGTCACTGCTGCAGCTGTGGCGCTCGCTGCCGCGCTGGCTGTGCCGAATGTTGCAGCGGCCGAACCGTCCCCTCCCGCAGCGGAACTCCCGCCGTTCTTCCTCCCCACTCCTGATCAGCCGCTTCCCGATTACGCAGAGATCGAAGCACTCGCATCCTTCGCGCCTGCCATCCTCGGCGCTGCTGCAGGCCCCACGGACGTGGCCGGACCTCCTCAGGCAGACCTCCTCGGGCAGGCACGTGCGCTTCTCGAGAACTCGGCACTGCCGGATCAGGTCAAGTCCACCCTCGAGACGGTCATCACGTTTCTCGACGGCTCCGGCGGTGGCGGTCCCGAACTTCCGCCCGCAGACGGCCCAGTGATCGCGCAGTTCCTCTACCCCACCATCGGCAAGGGCTGCATCTCGGACTCTGCTGATTCGGTCGGGACCGCTCTCGCTGTTCCCGGCCCTGCGACGCTTCCTCCTCCCGGCCCGCCCGCGGGTCAAGCAGGGTTCGTCTTCACCGCGCTCGGCACGGCCCCCATCGCTGCTGCGCAGGAAGCTCCGCTGACCGTCACCTGGCTCAACCTCGACAACCGTCGCACAGGCACTCAGGATCTGACGGGCGCATCGAACATCAATCCCGACGGACCCGCAACGGTCTCGACGATCGCCGACACCGGCCCTGGTCGCGTCCTCGCCGTCATCTCCGGTTCGATCACCACCCAGTCGAAGGAAGATCCGACGGCACCTGCTCGTACGTGTGGGTTCCTGCCGACCATAGGAACCGTCTACGTTCCCTGACAGTCGCTATAGCACGACTGCGTACACCTGCGGACATAAGCTCCGCCGGTGTACGCAGTCGGCGGTGCGGTGGTTTTCCTCCCTGCAGTGCTGACCGCAGGAATCGTGTGCGGCGTCGGCCAGGGCATCACGTTCAGCAGAGGCATGGCGTCTGGGGTCTCGTCACCGCAGGCGTCGTGTTCTCGCTCGCAATTGCAGCTCTCACCGCTGTGTCGCTGTCTCTGTTGATTCTGCACAGTAGAAAAGAACAACAATCCCGATGAATTACACCAATGTCATTTATCGGTGACTACACCTGTCAGATTCACGCTAACGACCATTGTCCGTAATCGGCTTTGAGAATTACATTGATGTCGACGCTGATCCCGTCGATTTTCCCTTTGTCTATCTGCACCTGATGCAGATGCGCTTTCGGGTGTCTGAACCCCTTGGGCGTTCCCCAGTTGTGTTGCCAATACCACTGACCGAGGCCCGCGACCGAAGCCAATTCGATGGTCGGCGAATTGGCGTAGATTCCGGTGTTCTCGGCGCCGACGATCGACTGCCAGCCCAGGATGTACGGCGCGATCTGGGTAGCGAACTGGACGGCCGTCGGGTTGTCGTCGATGGATGCGTAGATGGGCCGGTTCTCGGGCCCACCTGCGGCGCGATGCAGCTCCAGGCCACGCTTGGCGTGCTTGACGCCTGCCGCGAATCCCCCCTTCCAGTCGGAGGTTTCGCCCTTGCCGAACTGATAGTTCGACACCACTTCGAGGCCCGCTTCGGTGAGGGCGTCCGCCTCGCCGCGCTTCAACGGCTTTCCGAGCATCCATTCGGCGCCTGGCCTGCGGTCCGAGACGTAGCGAACGGCACCGAGGTGACCTGCAGCGCGGATGGATTCCGGCGACGGCACACCACCGGAGTAATCGACGAGGGTGCCCAACCCGTCCGCGTGGGCAACCGTCGAATTCAGCGCCGCAAGCCCGAGCGCGGTCGCCGACCCCACGGCGGCATATTTGAACAAGTCCCGGCGCGATACGTGCACGTGAATCCCCACATCGATAGTTCACTTCGGCGTGTCGCCGACGTTTCGGTCGGCAGCCTTGATAACTTTTTCGGTTTCGGTATTTCACCACATTCACTTCAGCACCGCTAGTCACACCCTCCCCTCTCTTCACCACTTACTGTGGAGAGCACAACCCGAGAGAAGGAGAAGCCACATGGGCGTCACCCTGGCCAAGGGCGGCAATGTCTCGCTGTCCAAAGAAGCCCCCAACCTCACTGCCGTGTCGATCGGTCTCGGCTGGGACGTGCGCAACACGACCGGCGGAGATTTCGACCTCGACGCGAGCGCAATCGGTCTCGGCGCTGACAAGAAATCCGCGGGCGACCTGTTCTTCGTCTTCTACAACAACCTTCGCTCCCCCGACGGCGCGATCGAGCACACCGGTGACAACCGAACGGGAGAAGGAGAGGGCGACGACGAGAGCATCAACATCGACTTGGTCGCCCTGTCCCCCGAGATCGATTCGATCATCTTCCCGGTCTCGATTCACGACGCCGATGCACTTCGACAGAGCTTCGGCCAGGTCATCAACGCATTCATTCGTGTAGTCGACCGCGCCGATGGCCGCGAACTGGCCCGTTTCGACCTCACCGAGGATGCGTCGACCGAAACTGCAATGGTGTTCGGCGAACTCTATCGCCGCGGTCAGGAATGGAAGTTCAGGGCAATCGGGCAGGGATACGCGTCCGGTCTCGCCGGCATCGTTCGTGATTACGGAATCAATGCCAGTTGATGTTCGGTCGATCTGACATATCGATTGAATAACCGCGAACTCCTGGGCTTGAGAATGTCGTTCGAATTGTGGTCCTATCACCACATTCGTAACTTTGGTCTCATGAGTCCCAGGAGTCACACATGTCTCGTCGCTTCAGCCGTTTAGCGGGAACAGTCGCCCTGTCCTGCGCCGCCCTTCTCGCCGTGCCCGCGACCGCGTCCGCTGATCCGGCCCCCGTCGGAGTGGACGCGGTGTCGCAGGCCGCGGCCGAAGCGATCGCCTCGACTCGCACCGAGGTTGCCGAGCCGACGGACGGAAACCCGCTCGCAGCCCTCGATGCCGTCAACAAGATCTTGACCGACTTCGGAATCACGCCGTTCTTCTACCCGACCGCTGCCGTCAACTGCGCTGCGGCACCGGGTGCGCCGCTCGGCATCGTGCCGGGCGTCGCGGGCGGAGCAGCAGGTCCGTGGCCGAACATCGCGCCGATTCCCGGGCTCCCAGCACTCAACGCGGTGGAGAAGGGCGAAACAATGTTCGCCTTCGTGCCTGCCGGCATCGTGAACGACTCGGGTGACAAGTCCGGAATGCAGGTTGCGTGGTTCAACGTCAACACCTTCCAGGGCGGATTCGCCGACTTCGGTGGTGCGACAGCCACGCTGGTGGACTCGGTGCTGAACAACCTGGACGTTCTGCCCGCAGTCAAAGATCTCGTCAGGGGCCCCCTGACCGAGGCGCTGAACGTCCTTCCCGCCGCGGGCGCCCGCGCGGTTCCCGTCGAGACCGGAACCGGCACCGTCCTCGCTGCAGTCTTCGGCACCGTGAACCACAAGGCTGTCGACGGTAGCGACAAGAGCTGCTTCTTCTTCCCGACGGTCGGTTTGGTCAACGTAGCCTGACCCTCGGTAGATACATGCGTCCGGGCGTCGGCTGGGGATATCCTCGGCCGATGCCCGGACGTCTTCATCCGACCGACGCCCAGACGTACTGGATGTCGGCAAAGATCCCGAACGATCAGTTCCTGCTCTACTGCTTCGACACCGACGCCTCTGCCGCGTCCGTACGGGACGAACTGATCCAGAACGCACAGGCGATCGCAGACCTGCAGATTCGGATATCCGAGGTTCCATTCTCGCTCGGTTACCCGCGCATGAAACCCATGAGGATCCGCGGCGGGCACGTGCGCGATCGAGGGCGCGGGACTTCGTGGCCGGAATGCCTCGCCGAAATCTCGTCGAGTTTCGACCGCCAGCTCGATCAGAGCGAAACCCCCTGGTGCATACATCTTTTCGAGGCAGTCGACGATGCACCACGCTGCACCGGACCGGCTCTCGTTGCAGTGCTGCAGATTTCACATGCACTCGGCGACGGCCGCATCGCTTCGCACATCGCTCGCAGGTTGTTCGGCGATCATCGCGAGAGGATGCCGACCGTGCTCGGTCGCGGACGATTCGGCCCACGAGAATTCGTTCGAAGGTCCAAGCGTGCCCACGAACTCGATCAGATCTTGACCTCGGACACCGAATCCGGTGCCGTACCCGCGCAAGCGCCAGGTCGTCCACTGACCCGAGTGAACGTCGCACCGTCGGGCACGACCTCCGTTCGCTGCGTCGTGCGCGAGAGTTCCGAATTGACCGCCCCCGGTATCAGCGTCACAGTGGGGGCGACGACCGCCATCTCGGTCGCACTGGCTCGCTACTTGGAACGTCTCGGTGACAGCGTGCCTGCATCGCTCGGCGCCGAAGTCACTATGTCCAAAACCGGAACCAGGAAGGCACGCAACCACTTTCGCAATTCAGGCGTCGACCTTTTTCCTGTCGCCACAGACATCACGGAACGCGCCGAGCGGATAGCCGCTTCCCTGGCCGATCGGCGCGCACGGGCCGAGCATCCCGCCATGGAGGCGCAAAGCCTGGCAACCGAGATGGTGCCCGCGGTTCTGCTCCACTGGGGCATCCGGCAGTTCGACGCCACGGCCGTTCCCGACGCGGTCACGGGCAACACCGTCGTCTCGTCCGTCGCGCGCGGCGACGACAACCTGTTTCTCGGCGGCGGCCGGGTCCGATTCACCGCAGGATTCCCTGCCCTCTCGCCGGTCATGGGCCTCACGCACGGAGTGCACGGAATCGGCGACGCCGTGACCCTGAGCGTCACGTCCTCCGAGTCCGCTGTTCCGGACCCCGATGTCTACGAAGCGCTGCTACACGACGCCGTCGACGAGGTCGCCGATGCACTGCGCAGGAGAGCACTCCCCGGCTAGCTGTCCCCTGCCCGTTGAGCCTGTTTTCGGCGGGCGGTGTGTCCGAAACCACACGATCGGCACATTCATGTTCGTAGCTTTGCGGCCATGACAACTACAGATCCATCATCTACGCGCACCGTCGCCACGGTCGATCCGGCTCCTCCCGTTGCGGATCCAGCACTGATCGGCGTGCCCACGTTCCTCGTGGGATCGATAGCACTCGGCCTCGTCCTGACGGGGTACGTACCGGCTGCAGCGACGGGAGCGTCGATCCCGATCATTCTTGCGGCAACCGGAATCGGCCAGCTCGTCGCAGCGATCTGGGCGGCGAGCCGCGATCAGAACGCAGTAGCGAGCGTGTTCGGCATCTTCACCGGCTTCTGGCTCAGCTACGCCGTTCTCGTTCTTGGACTGACCAACAACTGGTACGGCATCGTCGCCGAAGACGCCGTGCAGACACAGAAGTTGTTCCTGCTCACCTGGCTGGTCGTGATCGTTCTTCTGACTGTGGCGAGCATTCGGTTGCCGCTGGCGTTCACCCTTCTGTTCGCTCTGATCGATCTCGCGCTGTTCTTCGTCTTTCTCGGCACCTCGAACGCCAGCACATCGCTGACATCCATCGGCGGCTACCTGGTGTTCGCATTCGTCGCCGTCGGCGCATACCTGTTCCTCGACGCGATGAGCCGCTCGACGGGTGGTCGCGGGCTTCCGCTGGGTCGGCCGGTACTCACCTGACAGACGATTCTCAGAATTGTTCGGGTACGCATCTCAGGATCGACTGCCAGAGTGGTCCCCATGATGCAGATGACGGTCCTCGCGGTGGGAGGCACGGGTGAATCCCACCCGGACGATCACCGCACCGATGTGACGGGTCTGCTCAGCCAGGTCACCGATTCGCTGGACAGCCGGTTCACCGCTAGGTGGGTCGGCTATCCAGCGTCGTACGGTCCCGTTGCCATCGGTGGTCTCAGTTTTCAGCACAGCGCGCAGATCGGAGTACGACGCCTCGTCGCGGCCATCGAGAATACCGACGGCCCTGTCGCATTGATCGGGTACTCGCAGGGATGCACGGTGGTTCGTGAGGTGCTCGGCCGGATCGCGTCGGGGGAACTGGTGCTGCCGTCCGTGTCGGCTGCTGGGCTCATCTCCGATCCCCAGCAACCTGCAGGCGTCGTACCGGGGTGCACCGGCCGCGGCGTGGCAGGAATCGGTCCAGCTGTGCCGTCCTCGGTCCAGGTGCTGTGGATCGGTCATCCCCACGACATGATCTGCAACGCCAGCGACGACAGCTACATCCGCGACATCGCGGACCTCACCGGGTGGATGTCGTTTCGGACTCCGAACATCTGGCTTCGCCAGCTGTTGACTCTTCTGCGCAGCAACGGTTTTCAGAACGCGGCGAAAACCCGACTGTCACCGCGACAGTGGGTCCGCGACGTCCGTCGGCTCCGCACAGCAGCCCGGGAACTGGCCGGATACCTCCCGCGCTCGATGACGTGGCGTCGGTACCGGTTCGCGAACCCTGCCGGCGACCGACACATCGCCTACGCGAGCGAACCCCTGGACGCGAGCGGCCTCACCGGGTGCGAGATTCTCGCCCAGTGGTTGCAGGTTCAGGCCACGTTCCTGACCTATGAACTCGCTGCCTGAACCCTGCTGCCTAAACCCTGTTGCCTAGACCTTCTCGGCCTGAGCCTTCAGCCGGGCCAGTCCCTTCTCGAAATCCTTGCCCACAACTTTGTCCATCGGGAAGATCTTTCCCACCAGGGTGAAAAGCAAGTTGTTCTCACCCGTCATCGCCCAGGTGACCTCGGAACCGTTCGGACCGGGATCGATGGTGAACGTGGTCTTGTTCTTCGCCTTGAACGGCTTGGTGAACACCAGATCCAAAACGACGATCTGACCGGGCTTCGAATCGGTGATCGTCATGGCGCCTGCGCCTGCCTTGCGGTTTCCCGACCAGGCGTACGACGCACCTACACCGGCATCGGGCCCGGTGTAGGTGCGCTTCAAGTTCGGGTCGGCATCTTCCCACGGTGACCACCGTGTCCAATTGTGGAAATCGTCGATCAACGCGTGAATCTTCTCCGGCGACGCTGCGATGGTGGTCTTACGTTCGACCAGGAAGCTGCTCATGGGCGAATAGTAGTCAGTCGCGACGGCACAAGCAGAACACGTGACCGACGGGGTCACGGAAGACCGTGAACCCCGCATGGTTTTCGTTGCCCTCGAGCTTCGTCGCGCCGAGGCCGAGAACGTACTGTTCCGCGGCGTCCATGTCGTCGACGACGAAGTCGAGATGGATCTTGATTCCGTCCGACGGCCAGTCGAGCGGAACGAAGTCGGCCGCCTGCTGGAATGCCAGCCGGAGCTCACCCGGCCCCTGCAACACGGCCCAGTCGCCCTCGGACCTGACGATCTTCCATCCGAGCACCTTGCCGTAGAACTCGGCGAGTGCCGCGGTGTCCGGGCAGTCGAGCACTGTGTAGTCCATGTCGATCTTGGGCGAAGTCATACCGTCCAGTTAAAACGCAAGAATGGCGCACCGCAACGGATAAACAGTTGCGATGCGCCATTCATGCTGGAAGTTCGGGAAAGCTACTGCCCCAGCGCGGGTGCGAACGTAGAGAACCAGGCGTCGTGCAGGTGCTCTTCCCAGAAGTTCCACCAGTGCGTTCCGGTGCCGGTGATACGGACCTCAGGGTTGACGCCTGCGGCACGCAGTGCAGCGACGTAGGCACGGCTGGACAGGCCCGACGCGGTCTCGAGGGGAACCATCTGCGCGAACTTGACCGGGTCGAAGCTGCCACTCACGGGGTTGACGGTCGGATCGGTCAGCGGCGAACCGGTGCCAGCCGAGACGAATACCGATGTGTTGCGGAGTGCGCCGACGTTGAGCAGCGGGTCGTTGGCGAGCCACGATGCAGACGGCCATGCGCCCCACATGTTGCGAGCGTTGCCACCCATTTCGCCGACGGAAACCTGGATTCCCTGGGCGTATCCGGGGCTGCTCGCCGACGGGTAACCGCTGAACGACGCCACGGCCTTGTAGAAGTCGGGGTGGTGTGCGGCCAGGTTGAGCGCAGAAGTTCCGCTCATCGACAGGCCTGCAACTGCGTTGTTGACGCCGTCGCTGCCGAACTGGTCGGACATGACGGGCGGGAGTTCCTGCGTGAGGAATGTTTCCCACTTGACGACGCCGAGCTTGGGGTCGGGACGCTCCCAGTCGGTGTAGAACGTTCCACCGCCGCCGAACGGAATGACCACGTTGACGTGCTTGTCCGCGAAGAACTGCACGACGTCGGTTTCGATGAGCCAACCGTTGTCGTTGTCCGGTGCGCGCAGACCGTCGAGCAGGTAGATCGTCGGGGCCGGGCCCTCGCCTGCTGCCTTGAGCACCTTGACGGGGATGTCCTTGTTCATCGCATCGGAGTGAACGTAGATCAGAGCCGTGTCGGCTTGAGCGACGCCGGTGCCGAGAGAAACGGCAGCGAACGCAGCGATCAACATGGTCACGAGTCCAAGCACAAGGCTGCGGGCACGAGAAAACATCAAGGAATCCCTATCGTCTTTACAAACTTGACTGACCTTCGGGGAGCAGGGTAACAGGGAAATAACGCTCGTGCTGATCCGCGATTCTCAGATCGCCCACCACGCCGCGTACGGAGGGACCCAGAGAGTCCCGTCGCGATCGACGAGTTCGTGCCCCGAGAGCACCTCACGCGGGTCGGTCAGCCCGAGTTCGAACAGCACGGCGCGCGCCAGGGGCCTGGTATCGGCGGTGACGTTGAAGACGCCGACGAACGTTCCGCTCGGATGTCGGCGTTGCAATACGAGGAGGCCGTCGTCCGAATCGGTCAGAACTCGAACAGGTGCCTCGGAATGGAGCATCGGAAGCCCCTTTCGCACCCTCGCGATATGAGCGATGCCGTCGAACACCCGCTGTGCGTCGCTACCGCGCTCGAAGCGCTTCGCGCGATCGTCGTCGGTCACACGAGGCCGATGAATCCACCGGTTGTCCTCGGCATGCCCGGGTTCGCTCGCCCAGTCGGGGTCACCCGGTGAACCGATTTCGTCGCCGCTCCACACCACGGGAATTCCGCCCCACGCCGAGACGATGGCGTGCGCGAGAAAAATTCGTGCGAACCCGCGTTCGGGGTCCTTCCTGGACGGGCCGAGCCCACTCAGCGCGGCTGCGGTCCCACTGATCCGTCGGTCACCGGTGTCCTTGTTGTGTTGGAAGACAACACCTTCGGACCAGGATCCGTCGAATTCACCGGAGTACCAATCGGCGAGAAAATGCCGATGCCCGACGCCGGTGAGACCACGCGAAGCAGCGTCGTCGTCGTCGATGGCCCACCCGATGTCATCGTGACAGCGCACATAGGTCACCCACGTACCACTCGGCGGGGTGGGCGGCAGAGCTGCCAACGCGTGCCGCGCGAGATCCGTGCTGCCCGACGCCAACATGGACCAGATCTGGACCATCAGCGAATTGTGGTAGGCGATATCGGAGACCCTGCCCGTATGCCGCCCTATTCCCAGGTACGGCATGAGATCTCGCGGTCCGACGATTGCCTCGGCCTTGAACAACGTCGCAGGTGCCGCCAGCCTGCACGCGGTGCGCAAAGCCTGGGTGATCGCATGCACCTCGGGCTGGTTCTGGCAATTGGTGCCGATCCGCTTCCACAGGAAGGCGATGGCATCGAGCCGAAGCACTTCGATTCCCAGGTTCGCCAAATTCATCACTATTTCGGCGAATTCGAGCAGCACCGACGGATTCGACCAGTTCAGGTCCCACTGCCACTCGTTGAACGTCGTCCACACCCATTCGTTCAACTCGGGGTCGAGGGTGAAGCTCCCCGGGGCGAAGTCGGGAAACACCTCCGGAAGGGTGCGCTCGTAGGCGTCGGGAGTATCACGGCTGGGATAGATGTGGAAGTAGTCGCGATAGCGCGCATCACCCGCACGCGCCTTTTCGGCCCATTCATGCTCGCGAGCAACATGATTGAGAACCAGATCGACCACCGGACTGATTCCTCGGCTTCGCAGGGTCGTTGCGAGGTCGCGGAGATCTTCGGTGGTACCCAGATCCGGCCTGACGACGCCGAAGTCCATGACGGCATATCCGCCGTCGTTGTCGCCGGGGCGCGGCTTCAACAGCGGCATCAGATGCAGGTAGGTGACGCCCAGATCGGTGAGATGATCGAGCCGCTCCCCCAGCCCCTTCAGCGTGGCAGCGTAGCGGTCGACGTAGCACGCGTAGCCGAACATGTCCGGTCGCTGGAACCAGTCGGGCTCGAGCAGTCGGCGCTCGTCGAGAAGATGAAGATCTTCGGCCCGTTCCGCGAACGCGCTAGCGGCGAGCGAGGTGAGTCCTGCCGCCACCTCGTCCGGGTCGTCGTACAACGCGGTGACGGCGTCGTGCAGGTCCGGCCACCACTGCTCGAGGCGGAGCTCGAAGCTGGTCCGGCGGTGCTCGGGCAGTTCGGAAAGGATGTCGCGCGCCGCCTCGGGAAGAGCCATGCGTGCATCATGGCATGGCGGGGTACCAAGGACCCATGACCTCCGTGACGCGCATCCTCGATACTCTCCTCGACCGAGCCGTCGTACCCGGTTACTCGCGCATCGGGTCCGCCGTCCGCAGCAGGTTCTGGGGCGCGGACCCCGCTCCGTTTCCCGAACCCATCGATGTCGTCGTCACCGGCGGTAGCTCGGGCCTGGGCGCGGCGACCGCGACCTCGCTCGCGAAACTGGGCGCTCGGGTGCATCTCGTGGGCCG
The DNA here is from genome assembly GCF_003641205.1 of Rhodococcus sp. P1Y. Taxonomy (NCBI): domain Bacteria; kingdom Bacillati; phylum Actinomycetota; class Actinomycetes; order Mycobacteriales; family Nocardiaceae; genus Rhodococcus; species Rhodococcus sp. P1Y. The sequence continues at coordinate 5,247,690 of NZ_CP032762.1, forward strand.
ATCCACCGAGCGCTTGGAGGCCTCGGCCGGGACCATTCGATCGGCGGCCGCGGGATCCGTCGTCGTACATCGTTGCGATGTCAGCGACCTCGATTCGGTGGCGTCCTTGGTGACGACGTTGACCTCGGAACTCACCGGACTTCACGCTCTCGTTCACTGTGCAGGCGTCATGCCACCCGAGCGGACGCTCACCGCGCAGGATCACGAGGCAGCGTTCGCCACGCATGTTCTCGGCCCCGTCGCGTTGACGGTCGGTCTCCGGGAACTGTTCGACGCCGGATCCCGCGTCGTCTTCGTATCGAGCGGCGGCATGTATCCGGTTCCGCTGCAGACCCAGGATTTCGAGTTCGCCGACGGCAAGTACTCGGGAATGACCGCCTACGCGCGGACCAAACGCATGCAGGTGGTGCTGGCCGAGCAACTCGCGGGCAAGCTCGTCGACGAACACGATCCGGTCGTGCACAGCATGCATCCCGGCTGGGCCGCGACCCCCGGCGTGACCGAATCGATTCCAGCGTTCGGCACCGTCATGAAGCCTCTTCTGCGGACTGCGGCTCAGGGCGCCGACACCATCGTCTGGCTGGTCGCGGGCGACGAGGCTCTGACGAGCACCGGGAAATTCTGGCACGACCGCGCCATTCGGCCGACTCACTATCCGTCGTGGCGCAAGGACTCTCCCGAAGCTCGCGAGGCCTTGTGGTCGACGGTGGTCGAGGCGACGGGGATCGAGCTGTAGAACGTTTGCCGACGAGATAATCATTTGCCGACCGGGCATGGTCGGCAAACAAATAACTCGTCGGCAAATGAAGTGCTCACTAGGTGAGCACTTTGAGTTCGATGATGAGTGCATGAACATCATCGAGGTCGGAACAGTGGATCAGTGGCGTCAATGGCTCGCGGAGAACCATTCTTCGAGTCCGGAGGTCTGGCTCGTCATCGGACACAAGGGCAGTGGGGTGGACAGTCCCCGATACAGCGAGGCCATCGAGCAGGCGCTGTGCTTCGGCTGGATCGACGGACTGCATCGGAGCCGAGACGAACGCAGTTCTCAATTGCGATTCTCGCCCCGCAGGATTCGCAGTGGGTGGAGCGCCCTCAACCGGGAACGCGCGCACCGGATGATCTCGACTGGTCAGATGACGCAGGCCGGGATGGACCTGATTAACCGCGCACAAGCCGAAGGGACCTGGGAGATCGATACGCGCGTTCCCGCCGACCTGGACGCAGCGCTCGCCGCCAACCCGTTGGCACGCAGCAACTTCGAGAAGTTGTCGCCATCCTCGCGACGGTTGATTCTCGAATCGGTGTCGACGGCCAAGCGCCCGGAGACCAGAAGTCGTCGCATCGCTCGGGCCGTCGACCGCGCCGCGGCTAACCAGCGATGATCCGCCAGACGTACCCGTCGGGATCGGTGAAGCGATCCCCGGACACCGTCGCGCCCGCCGCCTTGGCCGCGGCGAGAACGGTGTCGGCGGCCTCGCGGGAGACGGCTCGGTGTTCGAGGACGAGATTTCTCGGTCCGGGAGTTCCGTCGTCGACGCCTGCGTCCTTCGCCAGCGCCTTGCGAGTCATCAAACCCAGTCGCGCAGAACCGTCGACGGGCGCGAAATCGATGTACTTGTTGCCGTAGTCGCGGTCGGTCGTCAATCCCAGTTTTTCGTAGAAGACTTTCGATTCCTTGGGTGACTCGACGCCGAGCAGAGCAGCGACCTCGGTTGGAATCGGTTGCGCAGCAGCGGGTCCGGTGTCCTTCTTCGTCGGCGCAGCAACCTTCCACACCGAGCCGTCGGGAGCCTGGAACGCACCCGAGAACGCCCCGAACAACATCTTCTTGCCTGGTTTGACGATCGTTGCCCCGGCAGCGGCTGCGGCGTCGAGCACCGTCTGGACCTCGGTCGGCTGCGCAACGATGTAAGACACCGTGTACCCCTGAAAGCCCGACGGATTCTCGTCGAACTCGTCCGGTCGAACTTTTCCGGCAGCCGGCGCCAGTGCCGAATCGTAGAACGTGCGTGCACCCTGTGGATCCTGCGCGCCGAGGACGATTGCGTCGAGCGATAGTGTCATGCCGGTCAGGTTAGTTGGGGTGCGCGGGTCTGTGCTTCTCGATTCCTGATCGGTCTCGTCACCTGTTTGACCACGCACGACGGGATGCCGGCGGTGTCACCTGTTGCTTGCTTCTTGTACGCGCTCGGCGGCATCCCGACCAGTTCGGTGAAACGGGTACTGAACGTGCCGAGCGAGCTGCAGCCTACTTCGAAACACACGTCGGTGACGCTCATGTCGCCGCGGCGAAGCAACGCCATCGCGCGTTCGATTCTGCGAGTCATCAAGTACGAGTACGGCGATTCACCGTACGCCAACTTGAACTGTCGACTCAGGTAGCCGGCGGACACATTGATCCCGCGTGCCAGCGCTTCGACGTCGAGCGGCTCGGCGTACTCGCGATCCATCCGGTCGCGCACTCGTCGCAGGCGCACCAGATCCTTGCGTCGTTCCGCAGAGATCGGTTCGCCGGCCACGCGGGTAATCGTTCCACGACCGTGCCGTATTGGCCAGGTCCTCGGCGCACTGTCGTTCTCGGGCACACTGTTGGCGTGAAGATCACCGATGCGCAGCGGCGGGCACGGCTCGTCGGACGTCAGTTCGCCGATGTCTCCAAGCCCGAGGACGTCGTGAAGTCGGTGCTGGCGCTGCACGCGACCGACCCGGCCACGGTGTATCTGTCGGTTCTCGCGCGCGCTCGATCGCTGACGGTCGAGGATGTGCGCGCGGCCATGTACGACAGGCGTTCGCTCGTGCGACTGATGGCGATGCGCCGGACGCTGTTCGTCCTCGCTCACGACGACGTACCCGTCGTACATGCTGCTGCGAGCCTCGGGGTTGCCAAGACCATGCGCGCACGACTGAAGAAGCAGGTCTCGACCCTGCCTACCGAGCCCGAGGTGAAGAACGTCGACACGTGGCTCGCCGAGGTGGAGTCGAGCACGGAGGAACGACTGCGAACCGTCGGAACAGCAACGGGCGCAGAGCTGTCTGCTGCCGTTCCGTTGCTGAAAACTGCCATTCTGCCGACGACCGACAAGGCCTACGACGTCAAGCGATACGTCACGTCGGAGGTGTTGGTGATGATGGCTGCCGAGGGAAAGATGGTGCGCGTCGAACCCCGCGGGGCGTGGACGTCGCGTCGGCATGCGTGGGCGCCGATCGAACAATGGTGGCCGGGCGGTATTCCCGTCGTCGACGAGGCCGAGAGCCGCCGAGAATTGGTGCGACGGTGGCTCGAGGCATTCGGTCCTGCGACGTTCGACGACGTCCAATGGTGGACGGGGTGGAACAAGACTCAGACGCGCGGGGCGCTGTCGGGTCTGGACACCGTCGACGTCGAACTGGAGGCGGGAGATGGAGTGATGCTGACCGGCACCTCGTTCGGCGATGACGCGGCTGGTGTCATGTTGCTGCCCGCCCTGGATCCAACGCCGATGGGGTGGAAGCAGCGCGACTGGTACCTCGGGGACTACAAGGCTCCACTCTTCGACACGTTCGGCAACATCGGCCCCACAATCTGGGTCGACGGCCGCATCGTCGGCGGATGGGCCGTTACTCCAGCAGGCGAAGTAGCCACGGAGCTGTTCGAGGACATCGGATCTCACGCTTCGGAAGTCGCGGCTGAGGCCGGGCGGATCACCGACTTGCTGGACGGAGCTGCCATCGTCCCGACGTTCCCGACGCCGTTGGAGAAGAAGTTGCGGGGCAAGAAGTAGCTTCGGCTGGCGCATTTACCCCCTAGTTGTGCGGCTTCGAGGCTGTTCAGCGCACAACTGGGGGGGTAAATCCGTCCCTACTGGGCGTTCCAGAAGCCGCACTGGTGAGCGTCGAAGTAGTCACCTACTTCGGTGACGGGGTTGCCGAACTCGAGCACCGGACCGGTATCGTCCGTCGTGCGGGGCCAACCGTCACCGGGGCTTCCTGTGTGCGCAAAGCTCGACCAAGCCTGGATCATTTTCTCCGACAATTCCTTCTGACCCGGACCGGTCGTAAGATCATTGCCTTGCAGGTCGAAGGTGTACGCCAAATCGGTCGCATGAGCTGCACCTTGCGGAACTCCGGAGGCGGACACGCCACTGACGTCAGGCGCCGTTTCGTCAGCGAACTCGTAGGACCAGACGTCGGCATTCTTCGCCAGGTCGCTCGCGCCCCTGAGCGTCGGGCAGGACCATGCAGCATCGGTAACCAGTGCCGACCAGGCAAGAGGAGGGCTGGCGAAATTCCCTCTCGGATAACGTTGTTCGACCTCGGGCGCTCTGGATCCGAATGCCTGCTGGATGAGGGATGAGTAGTTCGAGTCGCTGACAGCGCTGGGATCCGCCAGTAGCGCACCACCGACAAAGGAGCGATGCTCGTCGGCGTTGCCCCCGGTGATCACCGGAATCTTCAGGACATTGCCGTCGGCCAGCGCCTCGGCGGGGTTCCGCGGGACGAGGTCGGTGCCGTAGGCAAGGCCGTTGCCGAAGGACGAACCTTGTCCGACGAGAACATCTACCGGCAGCGCACGCAGGCAACCAAGTCGATCGTCCGCGCAATTCAGGGCTGCCGCGATGGCCACGCCGTTCTCCTCGCTCTCGGCAAGGGGTACGTACGGTGTCATCTCGGGTAGACCCGGATAGAGCGTTCCCGCGGGCCAGTCGATCATGCACGATCCCGACATGATTACAGCCTTGTCCATCAGCCCCTGCGCTTCGGGCGATTCCAGTGCAGCACACGCGGACATACCCCCAGCCGACTCCCCCATGACGGTCACGTTGTCCGCGTCCCCACCGAATGCTGCGGCATTGTCGTTCGCCCACTTCAACGCCAGCAGCTGGTCGGCTAGACCGAAGTTGCCCGATCCTTCGAGGCCTGGGAGTCCCAGATATCCGAACATGCCTAGCCGGTAATTGACCGTCACGACGATGACGTTGCCTTGTTCGGCGAAGCGCTGTGCATCGTAACCGGATCCAGCTCCACTGGTGTAACCGCCGCCATGCCACCAGACGACGACTGGCAGGGGCTCCGAGGACGGCGACCGAGGTGCTGTGACGTTGAGAAACAAGCAATCCTCGTTCATGTCACCGACGGACGGAGCCTGCGGGCACGCTGCGCCAGGCTCAGTGGCGTCGAGAGTCTCGTCGGTGTCGGCGACCGGCTGCGGGAGGGCCCATCTGAGCTCGCCCACCGGGGGCTCTGCGTAACGGATCCCGAGAAACTGACGCGTCTCGCCGACGGTCTTGCCGTGCAGTGTGCCCGTGGTGGTGTCGATATCGAGGGATGGTTCTGGTGTGGTGTCGGTCGAGCACGCGGCGACAAGCAGCAGGCACGCCAGAGCTGACACGATCTTTTTCATGAGTTCTCCCGTCGAGTTGCAGCCAGAACGGTGTGGTGCACTTCCTCGGTGATCGATCGCGAATCACGGCCTGCAGCAATTTCTTTGACGGCAACATCGAGAACTGCGCGGATAACCGACGCCATGAGAGTGGTGTCCATCGGCCGGAAATGGCCGGCGTCGATTCCGCGCTGAAGTATCGAATCGAGCTCCAGCAATTCGGCTGCATGCTCACCCCGATCGACGCGCGGTCGATGACCCGACGCGAAGATCGCCGTCAACGCTTGCATGTGGTGTGGGAATTTCGCGTAGAAAGTGATGCTGCCGGAAACGAACGCAGACAGCGACTCCGACGGTGATGCGGCCTCCGCGACGCCCGGGCCGACCTCGCGCGCACCGACGGCGTAGACCTCGGCAATCACCGCGTCGAGTAGGTCGTCCCGGCTGCCGAAGTGGTAACCGATCACTCCCCGACTGACACCTGCACGTTCGGCAACCTTGCCGAGCGACGCCCGTTCGGCGCCGAGTTCGGCGATTACCTCGATGGCCACCCCCACCAGCTGGGCACGGCGAGCCGACTGAATGAACGTCGGCGTCTCACGTTCCACTCGTGGTGACGGCATGGTCTCGACGCTATCAGCGTTGGGCAATTTTTCCCAGGGGTGGGAAATGTTGAGGCAGAAATTTACCCCCGAGCTGTGCGGGTTCAGGGCTGTTCAGCGCACAACTGGGGGGTAAATCGCTAGGCGGTGGCTCAGACGTTGAAGCGGAACTCCACGACATCCCCGTCGACCATGACGTAGTCCTTGCCCTCGATGCGGACTTTGCCCGCAGCCTTGGCTGCCGCCATGGATCCGGCGTCGATGAGGTCGTTGAAGCTGACGATTTCGGCCTTGATGAAACCGCGCTCGAAGTCGGTGTGAATGACGCCCGCAGCCTGAGGTGCCGTGTCGCCCTTGTGAATTGTCCACGCCCGAGCCTCTTTGGGACCCGCGGTGAGGTAGGTCTGCAGGCCGAGGGTGTGGAAGCCGGCGCGGGCCAAGGCGTCGAGACCGGGTTCTGTTTGTCCGACGCTCTCGAGCAGTTCGGCTGCGGATTCGGCGTCGAGTTCGAGCAGCTCGGACTCGATCTTCGCGTCCAGGAAAACTGCGTCAGCCGGGGCTACGGAGCGCGCCAGCTCGCCGACCTTCGCGTCGTCGGTCAGCACAGCCTCGTCGGCATTGAAGACGTAGAGGAACGGCTTGGTGGTGAGGAGCTGGAATTCCTTGAGCAGCTCGAAGTCCAGCTTGCCCTTCTGCGAGAACAGCGTCTTGCCCTCGTTGAGCACTGCCTGAGCCGCAATCGCAGCATCGAGTGCAGGCTTGCGGTCCTTCTTGATCCGCGCTTCCTTCTCGACGCGCGGGATGGCCTTCTCCAGCGTCTGCAGATCCGCGATCGCGAGCTCGGTCTCGATGACCTCGATATCGGCGGACGGATCGACGCGGCCGTCGACGTGCACGACGTCGTCGTCGGCGAAGACTCGGACGACCTGGCAGATGGCGTCGGCCTCACGAATGTTCGCGAGGAACTTGTTGCCCAGGCCAGCACCTTCGGACGCACCCTTCACGATGCCGGCGATGTCGACGAACGACACCAGCGCAGGCACCAGCTTCTCCGAGGAGAACACCTCGGCGAGCTTGCCGAGCCTCGGATCGGGAAGCGGAACGACGCCGACGTTCGGCTCGATGGTCGCGAACGGATAGTTCGCGGCCAGAACATCGTTCTTGGTCAGCGCGTTGAAGAGGGTGGACTTGCCGACGTTGGGCAGTCCGACGATTCCGAGGGTGAGGCTCACGGTCTATGGAGTCTACTTTGGTGTGCCGACCAGCTCGGACAGCGCCCGTCCCGCATCCAGGCTCGATGTGCCGAGAGGCGCCAGGGCAACGTGATCTGCGCCTGCCACCCAGTGCTCATCCACCCGTCGGGCAATGTCGTCGACGCTCCCCCACGCGACCAAGGCATCGACGAGCTGATCGCTGAGCCCGTCTACGTCGTCGCTGGTGAAGCCCATGCGAAGGAAGTTCTGCCGGTATCCGGCGACCGACGCGAGAAAAGACAGCGGCTCGCGAGCAATCTCGCGTGCCCTGGCAGGGTCCTCCTCGAGAACGACGAACTGACTGACGGCCAGTACGGCATCGCCGAGAATTTTCCTGGCATCGGCTGTGTATTCCGGAGTGACGAGCAGTGCGACGGCACCGGCAGCTCTACTGCGAGCGAGTTCGAGCTTCTTCGGCCCCAGGGCGGCGAGGAGGATGCGGTCGGACGAAACGGTGAGATCGTCGAGATACGCATTCAACCCGGCGAGTGGCTTCGCGGTCTGCGGACCGCCCAGACCGAGCACGAATCTGCCCGACGATTCCAGCTCGTCGTAGAGCGCACGGGTCGCATTGGCGTCGTAGACGTCGACCGGAACTATTCCGGGAACGACCTTCGCGGTGCTCGTCGCGCTCACGAGGTCGACGAGTCTGCTCAGCCGATCGATCTGGCCACCCGCGAGCCACAGCGAGGAGTAACCAAGCGATTCCAGCTCGCAGGCGTCGTCGAGGTACGAATGGCCGACGTCGACCGAAATTCCAGTTCTTCCGAGTCCCAGTGTGTCCATGGGTTCCAACGTAGAACCTCGAGGAATGTTCAGGTCAACCCATGTGCACGCCTACACCGCGCTCCATCCGGAGTTGACGAGCAGAGCGAACATCAGGACATAGAACAGCACGAACACCAGAACGAACGCGACCCACACCCACAGCGCGATTTGCCCGAGCTTTTTCGCCCGGTCCGACGCATATTGCGCGCCCTGAAAATCCCCCATCGCCCATCGTGGATAGACGTTCGAGGAGTGGTTGAAGGCCGAGAAGGCGACTGGCCAGAAGAAGATGACCGCCGCCACCGCCCACCCGGCGTTCGTCGGAGGTAGCGGTGGCGGCGCGTACTGCTGATACTGCTGATTCGGGTCCGTCATGGACGGCACCCTATTACGTGCTCACGCCGTTGTCTTCAGCTCCGCCGCAGCCTTGGCGAGGGAGGCTACCGCGTCCCAGTCCTCTGCCGCGAGGACCGGGGCCGGAGTGAGCCACGATCCCCCGACGCATCCGACGTTCGGCAAGGCCAGGTACGACGACGCATTGGCCGTGGAGATTCCGCCCGTCGGGCAGAAGCGAGCCGCAGGGACAGGCGAATGGATGGACTTCAGGAAGTTCGCCCCGCCCGACGCTTCGGCCGGGAAGAACTTGAGGTCGGTGTAGCCGGCTTCGAGTAGCGCGAGCACCTCGGACACCGTTGCGGCACCGGGCAGATGAGGCAAGCCGGTCTCCGTCATGGCTTTCGTCAACGCCGGGGTGCAACCCGGTGACACCAGGAACTGAGCGCCCGCATCGGCAGCCTGCTTCGCCTGACCGGGGGTGACGATCGTGCCCGCCCCGACGAGAATCTCGGGAACCTCGGCGGCGATGCGTTCGATGGCGTCGAGCGCCACCGGCGTACGAAGCGTCAGTTCGATGACCGGCACACCGCCCTGGACCAGCGCGCGGGCGATCGGCACTGCGTGATCGAGGTTCTCGATGACGACCACTGGGATGACGGGTACGCGGTCGAGCAGCGATTCGGTCATGTTTCTCTTTCCTTAAGGTTGGTCGGTACCTGGGGTCGTGCGTGCGTAGTTACCGTCGGCGGTACTTACGCGCGCACGGGCGGCGGAGCCGCACTAGCGCATAACGAACATCGCACCCTCGTCGGCGGGTCCGACGAGCGCACGCATACCGGAGAACAGGTCACGCCCTGTGCTGGCCCATTCGTCCTGAGTCAACACGCGACCCGTCACTGGCCGCGCCTCGAACTCGCCCAGAGGTACGTCGATCGACAATGTCCCGGTGAGCGAGTCGAGTGTGATCATGTCGCCGTCGACGATCTTGGCGATCGGCCCACCGCTCGCGGCTTCGGGTGTCAGATGTATTGCGGCGGGGACTTTTCCGGATGCCCCGGACATCCTGCCGTCGGTGATGAGCGCGACGCGGTAGCCCCGGTCCTGGAGGATTCCGAGCGCCGGAGTCAGCTTGTGCAGCTCGGGCATCCCGTTGGCCTGCGGGCCTTGGTAGCGCAGAACAGCAACGAAGTCACCTTCAAGCTCACCTGCGTCGAACGCTTCGAGAAAGTCCGCTTGATCGTCGAACACCCGGGCCGGACCTGTGACCACTCGATGCTCGGACGCGATCGCGGAGGTCTTGATGACGCACTTGCCGAGGGGTCCGGTCAGCACTTTCAGTCCACCGTCGGCGCTGAACGGCTCGTCCGCACCGCGTAGGACGCTGTCGTCGTGGCTCATGCGAGTGCCGTCGTGCCACATCACGCCGTCACCGTCGAGCTTGGGTTCCTGCGTGTACCGCCGAAGCCCCGGACCAGCAATGGTTTTCACGTCCTCGTGCATCAAGCCTGCATCGAGGAGCGAACCGATGACGAAACCGAGACCACCCGCGGCATGGAAGTGATTGACATCGGCCTTGCCGTTCGGATAGATCCTCGACATCAGGGGTACGACAGCGGAGAGATCGGACAGGTCCTGCCAGGTCAGCGTGATCCCGGCCGCACGCGCAATGGCGACGAGGTGCATCGTGTGATTGGTCGATCCGCCGGTGGCCAGAAGCGCGACGCAGCCGTTGACGAGTGCTTTCTCGTCGACAATCTCGCCGACGGGAGTGTACGTCTCGCCCAGGTCGGTGAGACCGGTGACGACGTGTGCGGCCTCGCGAGTCAGGGCGTCGCGCAACGCAGTTCCCGGATTGACGAAGGACGAGCCAGGTAGATGCAGGCCCATGACCTCCATCAGAAGCTGGTTGGAATTCGCGGTGCCGAAGAACGTGCACGTGCCACTACCGTGGTACGACGCCGCCTCCGCGTCCAGCAGCGCCTCCCGGCCTACCTTTCCTTCGGCGTAGAGCTGGCGAGCTTTTGCCTTTTCGCCGTTGGGAAGTCCGGAGGTCATCGGGCCTGCAGGCACGAACACTGCTGGCAGGTGCCCGAAGCTCAACGCTCCGATCAACATTCCCGGCACGATCTTGTCGCACACCCCGAGCATGAGGGTGGCGTCGAACATGTCGTGCGACAACGCAATCGCCGTCGACATCGCAATGATGTCGCGACTGAACAGCGAGAGTTCCATGCCGTCGCGGCCCTGTGTGATGCCGTCGCACATGGCGGGCACGCCCCCGGCGAACTGCGCGATACCGCCCGCGTCGATGACAGCGGACTTGAGTGCTGCGGGGTAGGTCTCGAACGGCTTGTGCGCCGAAAGCATGTCGTTGTACGCGGACACGATCGCGATATTGGGCTTGACGGTGCCGCGTAGGGCTTGTTTGTCGGCCTTACCGGAAGCGGCGAAGCCGTGGGCGATGTTGGCGCATGCCAACCGGCCGCGGGCAGGCCCCTGCGTTCCGGCGGCCGAGATTCGATCGAGGTAGGCGGCTCGTGCGGACTGGCTGCGGACTGCGATGCGGTCGGTGACCTCGCGCAGAACCGGGTGAAGTGTGTCCATGAGGTGTCTCCCGTGTTCGGTCTTTCTCGATTCAGACTAGGGGCAGTTAGGTGTTTCGACAAGCCCAACTTATGTATTTGTAAATCGTAAGTGTCAATTCTTCCGCTGTTGCCTGCCCGGTTGCGAATTGGTTGAATGGCGTATATGCGAACTTCACGTCCCGGCGCACCGCCCGCGACCGCAGGTGAGATGTTCGCGCTGATCCGCGACCGTGAAGCCGACACACGCACAGACCTCGGCAAGTTCACCGGGCTTTCGCGCTCGGCAGTCGCCGCGAGGGTGAACGCGCTCACGACGCTGGGGCTGGTGATCGAGACCGAGGACACCCACTCCACCGGCGGTCGCCCTCCCGCACGGCTGTCGTTCGACGTCGACGCCGGAATCGTGCTCGCGGCAGCCATCGGTCGCAGTCGCTCACAGCTGGGCGTCTTCTCCCTCGGCGGTGAGTTTCTCGCCAGCGACACCGTCGACCAGGAAATCGGCGTCGGCCCGGACGAACTGATGCCGCAGATCACCAAACGGCTCGAAGTTCTCGTCGACGAGTCAGGTCGCACCGACCACCGCATCCTCGGCGTCGGCCTGTCCATACCCGGCACTGCGGACACAGCCAGAGGGTGCAGCCTCGACTCGCCGATCATGCACGGATGGGACGGGATCCCGCTGGCGCCGTTCTTCGCCGAGACGACATCCGCACCGGTCTTCCTGGACAACGACGCCAACGCGATGGTCCTGGCAGAACGCCGCGACAACCGGGATCGATTCCAGAACGCACTGCTGGTCAAGGCGTCGACCGGCCTCGGTGCAGGAATCGTCGCCGGCGGAATACTGCAGCGCGGATCACTGGGTGCGGCAGGCGAATTCGGCCACACCAAAATCGCTGCGGCAGCCGGAGTGGCATGTCGCTGCGGCGACAGCGGCTGCCTGGAGGCGATCGCCGGCGGCTGGGCGCTCGTGCGTGCGCTCCAGGATCGGGGACGCAGCGTCGGGCACATACGAGGTGTCGTCGAACTCGCGGTGAGCGGCGACCCCGAAGCGAGGCGGCTCATCCGAGACAGCGGACGCCACATCGGCGAGACCCTGGCCGGTGCCGTCAACCTGCTCAACCCAGAGGTGCTCATCGTCGGCGGCGACATGGCGAAGGCGTACGACATCTTCGTCGCAGGCTTACGAGAGACGGTCTACGGAAACGCGACCGCGCTGGCCACCAAGGCGTTGACCATCCAAGCCACCACCCACGACGACCTTTCGGGCGTCATCGGCAGCGCAGCAATGGTATTGGATCAGGTCTTGAGCACCCGTGCGATCGACGAGGCATTGGGGAGCTGAAAGGCCGCCTCCGCTCGCCGCAAATTCACAACCTTTGGACGCAGTCACCTGAGAACGTGACCGCGCTGTCACCCACACCGTTTACAGTGATCGCTGTCACATCACCGATGCTGAAAGTGGTCCCCATGGCATTGAAAGCGGCAGACGATCCGAACATCGAACTCATGAAGAACGATGCGGATTTGCCACCGGTCGGAGTAGTGGACAAAAGTCCCATGACTCCGGCCAAACGAATACTGTTCGTCCTGATCGGCCTGCTCGGCGGCGTCGCGTGGACCATCGTCGCGATCGTGCGCGGCGAGAACCCCAACGCTGTCTGGTTCGTCATCGCCGCTGTATGTACCTACATCTTTGCGTTCCGCTTCTACGCCAGGCTGATCGAGAACAAGATCGTCCATCCGCGAGACGACCGCGCCACACCTGCGGAAATCCTCGAAAACGGCACGGACTACATGCCGACGGATCGTCGCGTGCTCTTCGGCCACCACTTCGCCGCCATCGCAGGCGCAGGTCCGCTCGTCGGCCCGGTTCTGGCCGCCCAGATGGGCTACCTGCCCGGCACGCTGTGGATCATCATCGGCGTCGTGTTCGCAGGCGCCGTGCAGGACTTCCTCGTGCTGTGGATCTCGACGCGCCGCCGCGGGCGCAGTCTGGGCCAGATGGCTCGCGACGAACTGGGCGTAGTCGGCGGTATCGCTGCACTCGTCGGCGTCTTCGTCATCATGATCATCCTGATCGCCGTACTCGCGCTCGTCGTGGTCAACGCCCTCGCCGAGAGCCCCTGGGGCGTCTTCTCCATCGCTCTCACCATCCCCATCGCGCTGTTCATGGGTGTCTACCTGCGCTACCTGCGCCCCGGCAAGGTCTCCGAAATATCGCTGATCGGAGTCGTGCTACTCCTGTTCGCAATCGTCTCGGGCGGCTGGGTCGCCGAAACCGAGTGGGGCACCGACTGGTTCACCCTCTCGAAGGTCACCGTCGCCTGGTGCCTCATCGCCTACGGACTCGCCGCATCCATCCTCCCGGTCTGGCTGCTGCTCGCACCGCGCGATTACCTCTCGACGTTCATGAAGATCGGCACCATCGCGCTCCTGGCCGTCGGAATCCTCATCGCCCAGCCCAAGATGCAGATGCCTGCCATGACGTCGTTCGCCACCGAGGGCAACGGCCCGGCCTTCGCGGGCTCGCTCTTCCCGTTCCTGTTCATCACCATTGCCTGCGGCGCACTGTCGGGATTCCATGCTCTGATCAGCTCGGGAACAACACCCAAGCTGCTCGAGAAGGAAAAGCAGATGCGGATGATCGGCTACGGCGGCATGCTCACCGAGTCGTTCGTCGCCATCATGGCCCTCATCACCGCATGCGTTCTGGACCAGCACCTGTACTTTGCGCTCAACGCTCCCGCAGCACTCACAGGAGGGACTCCGGAAACGGCGGCCGACTACCTCAACAACAACCTCGGGCTGCCCGGTGCGGACATCACCCCTAGCGAATTGACGCAGGCCGCCGAAGCAGTCGGTGAAGAATCGATCATCTCTCGCACCGGCGGCGCTCCGACGTTGGCATTCGGCATGTCCGAGGTGTTGCACCAAGTCTTCGGAGGCGAAAGCCTCAAGGCCTTCTGGTACCACTTCGCGATCATGTTCGAGGCCCTGTTCATCCTCACGACGGTTGACGCAGGTACCCGCGTTGCACGCTTCATGCTCTCCGACAGCATCGGAAACCTGCCCGGTTCGGTCGCCAAGAAGTTCAAAGATCCGTCGTGGCGCCCCGGCGCCTGGGTGTGCTCGCTGATCGTCGTTGCAGCTTGGGGCGCAATCCTTCTCATGGGCGTCACCGATCCCCTCGGCGGCATCAACACGCTGTTCCCGCTGTTCGGCATCGCCAATCAGCTGCTCGCCGCGATCGCACTGACCGTCGTGATGGTGATCGTCGTCAAGCGCGGACTGTACAAGTGGGCGTGGATTCCCGGTATCCCACTGGTGTGGGACCTCATCGTCACCATGACCGCGTCGTACCAGAAAATCTTCTCCGACATTCCCGCCATCGGTTACTGGAAGCAACACAGCCTGTTCGTCGACGCGAAAAACCGAGGTCTGACCGAATTCCAGACCGCCAAGACCGCAGATGCGATCGATGCGGTCATCCGGAATACCTTCATTCAAGGCACGTTGTCGATCATCTTCGCGGTACTCGTACTGATCGTCGTCGCTGCCGGGGTGGTCGTCTGCATCCAGGCCGTACGTGGCCGCGAACTGCCGGACAACGAAGAACCCGCGGTCCCGTCGAAAATCTTCGGTCCCGCAGGCTTCATCCCCACTCCGGCCGAGAAGGAAATCCAGAGCGAATGGGACAAACTCATCGCAGACGGAACCGTCCGCGCTCCGGGCGCCGCGCACGCGAGTCACCACTGAGATGAAGGGGCTCTGGTGGTGGATCACGTCGCTGATGGGCGACAAGGACTACGAGCGGTACCTGGCACACATGGCGCGGGTACACCCCGGTGAGCCGGTTCCGTCGGAACGTCAGTTCTGGCGAGACCGCTACACCGAAGCAGATCGCCGACCTGGTGCGCGCTGCTGCTGAGCTGATTCGGCTACCGACGTGCATGGCGGATTTCCGCTAGCACCCGGCCGGGCCCGGTGACACAGTGGAGTCCATGGAGTTGGATTTCGAACGGTGTTACCGGGCCGTGTCAGCGAGGGACACCCGTTTCGACGGGCAGTTCTTCACGGCCGTGCGCACGACGGGCATCTACTGTCGCCCGTCGTGCCCGGCCACAACACCGAAGGCGAAGAACGTCTCGTTCGTTCCCACCTCAGCGGCCGCTCAGCAGGAGGGCTACCGCGCCTGCCGACGCTGCCAGCCCGATGCAACTCCCGGCTCACCGCACTGGAACATTCACTCGGACCTGACTTCTCGCGCTATGCGATTGATCTCCGACGGGGCCGTCGAGCGGGGTGGAGTCGACTCGCTCGCCGACACACTCGGCTATTCGACACGCCAACTCACCCGCGTCCTCACCGCCGAAATCGGAGCCGGTCCTCTCGCGCTCGCCCGCGCACACCGCGCCCACACGGCGCGAACGCTGATCCAGACGACGGACATGTCGATGAGCGACATCGCCTTCGCCTCGGGATTCTCCAGCGTCCGTCAGTTCAACGACACCGTGCGTGAAGTCTTCGCAGTCAACCCCACCACGCTGCGTGACGAGGCATCGAGGAAGAAGACGGTCTCGTCGAACGGCACTGTCACCGTCCGGCTCCCGTACCGGCAACCGCTGGACCGCGGGTGGCTCGAATGGTTCCTCTCGGGCCATGCGGTGCCCGGCAGCGAGAGCTTCGACGCGGGCGTGTACCGACGCTCCCTCCGACTCCCCCACGGCCATGGCGTCGTCGGTCTCAGGATCGAGGACGGATACGTCGACACCACACTCAGCCTGCAGGACATGCGCGATCTGGCACCTGCAGTCGCGCGGATCCGTCATCTTCTCGACCTCGATTCCGACCCCGAAGCAATCGACTCGGCGCTGGGCGAGGACACTGCACTTGCGCCGAACATACGCTTGCACAGCGGTATTCGAGTTCCAGGCAATGTCGACGGTGACGAACTTCTGCTGCGGACGATGATCGGCCAGCAGATATCCCTCGGCGCTGCGGCGACACACACGGCCAGATTGGTCGAGGCGTTGGGTTCGCACATCGAGGACCCGCTCGGCGGGAACATCACCCGGTTGTTCCCCAGCTCGGCGATCATCGCCGAACGCGGTCACGAGGTCCTCACCGGGCCCAAGGCTCGGGTGGAGGCCATCATCGGAGTCGCCGAGGCGCTGGCGTCGGGCAAGCTCGTTCTGCACACGGCGTTGCCCGCCGACGAACTGGAGCGAGATCTACTCGCCTTGAAAGGAATCGGACCGTGGACTGCGCGCTACGTCGTGATGCGTATGCTCGCCGACCCCGACGTCCTGCTCGACACCGACCTCGTCGTTCGCCAGGGCGCCGAAGCACTCGGCATTTCGCTGAAGGAATCGCACCGCTGGGCGCCGTGGCGTTCGTACGTCTCGATGCACCTGTGGAACATCGCACTCGAAAGAAGGAAATCATGACCGCTGGGATCGCGACGTCAGCTACCACCGACACACCGATCGGCCCGTTCACCACGATCGTCGATTCGGCCGGGTCCGTGCTGGCATCAGGCTGGACGGAGTCGATCGACGAGCTTGCACCGTTGATTCACCGCACACTTCGCCCCACCGACATCCGCCAGGCAGGTGATCTCGGCAGCGTGACCGAGGCAGTCGACGCCTATCACCGCGGCGATTTCACTGCGATCGACGGCATTCCGGTGAGCCAAGTGTCAGGCGAATTCCTCGTCCACGCATGGACTGTTCTACGAAAGGTTCCGGCAGGCGCACCCGTCACCTATTCGGAGTTCGCGGCACTGTCGGGACGCCCTGCCGCCATCCGGGGCGCAGCATCCGCGTGCGCTCGCAACGCTGCGGCGCTGTTCGTGCCCTGCCATCGAGTGTTCAGGATCGGCGGCGGCATGGGCGGATTTCGCTGGGGTCTACCGGCAAAGCAGTGGCTGCTCGCGCACGAGCAAGGGTGATCGGGATACGCAGACGTTAGAGTCACTCGGGTACAGCGAGCGTGGGCGGTCACCACAAGTGGTCCCCCGAGTTCGCACCCAGCCCACGAACAGAAGGATCTTCGACGTGACTGAGCAGGCAGCGCCCGGTGTGAAATCGGGGCGCGATCGGGGTGACCTCATCGGCGTCGGCGGGATCTGGTTGGCCAAGTGGTCGCTGATACTCGTCTCCGTCGCAGCAGGTGCGTGGGTTCTGGGATGGTTGATCTCGTCGCTGTGGGTGATCATCCTTCCGGCTCTTCTCGCGATCATCGTCGCGACCGTCCTGTGGCCGCCGACGAAGTGGATGATGCGGGTCGGCCTCCCACCTGCGCTGTCCGCTACCGCCGCGCTGGTGGTGTTCTTCCTCGTCATCGGCGGCATCATCACGCTCATCGTCCCGTCGGTCGCCGATTCGGCGCCGGAATTGGTCGACAAGGCATCCGCCGGTGTTTCGCAGGTGCAGAACTGGCTCAAGGGTCCTCCGATAAACCTGCAGGACGAACAGATCGACAATGCCGTCTCGGCCATCACGTCAAGGCTCCAGGACAGCGGCACCGCCATCGCATCCGGTGTTTTCACGGGTGTGTCGGCAGCAGGCTCCATCCTGGTAACGCTTGCTCTCGTCCTCGTTCTGACCTTCTTCTTCGTCAAGGACGGCACGAAGTTCATTCCGTGGCTGCATGGATTCGCCGGTGGGCGCGCAGGTACGCACCTTGCCGAGGTCCTCGCCAGAATGTGGACGACGCTCGGCGGATTCATTCGTACCCAGGCAATCGTGAGTTTGATCGACGCCTTCTTCATCGGACTGGGACTGGTGATCCTCGGGGTGCCCCTGGCGCTGGTTCTCGCCACTCTGACGTTCCTCGGCGGCTTCATCCCCATTGTCGGTGCGTTCGTTGCAGGTGCCCTGGCAGTGCTGGTCGCACTGGTTGCGAACGGTCCGACCACCGCGCTGATCGTCCTCGTCATCATCCTGGCGGTGCAGCAACTGGAAGGCAATGTGCTGCAACCGATCCTGCAGAGTCGCAGCATGAACCTGCATCCGGCGATCGTGTTGCTCGCGGTCACCGGAGGCAGCTCGGTATTCGGAATCATCGGCGCATTCCTCGCCGTCCCCGCCGCCGCGACGGCCGCAGTTCTCATTCGCTACGTCTCGGAAGAGATCGACAAGCGCTCCGACGAGGCGAATCAACGCGAGCTCGAAACTCAGGCTCCCGATCCCGCCGATCTGGTGACCGACGAAGACGGCAACAACAAGGACGCGCCGAAGAAGACGAACCCACAGGACTCCCAGAAGGACGCAGATCAGGACGCAGCGAAGAGCTGAAGTCTCGACCCGTCTCGCTCGCGAATCACGTGCAGGCGACTCGGAATGCGTTGGCGCATCTCGTCGACGTGACTGACGATGCCGACGACCCGACCGCCTGCACGCAGCTCGTCGAGGACGCCCATAACCGATTCGAGCGTATCGGCGTCGAGCGTTCCGAATCCTTCGTCGATGAACATGGTGTCGAGCACAACTCCGCCGGATTCGGCCGCGACGACGTCGGCGAGGCCGAGCGCGAGCGACAACGACGCCAGGAACGATTCTCCGCCCGACAAGGTCTTTGCGGAACGAGTGACGCCGGTGTAGTCGTCGCGGATGTCGAGACCGAGACCGCCTCGCCGCCCGCGTGATTCGGCCTCGTCCGAATGAACGAATTCGTACCGCCCCGACGACATCCGCCGGAGTCGAGCCGACGCAGACTCCGCAACGTCTTCCAGCCTCGACGCCAGGACGTACGAGCGGAGCGACATCTTGCGCGCGTTCTGGCCGCGGCCGGCGACGACATCTGCGAGCGCCGCGAGTTCGTCGTGCCTTGCCTGCATCGGTGCTGCGCGGTCCACCGCCGCCCACAATTGCGCCGTCAACTCCTCGAGCTGCTCGGTCCTGCGCTTGCATTCAGCGTGCGTCGCCACAGCCGCGTGCAATTCGACGGCTGCAGCGTCGACGGCGATCTTCGCCGCTTCGGTGTCGACCGGCTCGTCGTCTCCGACAGCGGCGATCGCAGGCTCGGCGAGCACTTGTTCGGCGTGTGCCCTGACGTCGTTGGCCTTCGCGATCTGCTTCTCGATCGACGCGGCCCGCGCAGAGGTTACGACTGCGCGTGCCGCTTCCTCGGCCGACGCGAAACCCGATTCAGCCACCAGCGACGCGAGCCGATCGGCGAGATCGTGTGCCGCCGAGGTCTTGCCGGCCGCGTCGGTGCGTGTGTCGAGCACCTCGGTCGACAGCGCGATCAATGCTTCCAACCGGCCGAGAAGACGATCGATGCTCGTAGTGCCGTCGACCCTGTCGGCAATGCGGCTTCTCATCTCGCGCACGTTCATCGAGACCTGTGCAGCCCGCGCCTCGATTCCGGCGGCCGTCGACTGAAGTTCGGCGATCGACGCCGCCAGTCGTTGGTCTTCGCCGCGCAGTTTCGCGAGCCTTGCCTGGAGGCGGTCGCGCGCTGCCGCCGCTGCACGTGCCGCTGTGAGCGCCGAGGTAATGCCGTCGAGTGACCCGATGAGCTCGGCACTGTCTCGGTCGCCCGACTGTTCCGCGAGCACATCGCGCGCACGCAGCAGAGCCGCGACCTCGGCGGCCTTCTTCTCCGCGATGGTTCCTGCTCGCCGCTCGCTCGCTGCTGCGTCGGCCTCGTCGTCCTTGGTGACGGTGGATTCCGCCGCGTGAGTCGGATCGGGGTGCGTGGACGAACCGCACACCCCGCACGGCTCGCCCTCGACCAGCCGCATTGCGAGTTCTGCGGCCATCCCCGACAGTCGCTGCTCACGAAGATCGAGAGTGTAGCTGCGGGCGTCGTTGTAGGTGCCCACTGCTACGTGATGCGCCTTCTCGGCAACGACGAGCCTCTTGCGCGTCTTGGCCAGTTCGATGGCGGCTTCCACTGCGCGAGTGATGCGCGCGGAATCGGCCTCGAGCGAGGGAATCTCGGCCGCTGCCTCGACCGCCGCGTGCAGTTCGGTCTCGGCGGTTGTGATGGCGGTCGGCAGAGTCGAGCGCTCGGTCCGGCGCGATCCCAGTTCGCGTTCTACGACCGCGAGTTCGGTGGCGAGAGCTTTCGCGGTCCGGTCCTCGGCGTCAGCTCTACGCGCGAGGACGCGGAGTTCCTCCAGCGCGGCCACCTCGGTGGTCCAGGTGCGAACCGCAGTCGCCACCAGTGCCCGATCGGCGAGGATGTCGCGCCCTGATGCGGAAAGACCGTCCAGAACTACGCTCGAACCGTCGATCTCCTCGAACTTCTGGTGCACCCTGGCAGCTGTGCGTACCGCCGTGGCAGCCATCGACTCCGCCGCGGCGAGTTCGCTTGCCAGCGCGGCGACGGGACCCGCGGCCACCGAACGTTCCACTTCCAGGCGTAGTGCCTCCCGCTCGGATGCGCCCGCGTGAAACTCCGCAAGTTGTTCCTGCGCGATTCTTCGACGGGCGTGCAGGTCGCGGGCGAGCTCGAGTTGTTTGAGGTCGGCGACAGCAGCTTCCGAAGTGATGCGCGCGCTTGCCAGCACCTCACTCGACCGAACGTATGCGCCGCGCGCGGCGTCGAGCACGTCGCTCGCCCACTCGACCGGCTGCACATCGAGTTGTTCTTCCTCACCGGACGCCGTCGATATTTGGCCCAGGAGCTTGTCCGTCGCAATACGACTGCTGTCCAACTGTGCGGCGCTCACTCGGCGGGCATCGGCGAACCATTCCTCGATGTCGCCGAACCTGCTGGTATCGAACAGGCGCTCGAGCAGATTGCCTCGCTCGTCGCTGTCTGCCCGCAGGAAGCGTGCGAACTCACCTTGAGGAAGAAGGACGACTTGAAAGAACTGGTCTGCGCTCATGCCGAGCGCCACACCGACCGCGTCGCCGATTTCGTCGAGGCGGGTCAGATTCTGGCTCGAACCGTCGAGCCACGTGAGCGACGCCTTTGCGTTCTGCTTCGTTGTCCCGTCGCCGCGCTTCTTCGGCCTGAAGAACTCGGGACTCCGCACTATCCGCACCCGTCGGCCACCCAATGTTGCGTCGAGCGTGACCGTCGGCACGGCACCGGGTTCCGCGTGATCGGAGAGTAGGCGTTTACCGTCCTTGCGCGCCCCTGGGACTGTGCCGTACAGCGCGAACGCGACGGCATCGAGGATGGTCGTCTTTCCAGCCCCGGTCTGACCGTGGAGCAAGAACAATCCGTCGGCGCCGAGTGCGTCGAAGTCAACCGACTCCGACCGTGCGAACGGCCCGAATGCAGTGATTTCCAGCTTGTGCAGCCTCACGCAGACTTCCCGAAGAGTTCGTACTGACCGCTTGCGGTATCAGCGGCAACCTCGTAGCGGCGAACGCTCGCCAAAGCCCGTTCCAGCAACGCTGTTTCGCTGTTGGTGGGCGCACTGCGCATGTCGGTGACGAACGACGCCATGATCTCGGTGTCGGTACGCCCGCGCACCCGGTCGCGATAGCGGGCATCGGAATCCTGAGCAGGACGGTTCCATTCGAGATGAACGGCATAGGGGAACCGGCGCTGCAGCGACCTCATTGCGTCCACCGGGCGCACCGGGTCGGTCAGTACCGCAGAGACGTAATGATGTTCGGCGTCGGCGAACCGCTCGTCCGCCAAGAGTTCCTCGACCGTGCCCTCGATTCGACTGAGCCCGCGGACCACAGGGAGATCGACGCGGTCGACGGTGGCGAGACCCTCGGCGGCGAGTTCGACTATCCAGACAGCTTTGTTGTGGCTGCGCTCGCCGAACGAGTACGGCAGCGGCGAACCGGAGTATCGAACACCCGTCGACAACGTCTGAGGAGAGTGCAGGTGGCCGAGTGCTACGTAATCCACGCCGTCGAACGACGAGGCGGGTACGGTCTCGATGCCGCCCACGGAAATGGACCGTTCGGAACCCGTCGCCTCACCGCCGACGACGAACGCATGGGCCAGCACGACTGATCTGACGGACGTGGCATCCGCACGGCGCTCCTGTAGATCGGCATTCACCCGCGCCATGGCCGCGTCGAGAACCTCCGTGTGCGAGCGCGCGGCCGGTATGTCGAGTTCGATACGCGTGGTTTCCGGTTCGAGGTAGGGAATCCCGTAGAAGGCAACAGGCCCGAACTCGTCGCTCACGATTACCGGGGTGCCCACTTCCGAGACTCGCGTCATCAGGTGCAAACCACCCGCCGACGCGAACGCTGCGCCCGCTCCGAGTCGGGCAGGCGAATCGTGGTTACCCGACGTGGCGACTATGACGGCACCTGCCGCACGGATGGCTTCCAGTCCCCTGTTGCACACGAGGACGGCGTCGGCGCTGGGAACCGCGCGATCGTAGATGTCGCCCGGAACGACGACGACGTCGATTGCATGCATCTTGGTGAGATCCGCGATGGCCGCCAGGGCAGCGGCCTGATCGGCGAGCA